>NZ_CP169639.1:2759170-3073340 GCF_042134615.1 Flagellimonas cixiensis
ATGAACCTTATGCCCCATAATCATAAAATGTGGGCCAACATTGGCATCTATACAGGTCGAGAGGACAATATTATTTGGGAAAACCAGAAAAATGGATTGGAGGCTAAGGACGTAAGGTGTTTGTTTGAAGGGGACGTTGCCACCTTAAATACCAGTGCCATTCACTCGGTTACCAATCCCTTAAAACGGTTTACCGGTGGACTGCACATTTATGGGGGTGATTTTTTTGCAACGGAACGCAGTCAATGGAATCCAGAAACGCTAGCGGAGGAACCCTCCAACGGTGACGTAATCCGTGGGATCTTCAAAGAGGCCAATGAACAAATGCAAAAAATGAAAAACCATTAAGGAAACCATTTTAAAAAGCTAATTATGAAACGAGTTTTAGTATCAAGCGGAAGCCCATATGAAGAAACCATTGGCTTTAGTCGGGCAGTTCGCGTGGGACCATATATTACCATAGGAGGAACAGCTCCATTGAATGCAAGTGGTGAGACCGTGGGGATTGGTGATGTTGCCTTACAGACCAAGCAATGTTTGGAAACCATTGAGACTGCCTTGGAGAAAGCAGGGTCGAGTTTAAAGGATGTTGTTAGAACTCGCATGTTGTTGGTGAACATAAAAGACTGGAAAGAAGCGGCAAATGTTCGCGCGTCCTATTTTAAGACCATCAAACCTGTTGATACCATTATGCAGGTTTCTGGCTTTATCAACCCAGATTGGCTAATAGAAATTGAGGTCGATGCAATAGTGGCAAAATAAGAAACCCAAACCAACTCATTGATTTAAGCACAAAGGTTTAAATTGTTTTCTATCTTTTTGATGAGCATAACAAACTAAAGAATCTATCCAAGGAAGGTGACAGGAATACGCACAGTATTGACAGTGCTTTAGTATAAAAAAAGCCCCTTTAAAAGGGGCCTTTCATATTTTATAGATTCGTTTAACTACTTGTATTTCTCCACTCTTGCGTCATTAATAACCCCGTTCCAGTTCAGTCCGTAAGCGAAATCATAGCTATTGCCTTCGACATCGGTATAAGGTTCCATGTCTCTAGGAACGTCTTCAAACTGACTTTCAACCGTTACCATATTGCTGGGCATTTGGAAGGGTAGAAGGGCAGAGGGTTCCGTTTTTCCAGAAATGATATCCAAAATCGCTTGGTCCTGCACGCCCATCTGAACCAAAATGGCATCGGCAGACGGTTCAATTTCAGCAAAGATCATAGGTTTGGAAACCTTGACGACCACTACCACAGGTTTGTCACCCATTTTACGTTTGGTATCAGTCACCAAAGCCATATCTGAACTATTGGATGCCGTCGTAGTTTTATCTTTATACGAACGATTGGTAAAATCTTCAAATGGGCTACCACCAGCTAAACTGGTTTCCCTTGCAGTGGTGGCAGTGTAAGTCCCATATTGCAAACTAATGGGGACATAACCGTTTCCACCTTTTTCAGTGTCGGTAACATCATACCCTACACCGCCGTCAGGATTGGTGATTCCAACCAAGGCAAAGTCTGCATCCTCAGGATTTTCCACTACCTCATAATATTTTTCAACCACCTCCATATTGAATGGATATTCGGTGCGCTCTGGGGTTTGAACCCCAAACCAGTTGGTTGTGGAGGCCACATAACGTTGTGGCACATAAACCTTTTTCTTGGTGGTCATCGGTAGTGCTGCGGCTTGGTTCTTTAACATCACAATGGATTTTAATTGTGCGTTATAACCAGCAGCCATAAACTCTGCTTTACCAACGGTCTGTTCAGTTTCAGCTACATCCAAGTATGGATTTTCAAACAATCCGGTATTGAAGATATTACGTAGCAAACGCACGGCAGAGGTTTCAAAACGTTGGCGCATATATTCTTCACCATGTTCTGCGACACCCATTTCATAAGCTTCAATCACAGGCCCCATATCATTATTTCCACCGAATTGGTCGCATCCTGCTTCAATAATTTTATAGTGACGTTCCGCCACGCTCAAATTTTCGACACCCCATGGTTTTCCTCTAAACTCATACACATTAGGTGCATCATTCGTAATTCCCCAATCGGTACAGATCACCCCATCATAACCATATTCCCCTCTTAATAAATCGGTGATGAGGTATTTGTTATAGGAGTTGCCCACATTTTCCTCATTCTTTGTATCCATATCAGTGGAAATGGTATAATAGGGCATTACGGCAGTGGCCATTTTAGTAGGGCCATTCAATTTGAAAGCACCTTCGGTAAACGGGATCAAATGATCTTTAAGATTGTTGCCAGGGTAAGCAGCATAAGAGCCGTAACCAAAATGTGCATCACGCCCCCCTTCTTCTGGGCCTCCGCCCGGCCAGTGTTTTACCATGGCGTTTACACTTTGATGGCCCCATCCACCACCATCGGTAGATTGAAACCCATCTACATAAGCCCTAGCCATATCGGCGGCTAATTGCGGGTCTTCACCCATGGTGCCGTCAAAACGGGACCATCTTGGCTCAGTGGCCAAATCAATTTGAGGGGATAGTGCTGTAGCTATTCCCAGTGCACGATACTCTTGGGAAGCCACGTCTCCAAATTGTTGCATTAAAGCTGGGTCAAAGCTGGCAGCGACTCCCAAAGTGCTCGGCCACATGGAGATTTTACCCCCTGCACCGGCATTGAACTCTGCATAGGAATCACTTCCGTGTCGAGGGTCACTACTGGTATTCACAGGAATTCCCATGCCAATGCCCTCCACCAGAGCTTGGGCATTGTTGTTCCATTGTGCGGCAATACCTGGTGTTTCCACACTGGTAATCAAAACATGTCTTAAATTATCTTCTTGAAGAAATGTTTTCTGGACATCGGAGAGGTCACTTGCCTTGGCTCCGCTTTCGGCATAAGGTTTACCACCATAGGTAACGGGACCAAAAAAGCTGTTTCCTCCGCCCGGAATGGATTGGTGGGCACTGTAGAGCATTAAACCTGCTATTTGTTCCACACTCATTTTGGAAGCCAAATCCTTGGCACGTTCCTCGGTACTCAATCGCCAATCTTCATAAGGGTCCAAAGTACCATTTTGATTCAAATCTTTAAAAGCATATTGGTCAACCGTTAAAAGGGAAACCTTGGAGGCGGGACTATACCCAAGGGTTTTACCAGCTTCATTATGGACAAGATTGAAACCATCCTTGGTTTCTTCGGTAAACTTCGGGGAGCAGCCCACCACTAAGGCGGTCAAAAGGATGCTGCCCAATTGAAATTGTTGTTTGATAGTTTGCATATGTTGTTGTTTAGTTGCTATGTGCGAATTCCTTGCAATTTAACTACTGGGAGGTGAAAAAGGGAATTTATACCCCATACTTTTCGCTGAAATACGACAATAGAGCAGATTTTCACAAAAAGGGGATACAATGATGGCCACCCAACTTTTTTGTGATTGTAATCCTATTACATATCAAAAACCTCGGTAGCTTTTTGAATCGTTATTTTTTCCAATATGGCGTTTAATTGGTTTTTCAAACCAAAGGTTTCTTGCTCTGCCGTCTGAAATGAATACTCCGGTGATCTTACCGTTTTCCCGTTTAAATTTCAATGCGCGTAACGGATAATCACCCACTAACATGTCTTTGAATTTCTGCTCCAATTTAATTTCACCGTGACGGATATGATAGGCAAACAGTTCTCCCTCTTTATGAAAAATGGCATAGGAAGTATGGATTTCACGACTGTAATAGGCCCCTTCATACTCTTTGGCCATTACTTCTGTTAGGGGCTCTTCTTTAAATGTTTTGAATACTTGAGGTTTGCCACTATGAGGTTGGTACGTAAACTGGTTTCCTTTAAAAGTGACAGTGGTTCCACTCCAAATGGCCTCAAATTTATTTTTGTCAACTGGAATAAATGCGGCTTTGGAACTTCCTAGAAATAGGGTGTCACCACTAAATTCCACTTCGTTTTCTTCATACAAATCATCGTTCCAATACGTGCCCGTTATGGACTCTTTGCTACTATTTGAAATTTTGGCGGGTGTCAATTCCTTCGGGGTCATTTTTTGGTCGAAAAGGATTTCCGCAATATCATTTAATTTTCCGGATGGATTTGAAGACGAAAAATTGGTGATGATGGCAATACTGGTTTTATCGTTCGGGAACACGGCAATATGGGAACGGAAACCTCCAATGGAACCCCCATGGCTTACCCGTTTTTTGCCCAAAATCTCTTCCACGTTCACCCCAAATGCATATTGGTTAAAACTACCATCGTTCAATGGGTCGAGTGTCTGCATCATATCAAACGCAGCTTTCCAACCTGTTGTTGGGCTGTAATAATTCTTCAGGTATTTTAATAAATCAGCCGTTGTGGTGTGCATATTTCCAGAGCCCACATAGCCCCAATACTCCACAGCACGAACAAATCCATCCCTTTGGGTGTAGTAAGAGGTGGCATTGTTCGGAACAATTCTATCGTAACGGTCTTCTACATACGTTTCGTGCATTCCTAAAGGGATGAACACTTCCTGTTCCATATAATCCACAAAGGGTTTGTTGGTGACCTTTTCAATGATGCTGGCCAAGAACATGTAGCCCGTATTGCAATAGAGGTACTCCGAACCAGGTTCAAAATTAAGGTCGGTTTGGAGCAACATCAACCTATCCAAATCAGTATTGGTTCTGGAATCGTCATTTCTCCAACCCGCTAGGGCAAAAAGGGCATGCAAACTTCGTAGACCACTGGTGTGGTGCATCATTTGACGGATGGTGATTTTACTTCCGAATGAAGCCAGCCCGTCTATATATTTATCAATGGTATCGTCAATGGATAGCTTGCCCTCCAAATGCAATTTCACAATCCCCAAAGAGCTGAACTGCTTGGATACCGAAGCTACATTGAATCGTGTTCCCGTAGCATTGGGAACCATGTACTCCATACTGGCCAAACCAAAAGCTTTTGAATACACCACTTGTTCCCCTTGCATTACCGCAATGGCCCCACCGGGGTGGTTGGGTTGGTTCCAATCCAAAAACAAGTTGTCGATCTTCGTTTCTTGCTCTTGGCTTAGTTGGCTGTAAATTGATGTTGTGCAAACGAAAAGTATACAAACAAAAAATCTATGGAGTACTCTGATCATGTTATTATTTTTCTAAACCTGCTTGGGCAAGGGTTATCAATAAAGCCAATTTGATGGATTCTTCGGCTTTCTCATCGTTTACATACCACTCGTGAAGTGAGTGGGCGCCTCCACCTTTACCGCCACGTCCAATACAAATAGCTGGGATTCCTTTGGAAACAGGAATGTTGATATTGGTAGAACCTCTTCCCAAGGAGGGTTGTACCCCAAAAAATTCTGTGGCGGCCATACCTCTTTGCACCAAGGGCACCTCTGGTGCCAATTCACCCGAGGGTCTATCCCCAATTTTGATGAGTTCGTAGGTTACCTCGCCTTCAACACCGCTGGCATTGTATTCGGCTATGGCTTTTTCCACAGATGATTTGAAAATCGCCTCGATTTCATCCAAGTTTTTTGGGCTGATGGCACGCATATCCACTTCCATCCAAGATTCGAAAGGAATGGAATTTACTGAAGTTCCGCCACCAATTCTACCAACGTTAAAGCTGGTTCTTTGAACATCTCCTTGCGTGAATTCCCATGCTGCCTTTGAAAAAACATCAATGGCTTTGCCCAAAGCGTGGTGAGGGTTGGCAAGCCCGAAAGCACCCCAAGAGTGCCCCCCTTTTCCTTTTACCAAAAGTTTGTAACGTTTGGAACCCAGCCCTGCATTGCTGATACGGCCCATGGCACCTCCATCAATGGCAATCCAAGAGTCGATGTCCAATCCAGATTCATTGAACATATATTTCATTCCGCGTAGGTCGCCAAGCCCTTCTTCACCTACCGAACCTACAATAAGCACATCTTTTTCTGTTTTGATTCCTGCTTTGTTCATCGCCTTCAACATAGAAATCAAATTGGACAATGCTCGCGTATCATCACCAATTCCAGGGGCTTTAAGGGTATCGCCAATTTTTTTAACGGTAACATCGGTGCCTTCTGGGAAAACCACGTCCAAGTGCGCATCAATGCCTACGTAGCCAGCTTCTCCAGAGGTGCCCTTACGAAGTCCGATAACATTTCCAACCTTATCGGTCCAAAGACTATCAACGCCTGCCTCTTCCAACATTTTTGCAAAGGCAACACCCCTTGCATCTTCCTTAAAAGGAGCGGCTAAAATCTCTGTTAGGGTGATATGGTCTTTTTCGGTTTGCTCTTTATATCCCTCGATAAGGGTAAAGGCAGATTTAACTTGTTTGGCCTTGGCCAATTTTTCAATTTGTTTGGTATATTTTTTGTCGACAGTTGCTTCTTGGGCTTGAGCAGTTAAGGATAAAAATCCGAACGCCGCCGCTAGCGTTAATGTTGCTTTTTTCATATTGAGTTGGTTATTATTGCTTTTTTAGTACTATTCCTGATTTAATATCTTTAAATTCTCCCTTGTCCACGGCCAATCCACCATTGACCAAAACATATTCAATTCCTACGGAATATTGATGTGGTTTTTCGAATGTGGCTTTGTCAATTACGGTTTCTGGATTGAAAATGGTAATGTCCGCCCGCATTCCTTCTTGAATCAAACCTCTATCGGACAATTCCAAGCTTTCAGCAGGCATAGATGTCATTTTACGAATGGCCTCGGGTAAAGTCAAGATTTTCTTTTCACGAACAAAATGACCTAAAACTCTTGGGAAAGTGCCATAGCCACGAGGGTGAGGGTGGCCAATTCCCGGTTGTGTCAATCGGCCATCGGAACCAATCATGGTAAAAGGGTGTTGCATGATGTTTTCCACATCTTCTTCGGCCATGGCATGGAAAACACAACCTGCCCCACCGTTCAACTGTGCTTGAATCACCATATCGGCGCCATTTTCCACAGAAGGCTCCAAATCGTTTTGTTCACACCAATATTTCAAGGTCTTTCCTTCCAACTCTGGATCCCATTCCACTTTACCGAACTGAATTCTATCCAAATCAGAACCACCACGGTCGTTTAAAATATTGAAAACGATGCCATTTTTAATACTGTCCCGCAACACTGGATCGTTGATTCTTTCCGCGAATGCATCCTGTCCGCCCGCTCTTGCCCAACTGGGGATCAAAACTGAAATGCTGGTATAGCTTGCCGCGTAGGGGTATTGGTCCATTTTAATGTTGAGACCTTTTGCTCTTGCGGAATCCACCATGGCCAAGGTCCTGGAACTTTTGCCCCACATAGGTTTTCCAATGGCTTTATGGTGGGTGAGCACAACAGGAATATTGGCATCTTCAGAAATTTGAATGGCTTCGGCAACGGCATCAAACAGTCCCAAACCTTCTTCTCTCAAATGCGAAGTATAAATTCCATTATAAGAAGATGCCACCTTCGACAAGGCAATTACTTCATCCACCTTTGAAAAAGCTCCCGGCAGATATTTTAACCCGGTTGAAATACCAAACGCGCCATCTTTCATAGCGCTGTCGATTTCCGCTTCCATGGCTTTGAGTTCCTCCTCGGTAGGAGCACGATTTTCCAATCCCATGATGTTGCGGCGCACAGTATTATGTCCCACCAAATAGCCCACATTCATTCCGATACCTTTCTGCATCAAACTATCCATGTAAGGTTTTAAAGGGTAGGGGGAACTTCCATCAGGTCCGCCCAATGCAGTGGTCACCCCTTGTGTTACATGACTTTTACAGTCATTCAGCTCCATTATGGGTTCAATATGGGTGTGCATATCAATAAAACCCGGTGATACGGCAAGTCCTGTGGCATCAATGGTTTTAATGGCTTTTTCACCAGATAAGTCACCTAGGGCCACAATCATGGAATCTTTTACGGCAATATCGGTTTGAATGGGTTCACCGCCCTTTCCATCGTAAACGGTTCCATTTAAAATAAGTACATCATATGCTTCACTGCTTTTGCAGGAAAAAATGAACAGTACCATTAAAAAGAGCAGTGGTTTTTGAAATTGTTTGAGGTTGGTCATCATAATTCGGGTCACTTATAAAGTTATGTCGGCTGTGTCTATGTCTTTCAATTTGGCAAAGGCCTCTTGGAGTTGTTTTGTTATGGGGCCAATTGTATTGTCTTCGTAATACGTGTGTTCCCCTAATTTTGCAATGGATGCTATCTGTGTGGTGGTTCCCGTAAAAAAGGCCTCATCCGTCGTTGGAATTTCATCGAAAGCAACTGCTTCCTCCACCAAAGTCAGATTCAATTCTTTGCACAATTGCACCACGACTTTTCGGGTAATTCCATCCAAGATATGTTCGTTGGCAGGATGGGTCATTACTTTGCCGGCTTTCACAAAAAAGATATTGGTATGCGACCCTTCGGTAACTTTTCCATCACGAATTAAAACCGCCTCATCGCAATTCGCATTCATGGCCGCCTCATTCGTCATAATATTTCCGAGCAAGGAAATGGATTTGATGTCGCATCGATGCCATCTAAAGTCGTTGGTGGTAATGGCCTTCATATTTTTAGTATTGATGTAAGGCAGTTCAAAGGGCAGGGCATACATCATCACACTGGCTGCTATCCCTTTGGGATAGGAATGTTTTCTGGGAGCTGTTCCGCGCGTAACCTGCATATAAATCAAGCAAGACGAATTTGAAAGTCCAGAAGCCTCGATAAGCGAGTCAATTTCTGGGTAAAGGGTGTCTACCTCAAAATCAATCCCAATCTTATCCAAATTCTCCTGTAAGCGATCCAGGTGGGCTTTTTTGTAGAAAATACCGTTTTCCAACTGCACCATGACTTCGTAAATACCATCACCAAATAAAAATCCGCGGTCAAAAACGGAGATGTTGGCGTCTTCACTTGTTATTATTTTACCATTTAAAAAGACCTTTTGGGGGAAGTTTCCTTTGGGCAACATAGTAAGGTTGAATTTATTTGAAAAAGTGATGTATCGCTTTTTCCATACTTAATGTGTGAAGGTAACTGTTATTTATCTAATTTAAAACTGGGTCTAAGCGGTTTGATAACGGTCAAATCAAGTTTTAAAGAATTCTTGAAAACCAATCCCTTTTTTTTAAGAAATAATGAAAGGGTCTTTGGTTTTGGCAATTTGAGCACACCAAATTTCAGGTGATATGGATAGACCGGTCTGTAAATCTTGATTATTCAGCAAGTTTTTGCGTACTTCACGGAACTAAAATTAAAGTATGACCATTTTTGTGGATATGGACGAGGTGATTGCTGATGCTTACATGGCCCATATCGAAATCTACAACCAAGAATTTAACGCCCATTTAAGTGTAACTGAATGCCTCGGCAGGGAAGTTTGGCAATGTGTGCCGGAAGAACATCAAAAATCCATTAAAGACCATACGCGAAGGGTCGGGTTCTTCAAAAATCTGGAACTTATTCCCGGCAGCCAAGAGGTGCTGTTGGAATTGAGTAAGAAATATCAAGTTTATATAGCTTCTGCAGCGATGGAATTTCCGGATTCCTTAAAGGAAAAATCGGATTGGCTCGACCTTCATTTTCCGTTCATTCCTTGGCAAAACCGAATTTTATGTGGGGATAAGCATATTTTGAAGGGTGATGTGTTGATTGATGACCGAAGCAAAAATTTAGAACCTTTTACTGGGAGGTCCATTATGTTTTCCTCACCGCACAACGCCAATGTAAATACCTTTGAGCGCGCCCATAATTGGCAGGAAATCGCCGATAAACTTTTGTAATTTGTATGGGCCATGTGTAAACAATTTATAAGATTTTTCGTTTTGATGGGATTATTGGTGTTCCAAGCCTGTGCTGCCCAATCCCATTTGGTGCTGGACGAGCTGGAAACCGTGACCAGAGAATCCCTAAAGTATTACCTCTATTATCCAAAAGACTATTTTAATTCGGAAGACGAGGAATTTGGCTTGTTGCTCTTTCTTCATGGCGGTGGTGAATCTGGCCAAAAAGTAGAATATATTAAAGACAACGGCCCTCCAAAATTATTGGCAGAGGGTATGCAATTTCCATTTTTGATTTTAGCTCCCCAAAACCCGCATGCCCAAAAATGGTGGAATACCCAAGCAGTTGCCCAATTGCTGGATTCTGTTGTGGCTGCCCATCGGGTGGACAAAAAACGAATTTACCTTACGGGTTTGAGCAGAGGGGGAAGTGCGGCTTGGGAAATGGCTACGCAATACCCAGACAAGTTTGCCGCCATGGCAGTGGTATGTGGCATGGCACCGCTGCCGTATGCTCATTGGATCAATAAAAAAATGCCCATTTGGGTGTTTCATGGCGATCAGGATAATAAAATTAGCGTGGAAGAATCCGACGGTATGGTAGCGAGGCTAAAAGAAATGGGATATGATGTTCAATACACCCGATATAAGGGGGTTGGACACAATGCGTGGGATAGGGCCTATACTACAGATTCTTTGTATACTTGGTTTGCCAAACAAAAACAAATCGACTGACATGAAGCATAGCTTAGTACTTTTTATTCTTATTTTGACAGTAAGTTGTGGTCAGAAAAAGAAGAAAACGGAATCAACTAAACATGTCGGAACTGTTGAAGTGATGGATTCTGTTGTGGTGGATTCAAATCCAAAAATCGCAACACTAGAGCTTAAAACTTTTAAGGGGCTGGCCGATACTACTTTTGTACGTTTGGAAGATTTCAGCAAGGATTTCGTATATGATCTACGTTACGCCACCGAAAACAACTTTTTAAAAGCCAAAGTATATGATTGTGCGGAATGCTATACCCGAGTAAAAACCGCCAAGGCCTTGATTGCCGCTAACAAGGACTTCCTTGAAAAAGGAGTTAAAATCAAGTTTTTTGACTGTTATCGCCCCAATTCCGTGCAATATAAAATGTGGGAGATTGTACCCAATCCTCAATATGTGGCCAACCCAGATAAAGGCTCCATTCATAATAAGGGAGGTGCCGTAGATATCACTTTGGTTGATTTGGAGGGCAATGAATTGGATATGGGAACGGACTTCGACTATTTTGGAAAACGGGCCTATCACGACAATATGGACCTGCCCCAAAACATTTTGGATAACCGAAAGCTATTAAAAGAAACCATGGAAGCCCATGGATTTTGGTCCATTCGCACCGAATGGTGGCATTACAATTTGTCCGCAGGATCCAACGATAAGGTGGCCAATTTTAAATGGGAATGCCCCGAATAAACCAACAAACCAAGCACATGAAGAACATCAAACAAACGGCATTGATTTTAGTATTGACCACTATCGGAATGTCAGCGCAAAATACCACCATCCCACTTTGGTCGAATGGAATACCAAACCAAAAAGCTTCCGATGAAGCTGAAAAAGTTGAGCATACCGAAGACGGCCTCATTTGGATTACCAATGTTCAGGAACCAACAATTGAAGTATACTTACCATCCAAGAGAATGTCCAATGGCAAGGCCGTTGTTATTTTTCCGGGAGGAGGGTATTATGGTTTGGCCTATGATTGGGAGGGAACCGATATTGCCAAGACGTTAACGGCAAAAGGGATTGCGGGAATTGTGGTAAAATACCGTTTGCCTTGGTCCAAATCCATAACAAAGGATAAACATTTAGTGCCTTTGCAAGATGCGCAAAGAGCAATGCGATTGGTTCGAAGCAAGGCTAAAGAGTGGAATCTGGATGAAAATCAAATTGGGATTATGGGCTTTTCCGCTGGGGGACATTTGGCTTCGACTTTGGGCACGCATTACGATGAAAAAGTCTATACCCCGCAAGATGGCGAAGATGGCATAGCTGCTCGCCCTGATTTTATGGCCTTGATTTACCCAGTGATTACTTTAGGCCAACCAAGCACGCATACTGGTTCCAGAGCATCCTTGGTCGGGGAAAACCCAACACAGACTGAATTGGATTACCTTTCCAATGAAAAGCAGGTAGATGAAAATACACCACCCACTTTTTTGCTGCATGCTGCAGACGATGGAGCTGTTCCCGTGGAAAATAGTTTAATGTTCTTTTCAGCATTGAATGAAAACAAAGTCCCGGTAACCATGCATGTGTATCCAACAGGTGGACATGGATTTTCTTTGGGATTGGAACATGAAAGGTTAAAAAATTGGATAAACCTATTTTTTGATTGGATGGATAACTTGGATTAGTCCTACACCTTTTTACAGGATACTATCAAAAGGGAGTCGTTAGTGTTTTTGGTAAAAAACAAATAGTGCTCACCACCATCCTTGATCTTGAATTTTTTACGGATATCTGCTACGGTCATCGGAAAGTTTCTGGTGGTAATGTTTGCTTTGGTCAGTCCCAATGATTTAATGGATTTTTTGGTATAGGGAAGTACTTGTTCAATTTTGAATATTCGTCCAGGAAAATCAATTTTCTCCAAAGAAGTGTATAAATGGGAATGGGGATGAAGCTTGGTTACTTTGTAAAATGCAGCTACGGACCTAAAACCACCTGACTTTAAAATGGCGGCATTAGGCTCGTATACATATTCCTGTGGTGCCCCATAATCGATTTCCAAGGACGATTCTTTTGCAAGTATAAAATTGAAATGGTCCTCTTGATGGGGTAAAAGATTGACGGTCTTAATTTGAATTTCTCCCTCGAAACCTTTCTCCAAGACAAACAACAATTCTTTTACCTCATTGTTCACTGCTACCACATGAACCTCTTTTGTACATTGAAGTTCTTTGATGCCCTGTGCAATGTCAAAAATAGGAGAGGCCTTGACCAAAACCTTGTCCGTTTTTTCAAAAATCATGGTTAGGTTTTCGGGTAAATTGGGCAGACAATCTTCCCATAAAAACACCTTGCCTTTTTTATCATTCCGTCGGGAAGGGTCCACAAAAACCCAATCAAAATGTTGGGTTGAATTTTTTAGAAATTCGATTCCATCCTCAGCAAAACATTCCACATTTTTTTGGCCCAAAACCTCAAAATTATATCGGGCGATTTCACTTAGTTCCGAGTTGATTTCACAGTGTAGGACACGAGCCATTTTGGAGGCGAAAAAATAGCTGTCCACACCGTAGCCACCAGTGAGGTCAATCAAGGTTTTTCCACCAACAATTTGAGCTTTATAATGAGCTGTTTGTTCGGAACTGGTTTGCTCAATATTTAGCTTGTTCGGGTAATAAATATTTTTACTGTTGAACCAAGAAGGGAGTTTGTCCTGACATTTTTTTCGAGCTTCAAGCTGTTCGGCCAGTTCTTTTTGCGTTATACCCTCAAAAATGGGTTTTTGAAGCAAAACCGACATAATGTCAGTGTTTATATTTTTAAATATAAAATCCTGTACACCAGTATTTAAAATAAGTTTATTCAAAGAAAAACTATAAGTTTTTGGTCAGCTTTTGCACAATGGAATATTGGTCTAAAAATTCCTTTAAAATCACCTTGATTGCGGTGTATCCCGGCACAGCGACCACCATGCCTACCACTCCAAAAAGAAGTCCTGCAATAATGATCACCAAGAAAATTTCAAGAGGATGTGACTTCACGCTATTGGAAAAAATAAAGGGCTGTGAGAAGAAATTATCAACCAATTGGCCTATGCCCAAACCAATTAAAACATACATGGCTTTGGGTAAAATCACCGTGCTGAATTCAGCTCCCAAAAAGCTGGTCATTGTCAACGTAACCATGATCACTCCACCGATGATTGGACCTATGTATGGGATGATGTTGAACAGGGCACAGAGGAAGGCAATCACAATAGCGTTTTCAACGCCGACAATTAATAGTGAAATTGTGTAAATCACGAACAGAATGAAAAGTTGAAGTAGAATTCCCGCAAAATATCTTGAGAGTAAATTGTTTATTTTTTCAATGGATTTTACCATGTTGCTTTCCTTGTTATCGGGCACAAAGGTCAATAGTCCGTTTTGCAATAAATTCCGATCTTTTAAAAAGAAAAATGAAATGAAAAGCACAGAAAAAAATCCTACACTAAACGTACTCAGAGCATTCATAAAGGTGTTTAAAAAGTCGGGAATAAATCCTAAATCCAGACCAGACAGCATGCTTTCCTCGATATGGGTCTCGTTGATAATTTCATTCACACTTCCGGTAGACGCCCCAAAATATTGTAAAGTTTCAAGGTAAAGGGAATTTATTTTATCGGATAGCTTATCGATGTCCAGCAGCGATAGATTTTTACTTTGTTTGGTGATCAATGGAATGAAGAGCGCCAAGATGCCCAAAAAAATGGAAACCATAAACAACATGGTGGCTATTACGGCGAAGGTATTCGGGAATTTTAATTTTTTACGAAGGAACAATACAATGGGTCTTCCTAACAGTGCGATGACCGCTGCGATGGCCAAATACACCAAAACGGACTGTATCTTGTATAAAAACCACCCCAATAGTACGATACCGGCCAAAATGGCTATGGCTCTGAGAATTCCGTTGGCAATTGTTTTGGCATTCATTGGCTAACTTTTAAAGGCATATTCCACAATATTGGCACCCATTTGCAAGGCTTTAAGGCGGACCTCCTCAGGATCGTTATGTACCGCGGGGTCTTCCCAACCGTCTCCAAGGTCACATTCAAAGGTATAGAGGAGTATCAACCGGCCCTGTTCAAAAATACCGAAGGCTTGGGGCCGTTTTCCATCATGTTCATGTATTTTGGGCAAGCCATCTGGAAATGCATATTTTTGGTTGAAAATGGGATGGTCCGCTCCAAGTTCCTCCAATGCCTTATCAGGAAAAATCTTGGTCAATTCCCTTCTTAAATAAGGTTCCATACCATAATTGTCATCAATGTGAAGAAAACCGCCCGATAAAAGATATGTTCTCAGATTTTCTCCTTCCTCTTCGTTAAAAAAGACATTGCCATGCCCCGTCATGTGCAAGAAAGGGTATTTAAAAATGGAAACACTGCCGGCCTCGACCGTCTCGTAGTCGGGACTTATCTCGGTCCCGATATTGGAATTGCAAAAAGCAATTAGATTGGGCAGTGCCGTGGGGTTGGAGTACCAATCTCCGCCACCTCCGTATTTGAGAACAGCGATTTCTTGGGCATTTAGGGTCGTGCTTGCCATTAAAATACATAGTAAGCTATAAAAGAGGTGTTTCATATGAAATTGTATACCCATACTTCAAATGTAAGGCATTCCATTTGAAATCAGGTTCGTCTTAAATCAGTTGTTGATCATGGCTACGGTGGCACAGGCAACAATGGCCGCGGTTTCTGTACGAAGTCTGGTATTGCCCAACGAAATGGGAACATAGCCTTTTTCCTTGGCCAAATCCACTTCGTTTTTGGAGAAATCACCTTCTGGGCCAATGAGGATAACGAGGTCTTTATCGGGAATTACCCTTCTTTTCAATTCCATTTTTTCGCCTTCCAGACAATGCGCGATAAATTTTTGTTCTTCAACTTCGGATGCCAAAAATTCGGTAACGGTAATGGGAGGGTTAATTTTCGGCAATACCGTTTGAAGGGACTGTTTCATGGCACTTTGCAAAACACGTTCCATGCGATCCAACTTTATCACTTTTCGCTCCGAATGGTCGCAAATAATAGGTGTTATTTCGTCAACACCTATTTCAGTGGCCTTTTCCAAAAACCACTCATAGCGGTCGTTCATTTTGGTAGGGGCCACTGCCATATGCAGATTAAATCGTTTGGGAACAGCCTTTGTGTGCGATATGATGCGAGCTTTGCACCTTTTTTGATCGGGTTCAATAATTTCCGCTTCAAACAAATATCCTTTTCCGTTGGTAATGTGCAACACATCACCTTCGGTTTTGCGGAGGACTCGAACAATATGTTTGCTTTCATCCGGAGGGAAAACAAATTGTTTGGCACTAAAATCGATATGAGGGTTGTAAAAAAGCTGCATGGGCTAAAGATAGGATTTGTTTAGCTACCAATGGCATAACGAGCCTTGGCAGCTATACTTTGGTCTGTAAATTTACCTTGTTTAAATTTTAGGTAGCCTACGATGCCTATCATGCCCGCATTGTCGGTGCAATATTCAAATTTTGGCACATAGGTTTGCCAGCCCAATTGCTTTTCTGCATCACTTAATCTACTGCGAATGCCCGAATTCGCGGCAACGCCACCACCAATGGCAATTTGTTTAATGCCTGTTTGTTCCACGGCCAATTGCAATTTTTCCATTAAAATTTCTAAAATAGTATATTGCACGGACGCGCAGATATCGTTCATGTTTTCGGAAACAAAATCTGGATTTTTTTGGGTTTCACGTTGTAAAAAATAAAGGATACTTGTTTTTAGTCCACTAAAACTAAAATTGAGACCCTCCACCTTTGGTTTGGGAAAAGGATAGGCATTTTCATTCCCAAGTCTGGCATATTTGTCAATCAAAGGTCCACCTGGGTAGGGCAATCCCATTAATTTGGCGCTTTTGTCAAATGCCTCCCCTACGGCATCATCCAGGGTTTCACCCAACACTTCCATGGAAAAGTAATCGTTCACTTTTACAATCTGGGTGTGTCCACCACTTATAGTCATACCCAAAAATGGAAATGTAGGGGGCGTTCTTTCTTCATCCTCAATAAAATGGGCCAAAATATGGGCTTCCATATGGTTCACCTCAATCAAAGGAATTTCGAGCCCCAAGGCCAAAGACTTGGCAAAAGAGGTTCCTACGAGTAAAGAACCCATAAGTCCGGGACCACGAGTAAAAGCTATGGCGGAGAGTTCTTTTTTATCGATATTTGCCTTGGCCAAGGCTTGGTGCACAACGGGAACAATGTTTTGCTGATGTGCCCTCGAAGCCAGCTCGGGAACAACACCACCATATTGCTTGTGAATTTCTTGTGTTGCTACTACATTGCTGAGTACTTTTGTATTACAAAGCACTGCAGCTGAAGTGTCATCACAAGATGATTCGATGGCGAGAATATAATTTTTTGTATTCGTCACAGGTTTTGGAACAAAAATTGGTCATCAAAGGTAAAACATAAAGCCCTATCAAAAAACTTCGTAAAATACTGTTGCGTATCCTTTTGACCATTTTGATCATCATGGTATTGGGTTCCTTGATTTTATCCATGCCGGTTGTGCAGACCAGTTTGGCAAAATACGCGACGGATTCCATTAATGAGGAGTTTGGCACCAACATCAATATTGACCGGGTAAGTCTCTCCCTGTTTAATTTGAATGCGGGAATTAAAGGGATTTATGTCGAGGATTATAAGCAAGACACCCTTTTCTATATTCATAAACTTTCCACTTCCATTCTTAATCTTAGGAATATGGCCGACAATAAAATGGAGTTTGGCGATATTGAAGTGGATGGATTGATTTTTAACCTAAAAACCTACGAAGGTGAAACAGGGACCAATTTAGATGTGTTCGTGGATAAATTGGATGATGGAAAACCAAGAGACCCAGGAACACCACCTTTTTATCTGGCTTCAGATGATATTCAAATCAGTAATGGACGATTTCGCTTGATTGATGAGAATTTGGAAGCTCCAGAAACGCTCAATTTTTCAGAAATTGACGTTGTGGCTAGTGACTTTCAAATATTGGGACCTGATGTTTCCCTGAAAATAGATAACCTTTCCACCTTGGCGAAAAGAGGTATTCGACTTCAAAAGTTATCCACCGATTTTAAGTATACCAAAGAACAAATGCGTTTTGATTCGCTTATAATTGATACGGAACAATCCGAATTGAAAGGGAATTTGATCTTCAATTATAAAAGGGAAGATTTGGCCCAGTTTATTGACAAGGTGAATATTGACGCCACTTTTACCGAATCGACCGTCGCCTTGAACGAAATCAATGCATTTTACAATGAGTTTGGTGCAGATAAAATAGTAAACTTTACTGGGGATTTCAGTGGGGTGTTAAACCAACTTCAGGTGGACAATCTGTTTTTGTTTACCGACAATACAGGTATTCGTGGGGATTTTAGGTTCGATAATATGTTCAGCGATTATGCCCCTTTTGTGGTTCGAGGGGATATAGACAACCTTACTTCGAGCTATTATCAGCTCAGAGGGTTGTTGCCCGAAATTTTGGGAAGGAACATCCCTGAATCAATACAGAAACTGGGACAGTTTACAGTTAGGGGAGATACGGAGATTACCGAAACCTCCATTAACGTAACAGTCAATTTAAATACTGCAGTTGGTGATAGTTTTGTGGATTTTCAGATGACCAACATCCAGAAAATTGAGGATGCATCCTATATCGGATTTATTTCTTTGATAGATTTTAATCTTGGAGAATTCATCAACAACAAAAGTCTTGGATATGCCTCCATGGACATGAATGTGGAGGGTAAGGGGTTTGTGGCCGAAAGTTTGAATACCGAAGTGTCTGGAGAAGTATACAAGTTGGATTACAATAATTATGAATACAACAAGATAAAAGTATCGGGAATTTTGAAAGACCAATTGTTTGATGGTTCGCTGTTGTGTAACGACGACAATTTTAGGTTCGATTTCCAGGGACTAGCGGATTTTGCCGACCAACGCAACAAGTTCAACTTTGTGGCCGCAGTGGATTATGCAGACTTAAAGGCGCTAAACATTATTAATGACTCTGTTTCCATATTTAAGGGTCATGTGGATATGGATATCGAGGGCAACACCATCGATAATATGGCAGGGCAGCTTCAATTTTCCAATACCACCTATCAAAATAAAAACGACACATATTTCTTCGAGGACTTTACGGTTACATCTACCTTCGAAAAAGATACGGTACGGACCATTGAAATCAACTCGCCAGACATTATCACTGGGTATATGAGTGGTTATTTTAAAGTGGATGAACTGGGCAGGTTGGTACAAAACTCCATAGGTAGCATTTATACCAATTACGAACCCTTTGTGATTTCCGAAGGCCAATATGTGGATTTTAATTTTAGGATCTACAATAAAATAATCGATGTATTTGTTCCCGAAATAGCATTTGATCCTAACACTTTTATTCGAGGGACCATTAAAGCGGACAAACGTGATTTTAAACTTACTTTTAAATCCCCAAGTATCGCCGCCTTCGAAAACGAGTTCGACAATATTGAGGTCATCATAGACAATACAAACCCGCTGTTCAACACCTTCGTGTCGGTAGAAGATATGTCCACGGTGTTCTATGACATTAAAGACTTTAGCCTTATCAACACTACTTTAAAGGATACCCTGTTCTTTAGAACGGAATTTAAAGGAGGGAGCGAATATGACGATAGCTACAACCTTAACTTCTACCATACGTTCAATGACAACAACGAGTCCGTAATTGGCCTTAAAAAATCCGATTTGAGTTTTAAGGGCAACACTTGGGTGTTGAACAAAGATGGAAACAACAAGAACAAGGTGATTTTCGATAGTTCACTCGATAGTATCCGCATCGAGGATTTGGTCATGGATAATGGGAACAGTGAGCAAATTCGCTTGCGGGGCCAATTGGCCGATTCAACATACAAAGATCTCGATCTACAGTTTAAATTGGTGTCCTTGGATAAAATAACCCCTTCCATTGATAGCCTTAAAATGAATGGAGAGGTCGATGGTTTTCTCAATATTCTTCAAAAGGACGGAAACTATTTACCCACCTCCAGCTTGAAAATCCAGAATTTCAGTATTAACGATATGCGTTTAGGGGACTTGGAGTTGGGAATTTATGGAAACAATGATCTTACCGAATTTGGTGTGAGCACTTGGTTGAACGATAACGGTAAGGAATTGCTTAATGTAAATGGTAAGGTGACCAATTACAACGATGTTCAAGAATTGGATCTATCTGCAGATTTCAAGGATTTTGATTTGGAGCCTTTTCGGCCGTTGGGAGAGGATATAATTTCGAATATTAGGGGCAAGGCCTCAGGAAGTGTTCAAATATCGGGCAATGTCGAGAACCCTTCCATTAATGGGTTATTGAATTTAAACGACGCTGGTATTGGAATTCCCTATTTAAACGTCGACTATGATTTCGCCCCTATGTCCAAAGTGCGTTTGTTCGACCAGACCTTTTATTTTGAAAGAGTCGGGCTGTCGGATGTAGCTGAAAACACAACGGCAGTTTTAGACGGAACTATTAGCCACACCGGTTTTGATGACTGGCAATTTGGTTTGGATATAGATACCGAGAACAATCGCTTTATGATCCTGAACACCGAATACGATGAGGAAAACTTATATTACGGAACAGGGTTCATGAACGGAACGGGGAGCATTTATGGTTCGGTAGATGCCTTGACCATCAGTGTGGTAGCGACAACCGCAAGGGGAACTTCGCTTAAAATTCCCTTGAGTGATGTAACCAGTGTCGGGGATTATTCCTTTATCAATTTCATTGAAAAAGAAAAGGCAAGTTCGTTTGATGACGAGCGTGTATTGGAAGAGTATCAAGGTTTGGAAATGGACTTTGATTTGGATATCACCCCAGATGCCGAGGTTGAGATTGTGGTGGACCAGAACACAGGAAGTTCCCTAAAGGGAACAGGGGCAGGTTTGATGCTAATGGAAATCAATACCAATGGAAAATTCAATATGTATGGTGAATTTGCCGTGGTTACGGGCGAATATCAATTTAAATACGGTGGTATTATAGATAAGCGCTTTAAAGTACGTCCTGGAGGGACCATTCTCTGGGAAGGAGACCCCTTGGCTGCCCAATTGAACCTCGAAGCCGTCTATCAACTCAATGCGAACCCAGCCCCTCTTTTGGATAATGCAGGGTATACGGGACGAGTACCTACCGAAGTTGTGGTGCGATTGGATGGTGAACTTGAGAGTCCCAACGTGAATTTTGATATTGAGTTTCCCGGTACCACATCAATAGTACAGTCCGAGTTGGAATATCGACTGCAAGACCCTACCATCAGGGAGCGTAACGCCTTTTTTCTATTGGCCCAAGGTACTTTTGTGAACGACCAAACAGGTATCAACCAGCAGGCTGTAACTGGAAATTTAATTCAATCCGCTTCGGGCTTGTTCAATCAAATCCTTTCAGGAAACAATGATAAATTGAACTTGGGACTTTCTTATGAGCAGGGATACACAGACCCTAATGCAGATATATCAACCGAAGATAGGATTGGGGTAACCGTGTCCACCCAAATTTCCGATCGCATACTGGTGAACGGTAGAGTGGGAGTTCCTGTTGGAGGAAGTGGCGTGTCCGAAACCGTTGTGGCAGGGGATGTTGAGGTCCAGGTGCTTTTGAACGAAGAAGGAACCTTAAGTGCTAAAATTTTCAATAGGGAAAACCAAATCCAGCAATTTTTAGCGGAGCGACAAGGGTATACCCAAGGCGTTGGTCTGTCTTATCAGGTCGATTTCAATACGTTTCGGGAGTTAATTCGAAAGGTGTTCAAACCAAATGCCGAAGCACCCAAGCCCGAACCACAAAACACCTCTACGGAGATTATGGGTAGGGATAGTTTGATTCGCTTTTCACAAAAACGGGCAAATTTGCCTAACCCAAGACCTTAAAGTTTTATATTTTTCGTGAATTTCATATTAATTTATTACGAAAACGTTTGAGTATTTCATCCAATATAAATAAATTATTAAGCTCGTTATAATTTGGATAAAGTTTCCTAGTTTTGAGGTCTTAAAATTTTTAATGGCTTCAGAAATTAAAAAAATCGCAGTTTTTACATCAGGAGGGGACTCACCGGGAATGAATGCAGCACTTCGTTCCGTTGTTCGTACCTGTGCGTATTTAGGTAAGGAATGTGTGGGTATCTATAGAGGATATCAAGGAATGATTGAGGGTGACTTTAAGCCCTTGGATGCCCGTAGCGTAAACAACATTATAAATAAAGGAGGTACCATTCTCAAGTCTGCCCGTTGTGAGGATTTTAGAACCCCGGAAGGGCGAAAAAAGGCTCATGAGCAATTGTTGAAAGAAGGTGTTGATGCCTTTGTGGTCATCGGAGGAAACGGAAGTTTTACTGGTGCCCTTAATTTCAACAAAGAATTCGGTTTTCCCGTGATAGGAATTCCAGGTACCATCGACAATGATATTTTAGGATCCTCCTATACCATTGGTTTTGATACTGCCATTAACACGGTAGTCGAAGCCATCGATAAAATTCGTGATACGGCCAGCTCGCACAACCGTTTGTTTTTTGTCGAGGTTATGGGTAGGGATGTAGGCCATATCGCCTTGAACGCAGGTGTTGGAGCAGGAGCAGAGGAGATTTTGATTCCTGAGCAAAACTTGGGCCTTGAGCGTTTATTGGATTCCTTAAAAAGAAGTAAGGCCTCTGGTAAATCCTCCAGTATCGTAATTGTTGCCGAGGGGGATAAAACAGGTAAAAATGTTTTCGAACTTAAGGAATATGTGGAAGAGCATTTACCAATTTACGATGTACGTGTGTCCGTATTGGGCCACATGCAACGTGGGGGCAACCCAACTTGCTTTGACAGGGTCTTGGCCAGTAGAATGGGAGTGAAAGCCGTAGAAAGTCTACTCGAAGGAAAGTCAAACCTTATGGTGGGGATAAGAGATACCAAATTGGTACTTGTGCCGCTAGAAGAAGCTATAAGAGCACACACAGAAATTGACGAGGAACTCATTAGGGTTTCTGATATTATGACAACTTAATTGTTAACACTAAAAAAGTAAAAATGTCAAATTTGAAAATCGGAATCAACGGATTCGGTAGAATTGGAAGGTTGGTATTTAGAGCAACCGTAAAAAGAGGTGATGTAGATGTTGTGGCAATCAACGATTTGTTGGATGTGGAACACCTTGCATATCTATTAAAGTATGATTCGGTACACGGAAATTTTGAAGGTACTGTTGAAGTAAAGGATGGCCACTTGGTGGTCAACGGGAAAACAATCAGAATTACTGCTGAGCGTGACCCAAAAAACCTTAAATGGGATGAAATCGGAGCTGAAATCGTAGCCGAATGTACCGGGATTTTCACCACATTGGACATGGCACAATCCCATATTGATGGTGGAGCCAAGAAAGTAGTGATCTCTGCACCATCCAAAGATGCCCCTATGTTTGTAATGGGAGTAAACCACAAGGATGTCAAGCCAACAGATACCATTATTTCCAACGCATCTTGTACTACCAACTGTTTGGCACCTATCGCCAAAGTACTTAACGATGAGTTTGGTATTGCCGAAGCTTTGATGACCACAGTTCACGCTACCACTGCCACGCAGTTGACAGTAGATGGACCATCAAGAAAAGATTACAGAGGGGGTAGAAGTGCCCTTTTGAACATTATTCCTGCTGCTACAGGTGCTGCTAAGGCAGTAACCAAAGTAATTCCATCCTTGGAAGGAAAACTAACAGGTATGGCCTTTAGAGTGCCAACTGCTGATGTTTCCGTAGTGGATTTGACCGTTAAATTGGAAAAAGAAACATCTTACGAAGGAATCAAAGCCGCTATGAAAGCCGCTTCAGAAGGAGAGCTTGCAGGAGTTTTGGGTTATACCGAGGAATTGGTGGTTTCCCAAGATTTTGTAGGTGATGTTAGAACTTCAATCTTCGATGCCGATGCAGGTATTGAGTTGAACTCTAAATTCTTCAAAGTAGTATCTTGGTACGATAACGAAACTGGATACTCCAACAAATTGATTGAATTGGCTTTGCACGCAGCAAGCTTATAATTTAATTCTTACACATAATTTTTTCCTGAAGAGGGCGTGAACCCTCTTCAGGTTTCTATACTAAACTTTCGACGTATGATTTTGATTGTGGATAGTGGCGCTACAAAATCCGATTGGATTGCCCTTGACGATAAAGGTAAGCAGCTGTTTGTAACCCAAACCTTGGGGTTGAGCCCAGAAGTATTGACCAAAGAAGTAATTGAAGACCGATTGGCCAATAACTTTGAACTTTCCAAAAACAAAGAACAAGTACGTCAACTTTATTTCTACGGGGCCGGCTGTGGAACCGATAGAATGAAAAAGTTTTTAAAGGCCATTTTTAAGGATTTCTTCCCAAATGCCAAGGCAGAAGTACGGGAGGATACCTATGCGGCCATTTATGCCACCACAAAAATTGGTAGACAGGGTATTGTTTGTATTTTGGGAACTGGTTCCAACTGCAGCTACTACGATGGCAACCAATTGATTCAAAAAGTGACTTCCTTAGGTTATATTTTGATGGATGATGGTAGTGGTAACTTCTTTGGAAGAAAATTATTGCGCGATTACTATTTCCACAAAATGCCTCAAGACCTAGGTATTAAATTTGCCAAAGAATACGATCTTGATGCCGATGTGATCAAAGACCATCTGTACAAACAACCCAATCCGAACACCTATTTGGCAACTTTCGCGCGATTCATTATCGAAAATAAAGAACACCCTTACTGTAAAGGGGTTATTGAAAAAGGGTTACAGCAGTTCGTGAACAACTACATAATGCAGTACGAACTGGCCACAAAAGTGCCGATTAGTTTTGTGGGCAGTATCGCCCACTTCCTTCAAGATGAATTGACCGCTTGTTTGGAGCGCAACGATTTAATCTTGGGCGTTATCCGCCGCAGACCTATAGAAGGTTTGGTGGAGTTTCACCAAGAAACTATTTAACGGCGATCATAGAAATTTCCACATTCACAAATTTGGGAAGATTGGCAACTTCCACGGTTTCACGTGCTGGAGCGGTCTCTGCGTCAAAATAGGTGCCGTACACCTCATTGATTTGTGCAAACTGATGCATATCCGCAATAAAAATGGAAGTCTTGATAACATTTTCAAAGGACATTTCGGCCTCTTCCAAAATGACTTTCAAATTTTCCATGGATTGTTGGGTTTCCTTTTTGATGTCCCCTTGAACCAATTCCCCGGTCGCTGGATCAATGGGGATTTGTCCAGAAATGTATAGCGTATCTTTTACCAACACTGCTTGGTTGTATGGACCAATTGGAGCAGGGGCTTTCGGGGTGTTGATTATTTTTTTCATTTGAGTTTGATTTTAGCGTGACTTGAAGGTATAAAATTATAATATATGCCTTATCGCTGACTTCTGTTTTCCCACTTAATATCACTAAGTATGGAGCTCTTGATTCCGATAAAGAAATACCAGCGCTCATATCGGCCGAAAGGCGTCCAGTCAAAACTTAATCTAAAGCTTCCCAAATCACGTTTAAAGGCAAAACGGGTGTCGGCAAATCCTTTGTTCTTCAAATCGTAGCCCGAGTTAAAACCAACTTCCCATTTAGGGGATAATTGGATGTTTCCGGAGAACATCAAAGAGTGATTGGTAATCTCTTGCTGGCGATTGGTATTGTTGTAGGTGGCAACGTAGGTAAAACGGGCATCCCAAGGTAAAGAGGTTTTGTAAATGGGGTCTTCCCGTTCCTCTTCATCGTCCCTTCCACGACCACTTTGGCTTTGGCCCCTTATTGGATCACGAATATCGTCCATCGCAAACACGTTGGCGCCGTAGTCGGTATTTTGTTCGTTATCCTTGTTGCCGTCCTTTTTCTTTGCCCCTCCTTTTTGGAACATTTCACTGTTCAAGCTAAAACTGGTGTTTACACGAGCTGCGGTCAATCGGGCAAGCCCCCCTCCGTTATTCACGTTTAGGGTGTTGACTCTTCTGCCGTTATTATCCACTGCGTAGGGGTCAAAAGTTGCAGAGAAGTTGATGGGTACATTTTTAATGATCTGTGTGGCACCGCTCATATTTATGGGGCTCAACTTTAGGGAATCAGCTTCTAGGTTATAACTGGCAGAAAAGGTAAGGTTGCTCAAAATGCTTATCTTTTTCGGCTCTGTAGCGGTTGAATCTTTATCCCTGACCTTTGCCTCCAATGTATTCTGAAGTGAAAAACTCAAGGAACTTCCTTTATTTAAGGACGGCCTGCCATAAATACTTGTTTCGTAGGGGGTGTACTGTATTTCCTCACCTTCAGCATCAATATAACTATCGTAAAACTGTTCGAAGGAAGGGGTGTAACCATAGCTGATAGAAGGACGCATTACGTGTCGTAAAGCTTGGATTTTTTTATCCTCACCAAAATTAAAGGTACCATACATCGTGGTTCCAATGCTAGCCCCCATATTGTAACGGTTAAAACGGTCGAAACCAGCAATGGTGTCCGTGACCACATCATCCAAATCGGCATCATACTGTCTACGTACGGTCTCCAAGGTCCAAATATCCTCATAGCTACCACTTAAGCTCACACTTAAGTATTTTGCCATTTTAAAATTGGTGGCAATGGGTAAACGGTGCCTGGCACCGATTCGGGCATCATCGAACATCCCACTTTTAAAAAACTCTTCTTCCGTAGTGGTAATGCTATTTTGTGCGTTCACATCGTATTGGAAGTTGATGTTGTCTATAATGCCCTTTTTTATCTCATCGCGTTTCACAAAAGGGTAAATACGCTCCATACTCGCCTGAAAGGTGGGCAGGGACATATTGATGGTCTGTGTCCTCGAGTTCTGGGTATGGCTAACGGTCAAACTCGTATTTACAGAAGGGTATTCCGGAAAAGTCTTGGAATAACTTATGGATGATGCAAAAGTGTTTGTTTGTGAATTGTTTCGGTTTACCTGGTTGAGGGAGTTGGTATAATATTGGCTACTACCCAAGTTTACCGATGCCGAGAATCTTGAGTTCGGGCTGGCCTTTGCATCCTGCGAATGCGAAATTCGAATGTTATAGTTGCTGGTTCTGGAATAATCATCAAATCCTTTTTGACTGGTGACCAAATTCTCGTAACTGAAATTTATGTTCCCTTGGAACTTATAGCGCTTGGAATACACCGACCGTCCTTGAAAACCATAACTCCCGTTGGTATAATAATCTCCTGTAACACTAACATCCACGTATTCACTGATCGGCAAATAATAGCCCCCATTTTGAATAAAATATCCCCTACGTGGGTCGTTACCAAAAGTAGGGAACAATATACCTGCCACTCTTCCGGTGGTTAACGGAAAGTAGGCAAAGGGGAGCGCTATTGGCGTGGGTACATCCATGATGTACATATTGCTGTACCCGGCAATAATTTTCTTTTTTGGGACAAACTTCGCTTTACGAACACGGATGTAATAATCAGGGTCTACGGTGTCTTTGGAAGTGGTCAATTTTCCTTCATACAGAAAATAAACGGAGTCATTTTCCTTTTTGGTAATATTGGCATATACTTTCATGGCATCACTCCCCAATTGTCCCAAACCAGCTTGTTGTTCCGTTCTCGAATTCCAAATAAGTGCCTTTTGGGTATCAAAATTAAATCGGATGGAGTCTGGACGGACTTCGTTTTCACCCTGCTTAAAAAATGGCAATTGTGAATAATTGCCCAAGGAGTCTTTTAAACGGCCAGCGTACACCTCATTTTTAACATAATCCAAGATAATCACCCCTGCCTTTAACTCCGTATCTTGGTAATAGATTTCAGCCTCGTCATACAGATAAATTTTATTGTCTTTTTGACTGAGTTTCACGTATTCCTTTGCCTTATATTGGATTTTATCCAACAACATGGCTTGATTTTTAGGTACGCTATCCGTTTCAACGGTATCGGTTACCACCTGTTTGTTTAAAATATTCGCTGGCATGATGGGGGCGATGATAGTGTCGCCCACTGCCTTGATAGGTAAAGGTGTAATTGGATCTTCCTGAGCACTTAAGGTTGCTATGCCACAAAGAAGAACAAATAGGAAAAGTAAAAGATGTTTGTTTGCTTGCAACGTGATAAATCCTATTTTTGTGCTAGTCGGCCCAGTTTTTGAGGCCAAACTTACATATATTTTTTTGTTCTTATTAGTCGGTTACGATTATTTTAACCTTAGTGGAACATAATATTTAATTAATTCATATGATCAAAAGTCCGTTAGTATTAGTAGTCCTCAACCTCACTCTTTTTATGATGACCTCTTACGGTGGCCCATTAAAACAGGAGCCTCCAAAAGACAAATTTGTGGTGGTTTTGGATGCCGGACACGGCGGTCATGACCCTGGTAACATTGGAAATGGGTATTTGGAAAAGGAAATTGCCTTGGCCATTGTGCTCAAAATTGGGGAAGAATTAAAAAAACATCCCGACATTGAGGTGGTGTACACCCGGGACGATGACACCTTTGTGGATTTATTCGTTCGAGGGGATATTGCCAACGAAGCCGATGCCGATTTGTTCGTTTCCGTGCATTGTAACGCCCATAATTCTGATGCGTATGGAACAGAAACTTATGTGCTGGGATTGCACGCCAACCGTCAAAACTTTGAAGTGGCCAAAAAAGAGAACTCCGTTATCTATTTGGAGGACGATTATGAACAGCGCTACGCCAAATACGATATTAATTCTCCAGAATCGGTCATCGGGTTGACCATAATGCAAGAAGAATTTTTGGATCAAAGTATCCAATTGGGGAAGAAACTTCAAGATAACTTCACATCCGGACTCAAAAGAAAAGATAGAAAAGTTAAGCAAGCTGGTTTCATTGTTCTCCATCAAACCTTTATGCCCAGTGTTTTGATAGAAGCTGGTTTCTTGACCAATAAAAACGAGGGAAGCTATCTGAACTCAAAAAAAGGTCAGAATGAGATGGGAAGCGCAATTGCAAAAGCTGTTATCGCGTACAAAGAGGAAATGGGATTTGTCTCGACTCCGGTAGCTGCACAGCCGAAACCAGAAGTACCAAAACCAGAGGAGAAAGAAGTCGCCAAAATTGAGGATACCGAAGTGGCCGTAAACATCCCAGAAGCTACATCGAAAGAAGTGCAAACTCCAGAAACCACTCCAGTTAAGGAAGAACCAAAGGCTGAAGAGCCAACCAAACCAGCACCAAAGGATACTGGGGTTGTGTTCAAAGTGCAACTTATGGCCACTGTAAAAACCATTCCATTAAGAGGGGAGAACTTTAAAGGTTTGGATGTGTTGTCCAAAGAACCCTATAAAAATATGTACCGTTATATGTATGGTAATGCAGGTACCTATGCCGAGGCCAAAGTGTTAAAAAAACAGGCTGATGCTGCAGGTTATACTACCTCCTATATCGTTGCGTACAAAAATGGGGAAAGGGTTTCTATAAAGGATGCCTTAAAGTAGTAGGGTGTGGTGTTGAAAATATTCCTAATTTTGTTTAAACCGTAAACCGAATCTTTTGAAACTATCCAGGGAAATTAAAACCGGGATTATCGTAGTCGCAGGTATTGCTGCCTTAATCTTTGGTTTGAGCTACTTAAAATCCACTCCGCTTTTTGAAAACAACAAAACGTTTTACGCTGTCTATGACAATGTAGGAGGTCTACAGCCCGGCACCCAAGTATCCATAAATGGATATAATGTAGGGAATGTAATGAACATCAGCTTTAAGGATAGTTCAGGGAAATTGTTGGTCACCTTTACCGTGAGCAATGAGTTTGAATTTTCCAGCAACAGTGTTGCTGAACTTTTTGATACAGGAATCATAGGCGGAAAGAGCATTCAAATTGTTCCCACTTTTGATGAGGCACCTTTGGCCCAATCAGGAGATACCCTTCCATCCAAAATAAAACCCGGGATTACCGAATTGGTACAACAAAAGCTTACGCCCCTTCAAATGAAGGTGGAAGGAGCGGTTTCACATGCGGATACCCTTTTGATGAATGTGAACCAAATTTTGGATGAGCCGACCAAAAAACAATTGAAAGAGACCATTGTTTCCTTAAACCAAGTGGTGAAATCCTTTAAAGTAAGCGCTGACAACATCGGTGCTCTATTGGAAAACAATAAGGTGCAATTGGATAGTTCATTGAAAAACGTGAATACGATTACTTCCAACTTTTCAAGACTTTCGGATTCCTTGGCAAATGCGGACCTGTCCGGTACACTGGCCAATTTTCAAACCACGGTTAACCGTTTAAATGGGATTCTTGAGGCGATAGAAAAAGGAGAGGGTTCCTTGGGTAAATTACATAAAGATGATGCCCTGTACAACAATTTGGCCGAGGCATCACACGAGTTGGACTTGTTGTTGCAAGACTTTAGGTTGAACCCAAAACGATACGTGAACGTATCGGTGTTTGGCAAAAAACAAAAAGAGTACACGGTACCCGAAAACGACCCTGCTGAAAACAATCCTGAACAACAGGAAAACCCTACCGAACAAAAAGAAAATCAATAGATGGAATTTATACCCAATATAATATTTGCGATAGCCCTTGTTCTGGGCATAGGTTTCTTCACCCGCAACGTGAAAAAGCTATCACGAAACATTAAATTGGGAAAGGATGTTGATGTTTCCGACAACAAGTCACAACGGTGGAAAAACATGGCTAAAATTGCTTTGGGGCAGACCAAAATGGTCGTTCGCCCTGTAGCTGGCATCATGCATATTTTGGTGTATGTTGGTTTTGTCATCATCAATTTAGAGGTATTGGAAATCATCTTGGATGGACTTTTGGGCACCCACAGGTTGTTTGCTTCTTTGGGTGGTTTATATGACTTTTTAATAGGGTCATTTGAAATATTGGCACTATTGGTGATCGTGGCCGTAGTGGTTTTTTGGATAAGAAGAAACATTATTCGCTTACAGAGGTTCATTAAACCAGAGATGAAAGGATGGCCCAAGCAAGATGGAAATTTGATCCTGTACATCGAATTGGTATTGATGACCTTGTTTTTGACCATGAATGCAGCCGATTTTCAATTGCAACAATTAGGTGCTGAACATTACGTGCGAGCAGGAGCCTTTCCTGTAAGTCAATTTATGGTGCCGCTGTTGGAAGGATTTTCGGAATCGTCATTGATTATGGTGGAACGTACCGCATGGTGGTTGCACATTTTGGGGATTTTGGCCTTTTTGAATTATCTCTATTACTCCAAGCATTTGCATATCCTCCTGGCCTTTCCAAATACCTATTATGGCAAATTGAAACCCCAAGGGCAATTCAACAATCTGGCATCAGTGACCAAGGAGGTGAAGTTGATGATGGACCCAAATGCGGACCCTTTTGCAGCACCTGCGGAAGATGCTTCGGAAGGAGAGCCAGAGAAATTTGGTGCGTCGGATGTCATGGATTTAAATTGGGTGCAATTGCTCAATGCCTATACCTGTACCGAATGTGGTAGATGCACCTCGGAATGTCCTGCAAATCAGACAGGGAAAAAGCTTTCTCCACGTAAAATTATGATGGATACCCGTGACCGTTTGGAGGAAGTGGGTAAAAATATAGATGCCAATAAAGGAGAATTTGTTCCCGATGGCAAACAATTATTAGACGATTACATCAGTAGGGAAGAACTCTGGGCCTGTACTACCTGTAATGCCTGTGTGCAAGCTTGTCCCGTAAGCATAGACCCATTGTCCATCATTGTGGAAATGCGCAGGTACCTGGTGATGGAGCAATCCGCAGCACCAACCGAATTGAACAATATGATGTCCAATATAGAAAACAACGGAGCCCCGTGGCCTTACAACCAAATGGACCGTTTAAATTGGGTAAACGAATAATTCTACAACTATGAGTGAGCAATTGATAGTAAAGACCATGGAGGAATTTATGGCCGAAGGCAAACAGCCAGAAATATTGTTCTGGGTGGGCTCTGCTGGTAGTTATGATGATCGTGCCAAAAAGATTTCCAGGGCGTTTGTTAAATTGTTGAACAAAGCCAATGTGGATTTTGCGGTTTTGGGCCCTGAAGAAAGCTCAACGGGCGATGTGGCCAAAAGGGCAGGTAACGAGTTTTTGTTTCAAATGCAGGCCATGATGAACATTGAATTATTGAACGGCTACGAAATAAAACGCATTGTGACCTGCGATCCACATTCTTTCAATACCCTAAAAAATGAATACCCTGAGTTGGGAGGGAATTACGAAGTGCTTCACCATACCCAATATCTTAAAGAATTGTTGGATAGCGGTCGATTGACCATCGAGGGCAAGGAATACAAGGGAAAGCGAATCACTTTTCATGATCCGTGTTATTTAGGTAGGGCCAATTCCGTTTTTGAAGCGCCTAGAGAAGTGTTGTCAAAGATCAACGCTGAATTGGTGGAAATGAAACGCCATAAGAAAACAGCCTTGTGCTGTGGAGCTGGCGGTGCCCAAATGTTCAAGGAGCCCGAAAAAGGGGATATGGACATTAATGTGTTACGAACGAAAGATGCTTTGGAGACCCAGCCAAATATCATAGCAACAGGGTGTCCCTATTGCAATACCATGATGACGGATGGTATCAAAGCGCATGAAAAAGAAGAAAGTGTTTCGGTGATGGATGTTGCCGAGCTTTTAGCAAACTCTATTTAGTATGTTAGTAGATTTTAAAGACCTTCCAGGTCATTCAAGAATATGGATTTACCAATCCAACCGCAGTTTTACCGATGCCGAACTAGTGGAGATAGAACAAAGTGTAGCCGAATTTTTAAAGCAATGGACTGCCCATGGCAGCGATTTGAATGCGGGATTCGAAATCAGGTATAAAAGATTTATTGTTATTGGGCTGGATCAGACCAACGCCAGTGCATCAGGTTGCTCGATTGATGCCTCTGTTCATTTTATACAAAGTTTGGAACAACATTTTGGGGTTGAGTTATTGGACCGCATGAATGTTTCCTATAAACAAGGAGAGTATATCGCCTATAAATCCCTTATAGATTTTAAGAAAATGGGCAAGGACAAAGCGGTATCAGCAAATACCATTGTTTTCAATAATTTGGTGGCTACCAAACAAGAGTATCTGGAAAGCTGGGAAGTCCCTGCAGGCGAAAGTTGGCACTCCCGATTTGTGTAGCCGCATGTTTATTTAACTTAAAAAACTATGCATTCCTCGTTGAAATGCAATATTTTTATGCGTATAAAGTTCATGTCTTAGGCAAGATATTTATGCAGAAACACCTCTACTTTCCCTTTTTCATCCTATTCAGTTTTTTAAGCTTTGGTCAACAAAACCCGTTGATTGTCAATGATTCTGTGGCTCAAAGGGCATGGGTGGACACTCAGTACGATAATATGTCACTAGAGGAGCGGATAGGGCAATTGTTCATGGTCATGGTTGCTTCCAGTCAGGAGAAGTCAGCGACGGATAAGGTGAAGGATTTAATAAGGGAGCAACATATTGGGGGGGTAATATTTTCAACAGGAGGTCCTGTGCGTCAGGTTCAATTGACGAATGAATATCAGGCAGCATCCAAAACCCCTTTGATGATAGGAATTGATGGGGAATGGGGAATGGCCATGCGATTGGATTCTACCTATGCTTTTCCGTGGAACATGACCCTTGGGGCCATTCAGGATAGTGCTTTAATAGAAAAAGTCGGTTATCAAATAGGGAAGCACGCTAAACGATTAGGAGTCCATATCAATTTTGCGCCAGATTTAGATGTCAACAACAATCCTAGAAACCCGATTATTGGAAACCGTTCTTTCGGAGAGGACCCTATAAATGTAGCCCAGAAGGGTATTGCATTTCTTCAGGGAATGGAAAAGGCAGGGGTGCTTTCCAGTGGTAAGCACTTCCCGGGTCATGGAGATACCGCGACCGACTCACATAAATCGCTACCCGTAATTGAAGGATTTCGGGAAGAATTGGACTCGGTGGAACTCTATCCCTTTCAAAAAGCCATAAAACAAGGATTGAGCTCTGTGATGGTGGCCCATTTATCGGTGCCCGAGTTGGAATCGAGAGAAGGGCACCCGTCAAGTCTATCCAAAAATATCATTACCAATTTGCTTCAGTCTGAAATGGGATTCGAAGGATTGGTGATCACCGATGCCTTAAATATGAAGGCTGTTTCTGAATTTGCTCCCGAAGGTGAAGTGGAGTTGCAGGCCTTTTTGGCCGGAAACGATATGCTTTTAATGCCCTTGGATGTGATTAAAGCCAAGGAAAAAATGATGGAGGCCTTTAATGAAGGAAGAATTACCGAAGAACGGCTTTCGTATTCCGTGAAGAAAATTCTAATGGCCAAATACAAGGTGGGATTGTACAATTATCAACCTGTGAAATTGGAAAACCTATATGAGGATTTAAACAGCATCAAAAACGATGTGATTTATGAGCAGGCCATTGAGGGGGCCATTACCGTAGCCAAAAACAATTTTTCATTAATGCCGATAAGGAAATTGGAAAACAAGAAAATTGCCTACGTGGAATTTGGTGATGACTCGGGGACGGATTTTTATAATGCATTGAACAAATTCAATACGGTAACACATATTAAAGCCAAGGATATTGTCGAATACCGACAAGTTTTGGCCGACTATAATTTGGTGATCATTGGGTTTCATAAAAATAATGACAGTCCATGGAAAGGCTTTAAATTCTCCAAACAGGAACTTTTTTGGATGGAGGAAATATCCCGATTGCGAACCAGCAATACCATTCTAACCGTTTTTGCCAAGCCGTATGCTCTTTTGGACATGGTCAATTTTGATACCATGGACGGCGTGGTTGTAGCATATCAAAATAGTAAAATAGCACAGGGTAAAGCTGCAGAAGTGATTTTTGGGGCGATTGGGGCCACGGGTAAATTGCCAGTTTCAGCGCATCCCGAATTTCCTGTTGGAACGGGATTGGACCTTGAACCCATTCAGCGATTGGGGTATAGCATCCCGGAAAGGGTAGGGATGGATTCTGGAATGCTTGCCGAGGTGGATACCTTGGTGCAGCATGGACTGGATTCACTCATGTATCCTGGTGCACAAGTGTTGATTGCACGAAGAGGCAAGGTTATCTACAATAAGAACTTTGGTAAACCCACCTACGAATCGGATGAATCCATAAACGATGAGTCCATTTATGATTTGGCCTCCTTAACAAAAATACTTTCCACCTTGCCCATGATCATGAAAATGGAAGAGGAGGGAAAGATTGCCTTGAACGACACGTTCAAGGACCTTATTCCAGCATATGAAGAAACGGATTTAAAGGATGTGACCGTTCTGAAAGCATTGTCACATTATGGACGTTTGCCCTCTTGGATTGCGTTTTACATTGACACCTTGACCAAGGATAGAAAACCTTCTCCGGAGTTTTACAGGAATAACCCTTCAGAAGCTTTTCCGTATAAAGTGGCAGAACAATTGTATTTGACCCGTGATTATAAGGATTCTATTTACAATCGGATTGGAAGGCAAAGTTTAAAGTCAAACCGATACCGATACAGCGATGTGGGGTATTATGTTTTTAAGGAATATATTGAAAAAACGTATCAACGGCCCATCGATGAGTTAGTGGATGAAAATTTTTACAAACCCATGGGGCTTCAACGAACCACCTTTAATCCGTTGAAAAAATTTCCCAAAGAAATGATAGTTCCCACAGAGGAGGACGACTATTTTAGATATCAAACGGTGCAGGGCTATGTGCATGATATGGGCGCGGCCATGCAAGGTGGGGTAGGAGGTCATGCGGGACTTTTTAGTACAGCTAACGAAGTGGCCAAAATTATGCAGATGTATTTACAAAATGGCTATTATGGGGGAGAACGTTATTTGGAAGAAAGAACCATTAAAAGATTCAACACCTGCTACTTCTGTAATAAAAATGTACGTAGGGGAGTAGGATTTGACAAACCACAACTGGAAGAAACGGGTCCTACCTGTGGCTGTGTTTCCCGAAAGAGTTTTGGGCATAGTGGATTTACAGGTACCTACACTTGGGCCGACCCGGATACAGAGATTGTGTATGTGTTTTTATCCAATAGGACCTATCCTTCTGCCACAAATAATTTGCTGATAAAGTCCGGTTTGCGAACACGTATCCAGCAGGCGATTTATGATTCTATTATAAATTAGGCAGAAAATAATGCCTTAGATTTGCTTTATGAAAATTGCAATAGTTTGTTACCCTACCTTTGGCGGTAGTGGAGTTGTAGCTACGGAATTGGGCATTGCCCTTGCAGAACGTGGACACGAAGTTCATTTTGTTACCTATCGCCAACCAGTTCGATTGGAATTGTTGGGTAACAATATTCATTTTCATGAAGTGCACGTTCCAGAATATCCCTTGTTTCATTACCAACCTTATGAATTGGCGTTGTCCAGTAAGCTGGTAGATACCATACGGGAGCATAAAATTGAGCTTTTGCATGTTCATTATGCCATTCCCCATGCCTATGCGGGGTACATGGCAAAGAAGATGTTGCAGGAATCGGGAATTTTTATTCCAATGATAACAACGCTTCACGGAACTGACATTACTTTAGTAGGTAAACACCCGTTTTACAAACCGGCGGTAACATTCAGTATCAACAAATCTGATGTGGTAACCTCGGTATCGCAGGCCTTGAAAGAAAGTACCTTGGACCTTTTTGATATTGAACGGGAAATTGAAGTGATCCCCAACTTTATAGAGACCAAGAAATACAGCCCAAGCTATACCGATTGTCAACGGTCGTTGATGGCCAATGATAATGAACGTATCATTACCCATATCAGTAATTTCAGAAAGGTAAAAAGGATTCCCGATGTGGTGAAGATATTTTACAAAATCCAAAAGGAAATCCCAGCTAAACTTATAATGGTGGGTGAGGGGCCAGAAAAGGAAAAAGCCGAAGATTTATGCGATTCCCTTGGATTGAAAAATAAGGTCCTGTTTTTGGGTAACAGTAACGAAATTGATAGAATTCTATGTTTTTCTGATATGTTCTTACTACCCTCAGAAACGGAGAGTTTTGGATTGGCTGCTTTGGAAGCGATGGTGAATAAAGTAGCGGTAATTTCGAGCAACACAGGAGGTATTCCCGAAGTGAACATTGACGGTGTTTCTGGGTATATGGCAGATGTGGGGGATGTGGATACCATGGCCTCAAAAGCTATCGAAATTTTAAAAGATGATGACGTTCTGGAGAAATTTAAAGAGAACGCCTATAATATTGCCACCAAATTTGATATTGTAAATATTCTTCCGTTGTACGAGGAAATTTATGAGAAAGCATACAGGTCACGCTTTAAAAACACTTTTTAAAATGCGGTTTTTAGGTTTTTTTCTTCTGGTTTTAGTGTTTTCATGCAAAGCACAAAAAGAGCCTAAAACTGAAACTGATCCTAAAATTGACAATTTGGTTTTATTGGCCCATGATAATTACAGCAATGTAAGTGAATATCAAACACAGGTGATCCGCGACCAAAAATCATTGCAAAAATTCTATTCACAGGTCAACAAAACACGTAAACCGGGCCTGCCCGTTCCCATGATTGACTTTAACAAAGAGATGTTAATCCTAGTGTGTCTGGGCGAACAACGTTCCAAAAAAAAAGTAGCTGTCTCAAAAGTCACGGAATCAGATGAAGAGATGGTTATGGAAGTAAAGGTTCTAGACGAAAAAGCCAAGGGAGAAGTCACGATTCAACCTATGTATTATCCATTTTACCTATATAAGGCACCATTGGTCGATAAGACCGTTTCCTTTCAAAAGAAACTATAAAAGCTAACTTACCTCTCATCGATAAAAACTACTTTTAATAGGGCAAACTTTAGCATTCTTTCCCTTAGAAGTAATTTTGTTGTTGATAAACCTCAAATCAATAAAATGAAAACTTCAAAACCCATTATGTTGGTTATAGCGTTGTGTTCTATGGCGCTAACCTTTGCCCAAGACCTTGAGATGACCAAAAAAGACAGTATTGTTCAAAGCTACTGGCTTGTTACCCTTGGAACCAATGCTGTAGATGATTCTGGACATGAGTTCAACAAGCTTTTTGACATTAAAAATGCTTGGAACATTGCTCCCTATCCATCGCGACTAAGTTTTGGCAGGTATTTTAAAAATGGTATTGGTCTTGAGGCTATTGGAAGTTATAACCAGTACCAAGAGGGGAAAACTGTGGATGGAACCATCATGCAAGAAGATGTAGATTACTTTGGCTTGGATTTCAGAGTAAGTTATGATCTTAATAAAATTTTGGGAGAAACAGGATTTTTCGACCCCTATGTTGGGATTGGAGCTGGATACACCGATGCCAATAATCATGGAGGAGGGACTTACAATGCTCTAATTGGTTTTAGAACATGGTTTTCGGACCATTGGGGTTTAGATTTTAGCTCAACGGGAAAATGGGCCATGGATACCGGAGAAGCTACAAACCATATTCAACATGCCGTTGGTGTTGCCTACAGATTTGATGTTGAAAAAGGTTTGTCCAGAAAAGGAATGGAGAAATTGGCCCTGATAGAGGAAATGGAAAAAGAACAGCAAAGAATCAACGATTCCATTGCTGAAGCCAAGGAAGCCCAAAGATTGGCGGAACAACTTAAACGAGAACAAGAAGCAGCTGCATTGGCTGCAGCCGAAAAAGCTAAAAAAGAAGCCGAGGAGGCTAGAAGAGCAGCTATTAAAACAAGAATAAATGAGTTGGGCAATGTTTACTTCAAATTAAATTCTTCTTATTTGACCTCTCAGGATAAAGAACTTTTGGATAAGTTAGTTACCATTATGAATGATGAGCAAGACTTAATTATTCAAGTAACCGCCCATACCGATTCCAGAGGCACCGAAAAATACAATCAATGGCTATCTGAACGAAGGGGAGAAAGAACTGTGGAATATGTTGTTTCTAAAGGAATTACTGCCGACAGGATTAGTGTAAAAGCCTTTGGGGAGACCCAGTTGGTGAATGAATGTTCGGATGGGGTTCGTTGTACAGAAGAGCAACATTCAAAGAACAGAAGGTCGGAGTTTATTATTATTAAATACTAATTCATAACATTTATATTAAGAAAGCCATAGTTACCGCTATGGCTTTCTTATTTTTAATCATAAAGTATGAAGAACATTTGATACTGTGTAAGATTTATATGGCGTTTTTTTAAAATTAAAAAACTTAGCCGTTTATTGAAATCCAATAAAATGTATAATTGTGGAAAAAGACTCATTGATATCTGTTATTATCCCTGCATATAATTCGGAAAAGTTTATCGCAAATACCATCCAATCTGTAATTGACCAAACCTATAAGGATTGGCAGCTCATAGTTGTAGATGATTGTTCGGAGGATAACACCGTGGAAATCGTTGCCGAATTTGCGGAAAAGGACCCTAGGGTTATTTGTGTTAGTCTTTCTAAAAATGGAGGTGCGGCTGTAAGTCGAAACAAGGGTTTGGAAAAGGCTAGCGGAAGATTCATTGCCTTTTTGGATAGTGATGATTCATGGTATCCGACAAAATTGCAAGATCAACGAGAATTTATGGTGAAAAACAATTATCCTATTTCTTTTACATCGTATGATCTAATGGATGAAAATGGGGAAGCACTTGGTAAAATAATAAATTCTGTTAAATCAATTGATTATACAGGTGTCTTAAAAAACACCATTATCGGAATGTCTACCTCAATGATAGATACCCGTATTGTAAAAAAAGACTTCAAATTCATAAATATTAGAACTAGACAAGATCTTTATCTATGGATCACATTATTAAAACGCGGTTACAAGGCTTATGGAATGGATAAGGTCTATGCTTCATACCGAGTTAGGAAGAACTCCATTTCCTCCAATAAAATTAAAGGAGCAATGCGAGTGTGGCATATTTATTACAAACTAGAGAAGTTAGGTTTGTTTAGGTCTGCCTATTACTTTGCAAATTATGCTTGGAATGCCTTTGCTAAAAAAATATAGTCAATTAATATAAAAGGTTTTATGGCCCAATACCCAATAATTTTACTATTGTTATTTATAGCTTTAAAGGGTTATTTAAAGTTGGCGACTAAATACAATATTATTGATAAACCAAATGAGAGAAGCTCTCATATTCAGCCAACCATAAGAGGTGGGGGCATCGTTTTTTTTCTTGCCATTTTGCTTTTTTTTGTTCTGAATGGATTTGAATATCCGTATTTCTTCGTTGGAATTTTACTTGTCTCCGTAATTAGTTTTGTTGATGACCTATACACCATAGGCAGTCCGATTAGGCTTGCTATTCAATTATTGGCAGTACTACTGGTGCTATTTGAAATTTCGGACTTTCAATTATCAATCCTGGTCATGGCACTTTCCATATTTTTTTCTATCGGATTTTTAAATATATATAATTTCATGGATGGTATAAATGGGATTACAGGTCTATATAGCATCACTGTAATCTTGGCATTATTTTATTGTAACTATTTTGTTTTTGAATTTATACAGTCTGATTTATTAATTTATTCCATGCTAGCTTTGTTGGTTTTTGGGTTTTTTAATTTTCGGAAGAAGGCAATATGTTTTGCTGGTGATATAGGTAGTATAAGTTTGGGCTTGTTGATTGTTTTTTGCATTGGAAACTTAATTTATAGCAGCAATAATATTTTTTATGTGTTTTTGATTCTATTATATGTTTTGGATGGAGGAATAACCATTGTTGAAAGACTGGTAAAGAGAGAGAATATTTTTGCTCCTCATAGAAAACATTTGTATCAAGCATTGGTTGATAACACAACCCTATCCCATCTTCAGGTATCCTATATCTATGTTTTGTGGCAAGCAATAATAAGTTTATTGTTCTTATATCTTACAAAGGCAAATTTCACTTGGTATTTCTATCTAGTGCTTTTGTTTTTAAATATTGCCATATATATATCATGTAAAACCTATGTAATAAAAAAACAAAAAATGGAGCGTTTATAATGGATGGAGGACAACAGTTTTCTTTAATGTTTAAGCCTGATATTTTTTTAGTTTAATCAAACACAATTTATTCCACATAAATTATGGCTTCTAAATTTTTATGGTCTTTTCATTACTTTAGGGCATTTGCAATTCTGAACATTGTAGTTCTTCATTTGTGGGTGTTGCCAAATAATGGTTCAAGCTTGGTAAGATTTCAAATGGTCTTTAAAGAATTGATATTCCATTCAAGCACTCTATATTTCCTTTTTATATCTGGTTTTTTGGTTATGCATTTGAAGGAAAAATTAACATGGAAACGATTTTATCTCGCCAAATTCAGAAATGTACTCTTACCCTATTTAATAATATCCATCGCATTAATTGTTCTATATGCTGTTTTAGGAAGTGAAAAACAAATAATCGATAGAGCTTTCCTATCAAATAGTATGTGGGCTTTAATTTATGGGAAGGTTAATTTTCATTTGTGGTATATCCCCTTTATAATACCAATATTTTTATTGACACCATTTCTTCTAAAAATTCCTTTGAGAATTTTGACAATCTTTGGGTTGACTCTATGCCTTGTTCCATTATTTGGAACTAGAACGGCCACTGATATAACATTGGGACAATATTTATATTTTTTTCCGGTCTATATTTTGGGTATGGTATCCAATCATTATTGGCCCATTTTGGAATTGTACATTACCAAGTACCTCAAGTACATAATAGTATTGGTTGTAATAATTACCTTAGTATTGGGATATTTTTTATATGGACATAATTTTGATGATCCATACCCCAATTATATTGAGGGCTTGTTCTATTTGAAAAGAATATGTTTCACTTTTTTGGTACTGCATGGTTTTAGAAATATAGAAACAAATAGGTTTCCTTTAATGGGAAAAATAGCTGAATATAGTTTTGCTCTATATTTTATTCATGGACCAATAAAGATTTTTTTACAGCCTTATTTTTTCCGTTTTCTAGACAAAATGGACCATATATGGTGGATTCCTGTTAGTTTGATATTCACAGTCTTACTTATTTTGCTTTGTATGTTTTTGATTAGAGGTACAAAGCTCATTTTTGGAAAAAACTCTCGAATACTTATTGGTTATTAATACTTAGCAATATTCTGACAATTGAATTGACACTCAATATTAGATATAAACAGTGATAGAGAAGTTTTGTCAAATACTATCCTTATGCTCTAACAAAGATTAAGGTTCTTCAAAAGAAAAAATAAGACTTGAAACATGAATCTAGAAAGGCGATAGTTATTGGCTAGTAGTATTTCTATTAAAAAATACCTATCTACATCTTAAAAGAATTTAAAATTTTTTGAGTTACTGTTGGCCATGCATTTTTTAGCGCTAACTCTTTTATATTTTCCTTAATTTCATTCTTTTCACTTACAGATTGGTCTTCAAAGTCACGGAGAATTTTTGAAACAGAAAGATGTTCTGTGCTTACCCAACCAATTTTCTCTAAAGTTACATATTCGGTAAGATCTGGAGGACCAGATACAATCACCGGTTTAATATACGTTCTTGCTAGCTGGGCAGTCCCACTTTCATGTCTAATAAATGGTTTGTATAAGTTGACAACAACATCGGCAACAGCAAAAAAATCGCGTTGTTCCTCATTTAAGATAAATCTTTGGAAGGTTTTTATTTTTGACGAAACATTCTGTTTGGTAGCTAAATCCAAAATGTATTTATAAGAAATATCTCCCTCAGGTCCAGCTATAATCCATTCCCAATTATCGTTTTTAAGAAGAGCTTCAATAATAGGCTGAAACTCTTTATCTGACCTTAAGGTACCAAAGGAAAGCATATAATGCTTTGTTGTATCTAGGTTCAATTTGAGCAATGCATTTTTCCTTTCAGTTTCGGATATTTGAATTGGAACCGGGGCGCCATAAGGAATGTTCTCAATTTTATGGGCATGTTTTTCACCAATTTGATTGATGAAATTTAATTTCATCTGATTTCCATGTACAAATGAGCAATTTGCGTTTTTAACAATAACTTTACTTGGATACCTTGCCAAATACTTATAAATCCCTGCAATTAAGGAAGTTTGTTTAAAGTTGAAATTGGTGTCATGGAAAATACACAGACAATTACCCTTATACTTTTTAATATTGTTTGCAAGACTGAAATATTCAAAAGTTTCAAATAACACCATAGGTTTTTCATGAAACGAATCATAATAGTTGGAGAAACTATTCAGAACGTTTTGGTAGTTTTTTATTCTTGAAAAGCCCCAATTTATTTTTTGTAGAACAGTTTGTTTTTTTTGTAGGTTGGAGTCTAGGTTAATCTTGACTTCAACAACATTATCCGGAAATTTTAATGGACCATCAACACCAAAAATATGTACTTCAAAACCCATTTTATCAAAAGCAGTGGATAGCCCTTTACAATAGTCAAATGAGTGACCATATTTTTGGTAAGCCCCTTGGCTAAAGATTAAAATTTTTTCCATGAACTGATGAAGGTTGATTAATTTCTGAATTATAATTTTTCAAAACTAGGGTTCGAAAGCTAAAATCAAAACGCTCACAATCCTTATTAAGTATAAAGTACAAGAATATTTAAAATTTGGATACAATTAAATAATGAGAAATGACTAAAATCAAAAGGCCCAATTCAATATTGAATTGGGCCTTTAATGCTTATCAAATCTCTTATTTAGTTGCCTTGTACTGGATAAAAGGTATTGCAGGTGGGCATGGACCAATTTGTTTCAACTACTCCATCTGGATTGAAGCCCTCCAAGGTAAAAATGGTATTGGATTTTGAATATAATTCACCGGTATTCAACTGATTTAATCTTAAATCATCTGCAATATTGTTTACGATGATATTTTCTGCTCCTGGTGATGCATGCCCGTATGTGGCTCTTCCTGTTTCAATTACTGGCCACGAATGCCAAGATGGAATATTAATTTCATTCTGTTCGATTAAGTTATTGCCATCATCTCCATCGTGGAAATTGATGTCGACTTCAATATAATTTTTAAAGATTACATTATATTCTGCACCCCTTTCTATGCTTATGTGTCTTATTCTTTTAACTGTATTGTTCACAAAAAGATTATGGTCACCAGTTATCAATACATATCCATTTCCGCCGCCTCCTTTATTGTAGGCTTGGTCAATTATTGTATTTCGTATAGTATTATGGTCACCAGATACACTAATTGGGTCATTGCCAGATTTCAGTATTCTACTATGGCTGATCCAATTATTTGTACTGGAACCGCTAAAATAAACCTGTCTTACGTGCAAGTCGTCATATCCATCAGGATCATTGGTATAACAATCACTGCACCAACCTCCATCAACTAAGCTTGGGCGATCTCGAGGTTCAAGTCCATCTACTTTAAAGAGTATAGTTAAATGTTCAAGACCTGAATAACTGGTGTCTTCAAAAAGGAAGGTGTTTTTCTTATTGTTCCAACCTGATGGGGCTCTTAAATGAGATTCTATAATGACTTCATCTTCACTTGTACCCCTTAAAACCACATTAGAACGCATATTAATGGTTGAGGTGACACTATAAGTGCCAGGTGTAAGTATGATAGTTCCGCCTCCCTGACTATACACTTGATCTATGGCAGTTTGTATGTTGTCTCTAGGTGTAATAGTTGATTTCACTTCTAGATTAGAAGGGATACCACCTTGCACTCCAGCGGTTACAAATTCATAAATGCTGGGATATGAACTATCCATACACGATGCATCAACATACATGCAGTCACCACCAAAATCACAATCGTCGGTAGTGTTATAATCAAATTTAGGTGTGCCCCCCGTATTGGTTTCGCTGCCTGTTGTGTCACCTAAGTCTCCACTTTGTGTAGAATTGATAATTAGATTAGGCTTCATGGTTGGATCTTCAATCTCTTTGGAAGCAAATGCAATATCATTTCCATTAGTTTGTATAATCACAAGTGAAATAGTTTCCTCGTTAAAATCTCCACTTTCCAACGGAATTATAACATTGTCTTGTGCTTGATAGGTGCCCTGAGATTTTCCTAGTAGGTTAACTGCTTTGGGAGCATTGCTTTCCGTTAATTCTTCTTCATTCCAATTGTTATGACTGCCTTTATACACCTCGATCAATCCATCTCCGGCATCTTCTACAATGGTAATATTTAAATCCACGGTGGATATCCCTGTTTGCAGTTCTTTTAGATTGAACATCATGTAAGCGGTTCTTATATCGCTTTCAACCCTATTTATTGATTCATTATACCCTTTGGAGTCCTGAATGAATGCATCGTTAACAGGTTCAATTACAACATCTTTTTCATCCTCTTGAGTTACATCAGAATTATCTGTTGGATCCTCAATGGAAATATCCTCATTGTTTTCTAAAATATCCTCAGCTACTTCTGCATAGAACAAATCTTGATCCTTTGCACAACCAGAGATAAAGGCAGCAACTAAAAAATAAAACAGGAAAACGTAGGTCTTTGGTGGTAGGAATTGGGGTTTCGTCATGTACTGGGGCTTAATTCACTGATAAAAATAGACTTATAAAACAAAAAACAGGTTTAATGGCATAAATAATCGATGAAATGCATTAAATTTTATTTTTCAGTTACATTACGTCCTAATTCACCGGTTTGGATTTCTTTAATTCTATATTTTTTAAGTATTCGACCAAATACCACTTTTGTTAAGATTTAATTGGGAATACTAAGGGACTTTCAAGTCAAAGGATTGTTTTCTGTTAATCATAAATATTAGTTCATTACCATTAATTTTAATATGTAATAAGTGACATTTAATGCCAGTCGGTTTAAGATAATTGTTGTTTTTTTGGCTTTTGGATGGTGATTTTAACGTATCCAAATTATTACGCAATGAAGATTAAAAATAATTGACACATAAAATTTTATGCATTATATATACGGCCATATAAGAATTTACACTAAACTGCGTTCCTGTTTTACATACTTTAAAATATAAGTTCGACAATTCATTATATTTTGTTGGTATGAATGAATCTCAGAGCCTTATAATTGATTATAAAGCTCATCAATCTTGATTAAATAAAAATTGTTATGTTAAATAACATTGCTGTTTTATTAACTTGTTTTAATAGAAAAAATAAAACACTAGAATGTCTTAACCATCTTAATTTAGCATCTGAGCCATTTTCAAAGTCTTTAAAAATAGATGTATATCTAACAGACGACAGTTCTTCTGATGGCACATATGATGCCGTAAAAAAGGAGTATCCCGATGTTACATTATTGAAAGGCAATGGAAGTTTGTTTTGGGCAAATGGGATGATCAACTCTTGGCAAGCAGCGTTGAAAAAAGACTATGATGGTTACCTATTGTTAAATGATGATACCTATGTATTTGATAATCTCTTTCATCAAATAATTGAGGCACATGAATATTGTTTGGAAAAATATAAAAGGGGAGGTGTTTATGTTGGTTCCACATATGATAAGGACACCAATAAACATACATACGGTGGTTCAATATTCAAGAATTGGTTTTGGTATAGGGTTCAGCAATTAATACCTAACGGTGAATATCAAGAATGTCATCTGGGGAATGCCAATATTTTATTTGCATCCAAGGAGGCTGTAGATACGGTTGGCATTCTTTCTAATGGCTACCTACATGGTGTTGCAGACTATGACTATACCCTTAAATGCGTAAAAAAGAAGGTGCCCGTTTTGGTGTTACCCGAATATGCAGGGTTTTGTAAATTTGATCATAAATCTCTTTATTACGATTTTGAAAAGAAAAGTCTGAGAGAAAGAATCAGTTACCTGTATAGTCCATTGGGGATAGATTTTAAATCTCGATTGATGTATATGAAAAAATTCTTTCCTTACCGATACCCCTTTTTTTTCATTGTTGGATGGTTCAAAGTCTTTTTTCCATCATCCTATAAATTCATTCTTAAGAGAAAATAATGCTCTTTAAAAGACCAAGTATTTTGTTTCCACGGAATTTATCTTAATCACATCTATCGAATTAATTACGCCTTAAAAATGAAAATTAAGCATTTAGTTTTTTTTGTTAATCCGATGAGCTATGGTACAATAGCAAAATATGACAAAAGTCTAATAGATAACATTCCTAATGCCAACATTTATTATTTTGGTCATAAAAAGAACCCCTATTATTCTGAACTAAATAATTTTTTTCCAATATATAATTATGGCGAGGGTGCTCAATGGAAAAAAGGGATAAGTTATACTTTTTCCCACATAACGCTATTGATCAATATTATATTAAAACGACCTAAAATAGTTCACTTCCAATGGTTCAAAGTATACAGGTTGGATTATCTGCTCATTAAGATCATCAAAATTTTCAAATGCAAAGTTGTTTTTACGGCTCATAATACATTACCACATGATTCAGGGGCAAAATATTTTGAATGGTTCAAAAAAATTTATTCCGTTGTCGACCTTATAATTGTTCATTCCGATAATACGAAAGAAGAGTTAAAGCTTGATTTTTCTGTTCATGAGGATAAAATGGCGACCGTGAATCATGGACTGTTTGATTATAATGATTCATATAATGCCGATAGAATGGATAGTATCAAACAAAAATTTATTGATTCATTGGCTTTGAAGGACAAAACAGTTTTCTCTCTTGTTGGTTTGGTATCTGCTTACAAAGGTATTGACCTTGTTATAGATGCTTGGAAGTCTTTTTTTGCTGCTGATGATTCTATCCATCTTTTCGTTGCTGGAAAAGGAGAGGAAAATAGATTAAATGAAATCGAAGGGCTATCCAATACAACAATTTTAAACTATTCATTGTCTGACGAAGAGTTTTTTGCCATACTTAATTTATCAGACTATCTCTTATTGCCATATCGAAAAATTTCACAAAGTGGGGTGCTATTAACAGCACTAAATTTAGAAAAAAGAGTTATTGTCTCCGATGAGGGCGGGTTAACTGACCCATTTAAATATGGAAATATTGGCTACATCATGGAAGAAACAAACCATATTGGTTTAAGGGATAGCATCCTTTTAGCATTGGACAATAAAAGTAATTACCCTTCTGAGCACACATGGAAATCTATAAAACAGGCCTATAGTTGGGAAAAAATAGGTGGGCAAACCTACGACATCTATCGAAGGCTAATGACGAACTATACATTAGGATAGTGTTATTTTGAAGGAAGTCTAAAATTAGACTTGACATTTGGAAGTTCTCTTAAATTAAGCTTTACCATGTTACAAGCTTAAAAAATTAGGTTCAGGTAATACATTCAAAACAAGAACAGGGGCAGGGTTAAATAAATTCACTTCAGCCTAGTTTTATTACAATTGAAAGAATTTTTTATAAATGAAACTTCAATTGATTTTATTTTATCAAAATAAAAGGAAATAGATTGGTTACTCAAGAAAATATAGTTCTGTTCGATGGTGTTTGCAACTTGTGCAGTGGATTTGTACAGTTTGTAATAAAAAGGGAAAAAGATAGTTTAATCACCTTTGCTTCTTTACAATCATCGGAGGGTCAAAAATTATTGAATGATTATGGCGTGGATTCTTCCGCTACAGATTCAATTGTATTTATTGCCAATAAAAAAGCATTTATAAAAAGTCGAGCGTTTTTTGAGATTATTAAACATTTAAAAAATCCGTGGCCATTTATAGGCGTTTTTTCGATTTTACCTGTAAAAGTAACCGATGTTGCATATGACATTATAGCACGCAACAGGTATCGACTTTTGGGCAAAAAGGAAAGTTGTTGGCTACCATCGAAAAGTATATCGGGTAGATTTTTAGATTCTGTAAAATGAAGATAATTTCTAAAAAAAATTACGTCCTGTTTTTAGGAGTACTCTTCTTACTTCCGAACATATTTGTGGTGGTTTTGGGCATAGAGAGTTTTCCATTTACCTCGGCCCCTATGTTTGGACATTATGTAAATGATGATTCCAATTTATACTTATTAAAATTTGAAGGTCATAACAAAGACACCATTATCGAATTGGTGGACTACTACGGAAAATCAGAATATACTTTTGTACGCCATTTCTATGGAAAGGCTTATGGTTCATCAGAATATTTAACCCCGTTTGCTGATCGCATTTTTGAGGACGAAGACAAGTTTAATAAGAGATTAAAGGCTTTTTTTGAAAATTATAACCGTTTTCTGCAGGACAAGCATAATTTACATTTTCAGAAAATAGAAGTAAAAATTGCCAAAGTAGATAAGTTTAGGAATAATTTGTCTGATTTTGAAACATTTGGAATCTATGATTTTGATAAAGGGGCATATTTTGTAATCGATGAATAATTTGAAAGATTATCTATTAAATATCGGCAGAAAATTTTTGAATAATCCGTTAAGTATGATCAGGATTATTTTGCCGTACTTCTATGCCAAAGTTTTATTGGGGCATTTGAATTCTTTAATGACAGTAGACAATAATGAGCCATACTCCTTATCGCTTACTTGGATAAATGGGTTATTACCAATTGAATTTTTGGTTAATGAAAACAATTTCCAATTCTATTTCTATTTAATAGTGGTGGGTACCATTTTAGCCATAATAGGTTTATTTGGAAGACTCAGCCTTTTTTTGCTTGCATTTTCAGGTTTTATAATAGTTGGAATGATAGAAGGCGTTGGAACTTTTGATCATAGGTTGTCCTTATCAAGCCAAGTTTTACTCATGTTGGCTTTTTTACCTGGCAGCATGTCGTTTTCAGTTGATCGGTTACTATTTTCATTTTTTAAAAGTGGTGCGAAATTAAAAGAACCCTCTAAAGAAATTATTAAGTTAGGGACCAATTTGTTACTGCTTGTTTTGGTATTGACCTATTTTACTGCTGGCCTATCCAAGTTAAGATATGGAGGTTTCAATTGGTTGGATGGCTCTACTTTGAGTTTTTATATTCAAGATCACACCGGAGATTATCCGGAAGGAAAAAAACAGTTGTTGATTGGTAGAAGTGCCACCGACAAGGACTTTGAATGGAAAGGGAAATATAATTTATATTCCCACACTTATGGTAACTATAGGAGCAACCCTAAAATCAGGGCCATTAATACCTGGTTGGGATCCAATAAGATAGTTATGAGTGGACTATCGGTGCTTACGATAATCTTGGAATTGGGTGGTTTTATTGTTTTTATTAATCCAAGGCTTAGAAACCTTTATCTTATTTCTGCAATTGGAATGCATAGCTCCATTGGGTTTGTGATGGGATTGGGATTTTTGAATTATAAGGTTATTTGCCTTTGTTTAATGGACTGGCAATCTGCATGGGAAACTGTTACTGGTATGTTCAAAAAAAGTGTCCATAAAATCAGAAGTTTAAATAATGCTTAATGCTTTGGCCAAGCACCATCTCTTAGGAATTAAAGTAATAATATTAAATAGCTTGAACGCCTGATAGTGAGTTCGGTGTTGAATTGATTTCAAGGTGTTTTTTGATCATGCCCTGAAACAAACAAAAGGTTGTAAAGGAAAAGAATGCTCCTTCTAAAACTGGTTCAACAAAGAAGAAAAGAAAGGTTGCAGCAGTAAAAAGTACAAAAACGGTATTCAATCCTTTGTTGTCTCCCGATAAAGAAAATGCTTTTCTTAGATTAAAAAGGTTCATAACATTAAATATAATCAAGAAAATTACGGGTATTACGCCTGACACTTTAGCTGCATCAAGCCATAAATTATGGGCGTACCTTCCATTCCATCCCAAAGGATATTTGCCAATATTGGCAATTGCTTCCTCCCAACGTTCTGTTCTTCCACCTGCACTTGATGAACTTGACGCATTAGGGTCTTGAAGCCGCTGGCCCAATACGGATAGATATTCAGCTTCCAGGTTTAACGGAAACCAGTTAATTGTTACTACAGTAACAAGTACCAGCATAAATGTCAACCTTAAATTTTGTTTAATATTTTGTTGCAAGTAAAGCGAGAGGATTGCAAAAATGAATGTTAAAGCGGTAATCACGATTCCTGTTCGACTCCCCAATCGAAACATACATAAAAGTGACATAATGTAAATAACAATCAATATTACTATAATTATTTTTTTCATGTATTTATAATTGGCCACCAATATTCCTGGTATAAGCATATTGTAATGCAAGGAAGCAGCCATTAGTGTGGCAAGTTGAGTTTGCCCGGTCCAAAAATCAGGAATGGCCCTATCAGATGAACCGAACCCATTTTTGATGAGTTCTTTGAATACCGACATAAAAGAAGTCAGTGAGTAGGCAATACCAATTACAATAAACAGATATACAATATCCTTGTTTTCAAGTTTTTTAAAGACCAGTGACTTACCAATTAAATAGGAAAATCCTGGAAAAACAGCCTGTAAAAAAAGATATTGAACTCCTTTGTTTTCACCCAAAGCATTAAAAGCTGTATAGGTAATGCTAAAAAGCAATAAAAAGAAAAAATCTCTATCGATACTGTATATAAGTTCCTTACCTCTAAACAACATTCCAAAAAGTAAAAGACCGTATGCATAAATGTGTTCTGCATTATAAGCCTTAAGTAGGAGTAAGAATAGAAAAAAGACAACCAAGGGGTTGACTTTCTTAATATATCCGGTTATTGTCATAGGTCTCTTCCTTTAAAGGTTTCAATAAAATGATCAATATCCGTAAATTTTGAAGCGTTTTTTCGAATCCATGCTTCTTCTTGGTCCCACCATTGTATTTTTAAAAGAGATTGTATTTGGTTTTCCGAAAACCTTTTTTTAATTATTTTGGCAGGAATACCACCAACAATCGAGTAGGGTGGAACATCATTGGTAACTAATGCATTAGCCGCAACAATTGCTCCATCTCCTATGGTTATACCATCCATTAGGGTAGCTGCCGCTCCTATCCATACATCATTGCCAATTGTTATTTGAAATTTTCCATCAGGATCGGATGGAGTTTCGTATTCTTCAAAGAGTTGCTCATTTGTATAGGTGAAACCAGCCTGTTCCTGAACTGAAAAAAAAGCGGGATGGGTGCTCACAAATTTACTAGTGGGATGTTTTCCGAAAACACATTTCACATCAGGGCCAATGGAACAATACTTTCCAATTTTGCAATGTCGAATGCTGCCTCTTTCAGCAATATAAGAACCAAAACCAATATGGGAAGAAATTAGTGAAGAACCTTTTATCAAAGCATTTTGTCCCTCAAATGTAGTCTTTTTATCAATTGTTACATCTCGATCTAAACGTAACCTATATTTATTTGCAATGCGTTTTTTATAAAGAAAGGCATAAATGTTTTTTAGAAAAACGCCCGTCATGAAATAAATATGCCCAATAGTATCTTTTGATAAAGTAAGTAGTTCCCCTATTTTCATTTTAAATTTTGGTAAATGATTTATCTATTAAAAATAGGTCTTAGCCGCGCATGAATAAATGCTTTAATGTGGTTGGGATCTTTAATCTTTTCAAGCACTGTTTTCCATCTAAAAACATTCTTATAAAAACTTTGGTCTATTGTATTATTAGTCGAGATGACCAATGGATGTTCTAAAGGAAAATCAATCTCCACCTCGGTTACTTGATTTCTTGAATTCCCGAAAGTATGGGTAGCATCCTCGCCGAACCCAATATTTTGAATCATATTTTTAGAAGGGGTGGCCAGTAGACCATTATTGGCCATACAGGAAAATATCCATAAGTAATCCCATGCATCAAGTTTATCTTCAAACGAATTTTTCACATAGTTTAATAATCTTTGATTGGCAATTTTGGAGGGCAGTTTATTTTGCATGACAGGATCATTGAAATAGAGGTTTAAATTAGGCAATTCCTTAAGATGTTGTTGCCATCGATTCCTCCAGGTTGCCCAGCCCCAGGTCATAAAATAGTTGCTGAAATAATAACTGTATGGAACTTGAATATTAGGTTGTAGGTTGGTGCCGGATATACCCCAGACCCTAAGATCATTTTCATATCGATTCAGAAGTTCCTGACAATACCTGAAAAAGCTTAATGAGGGTAGGCAATCATCTTCTAATATTATACCTTTTTCTTCATTTTCGAAAAACCATGTGATTGCACTTTGAGGGTTGTATTTACAGCCTAAATTTTTATCCATAAAACGAGTTTGAACTTCACAGGGCCAATTGATGTTTTTCATCAAAAATTCCCTGAGTTCATTTACCTGTGACAGTTCTTCAGGCCTATCCAATCTTGCTCCATCACCAGCTATGTATAATTTTTTGGGCTGTATTTTTTGAATGCGCTCGAAAACCCTCTTGGTCGTATTCATCCGTTTGAATACAATAAATAACACAGGAATGTCGAATTTTTCTTTTTTCATTTCACGTGTTAAATTGGTTGGTATACCAATGATATATCTCCTCGATGCCTTGGTCCAAAGACATTCTATGTTTCCAGCCTAAACCTTTCAATTTAGAGACATCGGTCAATTTCTTCATGGTACCATCTGGTTTTTCTGAATTAAAAATCAGATTGCCTTCAAAACCTATTTTATCTTTAATAAGCTTGGCAAGGTCTTTAATGGAAATGTCTACTCCGGTTCCAATATTTATATGGGTGTTTCGAATCTCTCTTTCTCCTATTTTAAAGGTGTCGGAAAAATCACGATTTTCCATCAAAAAAACACAGGCATCCGCCATATCCTTGGACCACAAGAATTCTCTCATAGGTTTGCCACTTCCCCATATTTCAACCGTTACTTCTCCTTTTTCATCAATGAAAATACCGTATTGGGAAAGATTATCTAGAATTTCTTCCTTATCATTGTTTCCGGAAATTGATCCGATGGGTAGCCTGTTTAAATCAGCTTTAACACTTTCCCAATCATTGGCCATCAATACTTTACCTAAGTGCATTTTTCGTATTAAAGCTGGTAATACATGAGATTTCTGCAGATCAAAATTATCATTGGGACCATATAAATTGGTGGGCATTACCGAAATAAAGTTGGTACCGTATTGTAAATTATAGCTTTCACATAGTTTTATTCCAGCAATTTTGGCAATAGCATAAGGTTCATTGGTGTATTCAAGTACATCGGTAAGCAAATAATCTTCTTTCATGGGTTGTGGACATTGCTTGGGATAAATACAAGTGCTACCCAGAAATAAAAGCTTTTTTACATTGTGAACATAACTTTGATGTACAACATTGTTCTGAATCATCAGGTTGTCATAAATAAATTCACCTCTGTAAGTGTTGTTAGCAACTATTCCACCAACTTTTGCTGCTGCTAAAAAAACATATTCAGGTTTTTCGGCAGCAAAAAACTCTGACACCTCTTGAGGGTTTCGCAAATCCAATTCTTTGGAACTTCTTGTTACCAGATTGTTATATCCTTTAAGGGATAAATTTTCAACCAAGGCACTTCCAACAAGTCCATTATGTCCTGCTACATAAATTTTGGACGATTTCTTCATATTAACGTGATAACTTTTATACTGTTATATGCTATTCGTAATAATTTAAGGTCCTATATCCCCCTTGCTTAAGGTATTGGTCTTTCTTCATTAGCATAATATCACTTTCCATCATTTCTTTCACTAAATCTTTTAACTCGTATTCAGGAATCCAACCTAACTTGGTTTTTGCCTTTGTTGGATCACCAATCAATAAATCAACTTCAGTGGGTCTAAAGTATTTAGGGTCTACTGCCAAAACTTCCTTACCTATTGGAAGTTGGTATTCAGGATTGTCGCAAGAAACAACAAAAGCTTTTTCATCCACACCTGTGCCTTTAAATTCAAGGGTTATACCTACTTCGTTAAAACTCATTTTCACGAAATCCCTTACCGTTGTAGTTTTCCCTGTAGCAATAACCCAATCTTCGGGTTCATCGGCCTGAAGAATCATCCACATCATTCGCACATAGTCTTTGGCGTGCCCCCAATCTCTTTGGGCATCAAGATTACCTAGAAATATTTTATCCTGTAAACCCAAGGCAATTCTTGAGGTGGCCCTAGTAATTTTACGGGTTACAAAAGTTTCTCCTCGAATAGGTGATTCATGATTGAACAAAATACCATTACAGGCATAAATTCCATAAGCCTCCCGGTAGTTCACTGTAATCCAATATGCATACATTTTTGCAACTGCATACGGGCTTCTTGGATAGAATGGCGTTGTTTCAGACTGCGGGACTTCCTGTACCTTTCCATAAAGTTCTGAGGTAGAAGCTTGATAGATCCTGGTCTTTTTTTCCAACCCTAAAAACCTAACAGCATCCAAAATTCTTAGTGTTCCAATACCATCGGCATTGGCAGTATACTCTGGCACCTCAAATGATACTTTCACATGGCTCATTGCAGCCAGGTTATATATTTCATCCGGTTGAATTTCTTGTATCAGTCTAATTAGGTTGGTGCTGTCGGTCATATCCCCATAGTGTAGAATAAACTTTCTTCCTTCTACATGTGGATCTTGATACAAATGATCAATGCGATCGGTGTTAAAGAGTGAAGAACGCCTTTTGAGACCATGTACTTCATAGCCCTTTTTAAGTAAGAATTCACTTAAATAGGCTCCATCTTGTCCTGTTGCACCGGTAATTAAAGCTTTTTTCATGTGTTAGATTTGAAATGATGTCTGTTGGGTTAAAAAATATAATCAAATTAAATTGAAACTATTGTGGGTTTCGTATAAATAAAATGGACTTTAATTTTAATATAAATAGCCATCTTGACTTTTTGAAAATTCCATCCATAAAAGTATTAACAACTAATTCAGCTATTAACGTGGACCAAGCTGCTCCTACAATTCCATATATGGGGATCAAGTACAAATTGAGGCAAATATTCAAAATTGTAAGTGAAAATTGCTTTACAAATATAATTTTTTGTTTTCCTTCAACTGTCAAAACATTGTTACTGAAAATCCCAAAATAAATAAATGGTATCGTCCAGATTAATATGGAAAGAATCTGGCCACTTTCCAAAAATGTTTCACCATACAGTACCCTTATAATGAACGTGCCTAGAAGAGAAATGATTAATGAAATGCCTGACAATGGATAGAAAACATTGGATATCATTTGTTTAAGTGAACTCTTGTTGTTGACAAAGTCTGTCTTAATAATTTTTGGATATATGCTTTGACCAATAACCATAGGGAGAAAGGTAGCTGCTTCAGCAAGGCGCACTCCTACGGCATAATATCCTAATTCTTCTAATGAAACATACGATTTTAACATTATTTGGTCGATTCTCATGGCAACTGAAATTGCTAACATACTTAGAATGAGAGGCCAACTTTCCTTGAGCATTGATTTTGCCAATTTAAAATCAAACCGCCAATCCCATACGGATAATGCATTTTTTTTATAGCTGTACAGGTAACCAATCCCCATTACTAATCCTTCAAACAGTGATATACAAACAAATGCGAGCAATGGAGCTTCAATAAGAATGAAAAAAATCTTTAATAAAGAGGAAAGGACAACTGTAATGGTATTTGCTTTGACTATGTACCTGCTTTTGACCTCAGATTGAAAATAAAGGTCTATAATTCCAATACTATAAATAGTGGTAGAACTCGTAATAATCCAAATATAAATTTTAGTGGATAAATCCAATGAACTCAGTAAGAGAACGACGGTTATAAGGGCAAAGGACAATAACCCGCCAAAAACTTTAAGAAAAAAACCAGTACCCATTATAAGAGCATGTTTTTCTTTATATTTTACCAAGTCCCTTATTACAATACTATCTATTCCGAAAGAGGCAAAAGCTTTGAACAACACCGCGAAACTAAGGGCATAGCTATAAATACCATATTGTTCTGCCCCAAGATACCTTGTAACCCAAACACCAACGAAAAGACTGACAAAAATCTTTGCGATTTTCTCGACAGCCAACCATCCGGTGTTGGCTACTATCTTTTTGATTTCAAGATTTGAATTTAGCTTTTGAACAATTATTTGAAAGAGGTTGTTTTTCAATTTTTTGGGGTTACGGAATTAATTCTGGTTAGTGTTATTTTTAAAAACAAACCATATAATCACTTCTTGAACACTTTTAATTAAATACCACAGCTCTATTAACTTAAATAATAGGGATTAATTATGTTCAGCAATGCGAAATATATAAGTGGTCTTAAATTTTTAAAATGGTAAAAATGGGTTTTTTAAATATATCTGTAAACTTCAATCCTTGAAATGCCCACAAAAAACGGTAAATCGCAATAATCATTTTTTTTGAAGAATTAAATGTCGTATCGAAACCTTTTCCTTTTTTGGATAGCTCTAAACTCAATAATTTTTGGGCATTGATTTTAGATTAACGAAGAATTCTTCCCTGAAACGTTTTCAGCATAGTCCATGTAGAAATATCATTTAATGATAAATATTGGTAATCTGTATCGTAAATCCACTTCCATACTTTTATTTGTTGAATTGATTTCGTAAGAAATTGAAGAGCTAATATTCAATCACATCACCTTTTATATATATAACCAATGTTATCTATAACTTAAGTTGTATTTACATGGCAAAACTATAACGTGCTGCAGAATTACCCGTTTATTTTTAATACCCTGCCGTTATGCATAATAATATTTTCATCTTTTGCAGGATAGTTTAAAAACAGCTTTTTTACATTGGCACGAAGCATATTTCACTCATAAGAATAGGTAATTGGATAGTCTTGTTGCCCTTAAATATTAGTTAGGCCATCGATCAATTTTGATAGCTTAATAAACCCTATTTGAAGGAATCACCCACATGCCATTTGTCCTAGTATTTTGGAGTTTCAAAGAATATATTCTTCTAATCTAAAGAAATACTGCAGTTTTGGATGACATTATAATTATATCCAACAGAAAATTTGCAATTACCAGCTTTACTACTTATCCATTAAATAAAAAAGTACAGGTGACTAAACACTATATCAACCGTTTTAATATCTATGCCCCATGCTCAGGTTTGTTATTCCGTTAAAAAGCAAAACGGTTTCGAATAACTGGGTCGTATTCTCCAAAATATTCGAAAGAACGTTAAAATCCATTTGTAACCAAACCGAAGAAAACTTTCAGGTAGTGGTGGTACACCATGAAAAACCCGAGCTGAGTTTTACAGATGAAAGGATAACTTTCTTGCCGGCAGATTTTGACCCACCGAGATTGGGGGGTGATCAAGATTTAAACTATTGTTTAAAAAATCAAGATAAATCCCGTAAAATATTGATGGGGACTTATTTAAATCTTAAAGAGGAACCTTCCCATATCATGGTTGTTGATTCTGATGATTTGATAAGCAATAAGATTGCCCGCTATGTGAATAACAACAACCATAACAAATTAGGATGGTTTATTAGCAAAGGATATTTTTATAGAGAAGGTAAAAAATTTGCATTTTACAAGAAGAAAGATTTTAATCTTCTTTGCGGAAGTTGCTTGATTTTAGGCAGAGATCATGTGGAAAAGGTTATTGTGCCAAATCCAGTAAAACCAAAATATCCCTTAGATTATTACAATCATAAGACCGTAATCATAAATGGAAAGAGATTGGAGGAATTGCCATTTGCCGGGGCCATTTATAGTATGGCCAATTCGGAAAACATACAGGCGACTTCAAAAAATGTAAAAGGCATTGCCTCCAGAATTTTTACGTTAGAAAAATTAATAAAAATATTGGATTTAATGCAGAAGTATAGTCTACGTTATTTAAGTAAAAAAGTAAAAAACAATTTTGGATTTTATAAAATATTAAACTGATGAGTATAAGTTTTGTAGTTCCTATCAAAAGCAAAATGGTTACCGGTAATTGGGATCATTTTAGTAAACTTGTGAATAGAACATTAAAATCAATCTGTTCGCAAACAAATAAGGATTTTAACGTAGTCGTGGTATGCCATGAAATACCATCCATTGATTTTGAAAACGACAAAATCCAATTTGTTCAAGTTGATTTTCCACCCCCGACTTTAGGCGATGATGAAAAAAAGAATATTGCGTTAAAGGAAACGGATAAATCCAAAAAAGTACTAGAAGGGATTGAAGTTTCAAAGAATATGGGGGCAGCATATGTAATGGTTGTTGATTCTGATGATTGCATTAGTCCCAAAATATCTTCTTTTGTTCACGAAAACATAAAAAGTAAATCTGTTGGATGGTATTTGGATAAAGGATATTACTACACTGAAGGGAAGCGTTATTTAATCAAAAAGAAAACAAAATTCTACGGAAACTGTGGGTCCTGTCTCATCCTAAGGATTGATATAGCGCCCGTTTGGGTGAAAAAGGAGCCCTTCCTGTATTATGACCACCAAACCATAGAAAAAGGGGATGTACAATTGCTTAAATTTCCTTATTATGGGGCGATTTATAGTATGGCTAATGGTGAAAACCACTATAAGTCTTGGTCAAACATGAAAAAAATTGCCAAAAAATACCTGTTATTTGATAATGGTAAATTCAAGCCATTTCAAAAACTCGCTAAATATCGATTGACTTTCCTAACGCCAAGACTTAAAAGGAATTTCGGATTATATAAGATATAGATTTTATTGGTTTGCCGTATTATTTGAGAGGTAATAGGACTTGTACCATGTTACAAACTTTTCAATACCCTCCTTAATATTGGTCGTTGGGTGGTAATCATAATCACCCTCAAACTCAGTGATGTCAGCCCAAGTTTTAAGAACATCACCTGGTTGAATGGGCTGAAAATCTTTTATGGCAGTTATGTTCAAGCTATTTTCCAATTCTGTAATAAATTGCATCAAAGGAACGGATTTGCTATTTCCTATATTATATATTTTATAAAATTCTTTTTGTTCCAATCTTTTTTCCTGAGGCTTTTGTATGACTTTGAGAATACCATCAACAATATCATCGATATAGGTGAAATCCCTTTCCATTAATCCTTTATTGAAAACTTTAATGGCTTTGTTGCTGACCATTGCATCGGTAAAAAGGTGCAATGCCATATCTGGTCTGCCCCACGGCCCGTAAACTGTAAAAAATCTTAGCCCGGTAGTAGGCAATTCAAATAAATGGCTGTAAACATGTGCCATCAACTCATTTGATTTTTTTGTGGCAGCATATAGGCTAATAGGTTCGTCTGTTTTTTGATGGGTTGAAAATGGAATTTCTTTGTTTAAGCCATAAACACTTGAACTACTGGCATATACAAGATGTTTAATGTCGAAATTTTTGCAGCATTCCAGTATGTTTAAAAAACCTACGACATTGCTATCAATATATGGTTCAGGATTTTCGATGCTAAATCTAACGCCAGCCTGGGCGGCTAAAGAACACACCACGTCAAATTTTTCTTTTCGAAAAAGTTTTGGCACTTTCTCTCGGTCTTCAAGATTCATCCGTACAAACCGAAATTGATCGCCGTATTTTTTGCCTTTGCATAAAATGTTAAAGGGCGTTGCGTCAATTTGGGATATTCCAAGTTCGGAAAGCCGCGCAAACTTTAATTTAACATCATAGTAGCCGTTAATATTGTCCAATCCAACAACTTCATGACCTCCTTTTAAAAGGTTGTTGCACACATGAAATCCAATAAATCCAGCAGCTCCAGTAACAAGAATTTTCATTAAGGATGAGTTTTTGCAAAGATTGCAAATATATTTTGCATCTAAACTTGTAGGCAATGAATAAAAGAAAAAATCCCCATACCGTTTTGAAGTATAGGGATTCTTTTAACTATTGTAGTGTAGGATACCTTCTTAAGATTCTCCTATTTTATAAAATTTGAATCCGAGGGAATCCATTTTTGCTTTGTCCAATAATCTCCTACCGTCAAAGACAAATGCAGGCTTCAGCATACGTTCATAAATCTCTTCCCAATTGTATCCTTTAAATTCATCCCATTCCGTTAAGATACAAATGGCATGAGCTTTTTCAGCAGCCTCCATTGGATTGGAAACTACTTTTAACAATTTCCTGTTTTCCTCCGGTGACCTAGTTCCCAAGTAATCTAAGTCAGCGTAGATTGTTTCCGCACTAACTTTTGGGTCATAAACAACTATTTCCGCTTTTTCATCAAGCAGGGCATCAGCTACATAAATTGCCGAAGATTCACGGGTATCGTTGGTATCTTTTTTGAACGCCCACCCATAAAAGGTTATTTTTTTCCCAGAGACTGTATTGTACAGTGTTGAAATAACGTTATCTGCGAATCTTCGTTTTTGGTAATCGTTCATGATTATAACTTGTTCCCAATAATCGGCAACTTCTTGTAAACCAAAACTTTTTGCAATATAAACAAGGTTTAAGATATCTTTTTGGAAACACGACCCTCCAAAACCAACTGAAGATTTCAAGAATTTTGGACCGATTCGACTATCAAAACCAATGGCACGTGAAACTTCATCAATATTCGCATCCGTTTTTTCACAAAGTGCAGAAATTGAGTTGATTGATGAAACACGTTGTGCTAAAAAGGCATTGGCCACCAATTTAGAAAGCTCCGAAGACCAAACATTGGTTTGAAGAATCCTTTCTTTAGGTAACCAATGTTCATAAATACTGCTTAATGCGTTTTTGGCATCTTTTCCTCTCGGTGTATCATCACCACCAATTAGGACTCTATCTGCATGAATCAAATCTTCAATTGCTGTTCCTTCCGCCAAGAACTCAGGATTAGAAAGTATTTCAAAATTTACGCCACCCCCCGTGTTGTGTAAAATGCTTTTTAAAGTTTCAGCAGTTCGCACGGGAAGTGTTGATTTTTCAACAACAATTTTATCTGTAGTGGATACCTTGGCAATATTTCTGGCACAAAGTTCTATATATTTTAAATCTGCAGCTTGTCCCTTTCCTTTTCCATAGGTTTTTGTAGGGGTATTTACAGAAATAAAAATCATTTCCGCTTCATTTATGGCTTCATCAACTTCTGTCGAGAAAAAAAGATTTTTGCCTCTGGTCTCGGCTACAATTTCTTTAAGGCCTGGTTCGTAAACGGGTAAGTTGTCAAGATTCTCATGGTTCCATTGAGCAATCCTAGCTGCATTTATATCTACAACGGTCACCTTAATTTCCGGACATTGTTTTGCTATAACTGCCATTGTAGGTCCGCCAACATATCCGGCACCGATGCAACAAATTTTTGTGATGTTCAACATGCTTGTCTTTTTGGTTTAATGATTCACAAAGATTACTATTTTACAGCTTTTAAACGACCCTTTATTCGATATATTACAAAAAAACTTGGATGAGCTTTAGTCTGATCAATTGATCTGCCAGTTTTTATAGTCCATTATTGAAAAAACAGACAGTTTATCGATATTTTGGAAGCTTAAACGAATTAAAAACAAAAGGCCTTAACGCTTGTTTAATTTAGACTATCAAATTGCATGGATTGTTGACTATGATTTTTAATTACTAGAAACATAGATAATTAAATAACCGGAAACCCAAACCTCAAAATGATAAGAAACTACTTAAAAAATAATGCACCTGGATATGCTTCTAAATGGCTTGTCCTATCCTTGGATCTTATTATAGTTACTCTTTCATTCATACTTTCCTATTTGATAAGATTCAACCTAACCTTGGATTTTAATATCAAAATGTTAATAGTTCAAATCCCTGTGGTTGTGCTATTGAGTTTACTTGTATTTCTTTCAGTGGGATCTTATAAGGGGGTAATTCGTCATACGGGTGTTCGAGATGTGTATCAGATCTTTAATGCAGTATGCTTAACAAGTATCGCCACGATATTTGTGGTAATCCTAATAAAGCAATTAACGACGGGTTTAAATTTTACAATTCCACTTTCCATCATTATTATCCATAGTTTAATCAGTTTTTTGTCGTTAACAGCTAGCCGATACATATTCAAATCCATATATCATTATTTGACAAGGGAAGTAGAAAATTCAAAGAAAGTTTTGATTTATGGTGCAGGAGAATCGGGAGTGATTGCATACAATGTATTAACCAACCATACTTCAAGTTATGCAAAAGTGGTGGGTTACCTGGATGATGATACAAAAAAGATTGGTAAAATGATCAATGGTGTACGCGTATTTGAAAGGAATGCGCTGGACGACCATTTTATTAAGACCAGGGCAATAAGTGAAATTATTGTTGCCATACACAACATAGATCCAAATAAGTTGCGGGCGATAGTTGAGAGCATGGTGGATTTTCCAGTACAGGTAAAGATAGTTCCACCGGTGGAAAACTGGATTAATGGCGAGTTTAAGATATCTCAGATTAAAAATGTTCAGATTGAAGACCTTTTAAATAGGCCCCCAATAGAAATTAAAAAATCGAAGGTCAATGAAGAATTGAAAAACCGCGTTATCATGGTGACCGGGGGAGCAGGCTCCATTGGTGGAGAAATTGCTCGTCAAATTGCTACTTATGATCATAGAAATTTGATTCTTGTTGATCAGTCTGAATCTGCATTGTACGATCTTCAGCAAGAATTAAAACAAAACGGACATGATAATTTTGTTTCCCTAGTTGCTGACATTCGAGATAAAAATAGAATGCAGAAAATTTTTCAGGACTATAAACCTGATGTTGTTTTTCATGCTGCAGCATACAAGCATGTACCTTTAATGGAAATCCAACCTTATGAGGCTGTTAGAATCAATATTATCGGAACAAAAACCATTGCGGATTTATGTGTAGAAAATGATGTGAAAAAGTTTGTTTTTGTATCTACCGACAAGGCTGTAAATCCGACCAATGTAATGGGGGCAACCAAGAGAATTGCCGAAATGTACATCAATTGTAAACACCAAGAAGGCAAAACAAAATTTATAACTACAAGATTTGGAAATGTTTTAGGGTCAAATGGTTCTGTTATCCCATTATTTAAAAAACAAATTGAAAATGGAGGCCCATTAACGGTAACCCATAAAGATATCACTAGGTTTTTCATGACGATCCCAGAAGCCTCACAATTGGTTCTTGAGGCAGGTGCAATGGGAAGCGGAGGCGAGATATTTATTTTTGACATGGGAGAATCCGTGAAAATATTTGACCTAGCTAAAAACATGATAAAGCTTTCTGGGTTAAGATATCCTGAGGATATAGACATTAAAATTACTGGTTTAAGGCCAGGTGAAAAGCTTTATGAAGAATTGCTTGCGAATGGAGAGAACACCCTTCCTACTTACAACAAGAAAATTCTGATCAGTAAAACAAGGGATATTAATTATGAGTATGTTTGTTCTAAGTTGGACGAACTTTGCATTGCAAATCTTTTCTTGGAAAAGCAAGATGTAATTAAGATAATGAAGCAAATAGTACCAGAATATATCTCCAATAATTCAGAATTTTGCGAGTTTGATAAAATCAATCAAGAAAAATCCATAGCTAAACAGCCTCAAAATCAATTATGAAAATTTTCAACCATTCCATTGCTTTAAAAATCTGTTCTTTATTATCAGTAGTTCTAATACTTAATTCATGTGCTTCGAAGGAAGATATTCTTTATTTGAATGACGTACCGAACTTTGAAACCATTGTGGCCGACAACACATTTTCACCAAAATTCAAAGTAGATGATGAGATAAGTATTTTTGTCTCAACGTTTAACAAGGAAGCCAGTGAGCCTTTTAATTTGATTAAGGGAGCGTCTGAAGGAGGTTTGAGACCCGAACATGTTAATTATTTGATAGATGAGAATGGAGAAATAGATTTTCCAGTAATTGGAAAAATAAAGTTGGTCGGTTTAACGGCTGAAGAAGTGAGGGTGCTATTAAGGGACAAACTAAAGGATTATCTTGTAGACCCCATAATTAACATTAGGCTCGAAAACTTTACTATAACTGTGCTTGGAGAGGTCAACAGACCTGGAACTTACCCTGTTATTGGTGAGAAAGTCAACATCTTTGAGGCTTTAGGCCTTGCTGGCGATATGAGAATAAAGGGAGTTAGAAAAAATGTCTTGGTTATTAGGGATTTTGAGGGTACCAAGGTTCATTATCGCATGGACCTTACAAAAAAGGATGTTATGGAATCTCCAGCCTATTATTTAACCCAGAATGATGTTGTTTATGTAGAACCCAATAAATCTGCAGTAACCTCGTCTTCATTAGATAATAGGGCATCTATTATTGTATCCATTCTTTCTGTTTTGATTACCTCTTCTGTAGTGCTTTTAACGAGAAGTTAGGCATAAAACCACTTAATTTTTATATAGTAGACTTTCTAATTATAAAGTAACATGGAAGATATTGACTTCAAAGAACTATTTCAACGATATATTAGACAATGGAAGTGGTTTGTGCTAAGTGTTCTTATTTGTGGTGCGCTTGCTTATCTAAAGATAAGATATTCCATTCCTAAATATGGGGTGGCAGCGAAGGTGAAAATTGTTGATGATACCTCAGAGGGGCTAAATCTATTTGAAGGCTCGGATTTATTGTCCTTTGGAAAAAACAATGTTTTTGACGAAATAGAAATTATACGATCAAGGTCTAATTTTATTGAAGTCGTAAAAAATCTTCGGTTAAATATTAACATGGTCGAAGTCGGTAATATTAAAAGCTCGGAGATTTATTTTAATAAACCAGTCAATGTAAACTTTATTGCGCCAGATTCAGTTATCAATAGATCTGAATACGCATTTTTTCTGCAGTTTGATTCGGAAACTTCTTTTATTTTGAGTGAAGATGAAGATGATGCGGGAAAGCGATATGCGTTTGGGAAAAATATTGAATCGCCCATTGGGGAAATTGTTTTGACGCCGAATAATCAGGTCCTTAAAAAGTATATGGACAAAAAATTATTGGTAACGATAACGCCAGTTGATTTGGTAGCAAATTTTTTAAGAGATGAGGTATTGGTCAGTAATGATGAAGATCAAAGTAATATTGTCAATCTTTCTTTAAATACTCCAATTCCGCAAAAGGGAATAGATATATTGAATGAACTCATCAAAATTTACAATCAAAGTGGAATTGATGATAAAAAAGAAATAGCCAATAGAACTTCGCAGTTTATTGATGATCGTATTGCTGAAATTTCCTTTAATCTTACTGCGGTTGATGACGATGCAGAAGATTTACGGACGAGTAGGGGAATCACCGATATTGCCCAAGAAACCAATATCAACCTTCAAACAGGGGCAAGTACCAGACAACAACTTACAAATGTTCAGAATGAACTTAATGTAGCTTCTGGAATGTTGGATTATATTGATGGTCAGCCTGGATATGAAGTGTTACCTTCCAATATTGGTTTGTCAGATGCCTCAATTGCAAGTACAACATCACAGTATAATACCTTGGTTTCTGAGCGAAAAAGATTGTTGCGAAGCTCAAACGAGAAAAACCCAGTTATTGTTGAACTTGATCAACAATTAGATGCGCTTAAAAGAACAATGAGAGCTAGTTTGAGTAGTACTGTGAACAATCTTGAGATCACTGCAAACTCACTAAGTGGACAGCAAGCAATTATTAATTCCAGAATTTATTCGGCTCCACAAAAAGAAAGGGCATTAAGGAATATTACGAGAAAACAACAAACAACCGAATCCTTGTACCTTTATTTATTGGAAAGGCGTGAAGAAGCTCAGATTACAGCCATATCTACTTCACCTAAGTGTAAAATTGTTGATAATGCCTATAAATCAAGTAGAAGTCCAGTAGCGCCAAGAAAAAAAGTGTTGTACATGGCTGCGATAATTATGGGTTTACTTATCCCATTTTCAGTCATTTATCTACAGGATTTAATGGACAATAAAGTCCATAGCATGCAGAGCATTGAAAAGCTTGTAAATAATGTGCCAATCATCGGTGAATTACCGAAAATAGGTAAAAAGAGTCTCAAAAAAATAAAGGCCAATGATCGTTCGGTTTTGGCCGAGGCAATGAGACTGATTAGAACAAATCTGGACTATCTTATAAAAACCAAAAGCAATACCAATATTAATAACAATGTCGTTTTTATTACCTCTAGTACACCAGGAGAAGGTAAAACATTTGTTTCTTCAAATTTGGCTATGACCTTGGCAAGTACGGGAAAAAAAGTTCTTTTGGTGGGTGCAGACATCAGAAACCCTAGGATTCATGAATTTTTTGAGGGCACCAAGGTAGACACACTAAACGGTAATACAAGAATTAAAGGAATTGGCCTAACCGAATTTTTGGTTGATAATGATGTGGATTTAAAGGATATAATACAGCCATTATTAGTAGAAAGTAATGAGATTGATGTAATCTATTCAGGTAAGATACCACCAAATCCAGCTGAACTACTTTTAAGTGATAAATTGGAATTTCTATTCAGTGAGCTATCCAAAAAATACGATTACGTAGTTGTTGACACTGCTCCGATGATGGTTGTGACCGATACCCTTTTGATATCAAAATATTCTGGACATATTGTTTATGTGTCACGAGCAGGCGTAACCGAAAACAAAGCATTGGAATACCCAATAAAACTTCAAGCGGAACAAAAAATAAGCGGTCTTTGCTTTATTGTAAACGATGTGTCCGAAAGCAACTTGGGATATGGTGGTCATTACGGCTATGGCTATGGGAAACCTGTGAAAAAATGGTGGAAGTTCGTTTAAATATAGCGCTTTTTTACCCCCGCCATTTTATCACTTGATCTGTTACAAATATTTTATTTATAAGCCTTTATAGGTCCTTTCTGCCATTCGTCGAAGTTCTATAATAGTTGGACGAAATTGAAATCTAAAATAATTTTCTGGGCAAGATTAAGGATATATTTGGATAACAATATTTATTCTATACCAAATTTTATTAAAATGTGCCAGTCCCCGAAACTATTAAGAAAATTCTTCTTTTTCCTTTTATTTCAAACGGTATTTTGTCTTACTGTTAATGCCCAGATTAATTTCAGCCAATCACAATTAAATTTTAATGTTAGTGATGTTTCGGCTGGAGTAACTTCATTGATGTTTGGACCAGATAACAGACTTTACGTTGCAGAATATCCAGGAACCATAAAAATATTTACAATCCAAAGAAACGGACCTACTGATTATGAGGTAATTGGTGTAGAATCGTTAACGGGGGTTAGCTCTATTGTGAATCATAACGATGATGGGCAACCTTGTGGTGGTGCACTAGCTGCCGATTGCAATAAAAGGGAAACTACGGGTTTAACAGTTGGTGGTACAGCAGCTAACCCAGTTATTTATGTTTCGTCAAGTGATTTTCGCATCGGTGCGGGGAGTTCGGGTAATGGAGATACTGGATTGGACACCAATTCTGGAGTAATTACTAGATTATCTTGGAACGGTAGTTCATGGGATGTAGTGGATTTGGTAAGAGGACTTCCTCGATCAGAGGAAAACCACGCAACCAACGGTTTGGAGTTGGCAACAATTAATGGTACCGAGTACTTAATTGTTGCGCAAGGAGGAAATACAAATGGAGGGGCACCTTCAACCAGTTTTGTTTACACAGGTGAATATGCGTTGTCTGCCGCTGTTTTGAGTATAGATTTAGACGCAATAAATGCATTGCCAATTCTGACGGATGGAAATGGTCGTGATTATGTTTATGATTTACCTACATTGGACGATCCTACCAGAGCTAATGCTAATGGAATTATTGACCCAGATGCCCCAGGATATGACGGAATAGATGTTAATGACCCATGGGGAGGTAATGACGGTTTAAACCAGGCAATGGTAGTTCCTGGTGGGCCAGTTCAAATTTTGTCGCCAGGCTATAGAAATGCTTACGATTTGGTGGTAACGGAAAGTGGAGCACTTTATGTAACAGACAATGGAGCCAACCAGGGATGGGGAGGCTTTCCGCCAAACGAGGGTACTGCCAACGTCACCAATGATTATGATCCAAATGAACCAGGCAGTAGTTCTTCCAGTGGTGGTGAAGCAATAAATAACGAAGATCACTTGGAGTTGGTAACAAATGATTTGCAATCTTATACTTTTGGTAGTTTTTATGGTGGACATCCGAATCCTACACGGGCAAACCCAACAGGAGCTGGACTTTATACAGATAACGGGACAAGTCAAGTATTTAGAACTTTGATATATGACCCGGTTAATCCTGGTCCGGGATATACAGATGACCCTAATATTGCGTTACCTGCAAATTGGCCTCCTGTGGCTACGGGCAATGCTGTTGAGGGTGATTGGCGTGGTCCCGGTATAAACAACCCGGATGGTCCCGATGATAATCCTGTTACCATTTGGGGTACCAATACCAACGGAATTGATGAATATACTGCATCTAATTTTGGAGGAGCTATGAAAGGAAACCTATTGGCCGGTACAAATACAGGTTTGATTAGAAGAGTTGAGCTTAATCCAGATGGATCTTTAGATCAGTTGACACCTAATTTTCTTTCTGGAATAGGAGGAAGTCAGGGCAATGCATTGGGAATTTCAGCGAATGGAGACAGTGAAATATTCCCCGGAACCATTTGGGCAGGAACATTGAATGGTTTGATAGTGGTTTTTGAACCTCAGGATTTTGTGAACTGTATTGATCCTTCGGATCCCGAATTCGAGCCTTCGGCTGATTATGATGCAGATGGATATAGCAACCAAGATGAATTGGACAATGGAACTGACCCATGTAACGGAGGTTCACAGCCCAATGATTTTGATAAATCTGCGGGAGCACCATTAATTTCAGATTTAAATGACCTTGATGATGATAATGATGGGATTTTAGATCAAGATGATCCTTTTCAATTAGGTAATCCTGATGTAAGTGGCAGTGATGCTTTTACGCTTCCCGTCTACAACGACTTGTTTAATGATCAACAAGGTCTTGGTGGTATATTTGGATTGGGGATGACAGGTTTAATGAATAACGGCGATCCGAATCCAAATTACTTGAATTGGTTGGATCGAAGAGATGATCCGTCTGATCCAAACCCAAATGATGTTCTAGGTGGTGCGCCAGGTTTAATGACGTCCCATATGACATCTGGCACGGCCAACGGAGCGACCAATACACAAGAAAAAGGGTATCAATATGGTGTACAAGTTGATCAAACTACTGGAATATTTACGGTAATGGGCAACTTAGTGAATTTAGTTGGCCCTCTAAGGATATATGGAAATACAGCTGCAACTGGTGGAGAATTAGGTCATTTTATTGGTGATGGTACTCAAAGTAATTTTATAAAAATGGTTTTGACCGCTGATGGGATAACAGCCCTTCAGGAAATTGATGATACCCCTCAAACTCCAATTTTTGTTCCTATTGATGTTGCGAATAGACCAAGTACCAGTGTTTTCTTTTATTTTGTTGTGGATGCCTCCACTGGCGAAGTTACTTTACAATATGAATTGGATGGAAATGGTAGAATTACAGCTGGAACCATAACCGCAGAAGGAAGTATTCTTGATGCCATCCAACAATCCAATCAAGATTTGGCGGTCGGTTTTATCGGTACATCCAATACTACGGGAGTTGAATTGGAAGGAACATGGGATGTATTGCATGTAGTAGGACAAGTCCCTACAATAGCACAAGCAATTCCAGATATTACAAGAATAATTAATTCAGGAGATGAAGATATTGATTTGGATGTTTTCTTTGCAGATGACAATGGAGATGAAAATTTGACATATACGGTAGAATCGAATACAGGTCCCACCGTTGGGACATCTATCAATGGCAATATTTTAACACTCTCCTATCCTGGGACCACAACTTCTTCAGATATAACAATTCGGGCAACTGATAACGATGCATTCTTTGTAGAGCAAACGTTTACAGTAACCGTAACCGATTCCCCGGTGGTTCTATATAGGGTGAATACAGGTGGTCCAGAGTTGACTGCAATTGATGGCGACTTGAATTGGGAAGCCGACCAAATTGGAAATAATTCTGCGTATCTAGTACAGGCAGGCAGCAACAATGTGTACACCTCCACAACAATGTCAGTTGATGGTTCCGTAAATCAAACAACCACTCCTTTGGCAATTTATGCAACGGAACGATATGATAGCGCTGCAGGAGCACCCGAATTAACCTATTCATTTCCTGTGGTTCAATCTGGGAATTATGAAGTTAGGCTTTACATGGGAAATAGTTTTTCTGGAACATCAAATCCAGATGAGCGAATTTTCGATGTAGAACTTGAAGGACTTGTACTCCCCTTGTTAAACAATATTGATTTATCTGGAACCTATGGACATGAAGTGGGTACCGTGATAACACATACTATTAAGGTTACGGATGGAACTTTGGATATAAGTTTCATACACGGACCGGTAAACAACCCACTGATCAATGCTATTGAAATATTAGATGCCATTGACAATGAAACACCAATTTATGTTGATCCTATCGCAGATCAACTAGGAAATACAGGACAGCAACTTAATGGTAGCCTTGTAGTTTCTGCATATGGTGGTGATGGTAATCTAACATATGCTGCAACTGGACTACCAGATGGTTTAACCATCGAACCTACAAACGGACAGATTGGAGGAACAATTGCAAGTACTGCGGCATTGGGAAGCCCATATAATGTTACCATAACGGTAAATGACAGTGATGGTTTGACTAGTGATGAAGTGCAAATTGATTTTGTTTGGGAGGTAGTAGAACCTTTCTCCTTTAGAATTAATGCAGGAGGGAATTCAATTGCAACTTCAGATATTGGACCGAATTGGGAAGACAATGGTGATGATGGTCTACAAATAGGAGGAAATTATTCGGTAAACACAGGTTTAGTATTAAGTTCAACCGGAATGACTTTTGCCACAAAGGATAGTTCAATACCTGCATACATCGATGAAGTTACTTTTGAGAACATTTTCGGAACCGAGAGATATGATTTATCGAGTGGTCCTGAAATGGAATATTCAATTTCCTTGGACAACGGAGATTATGTGGTGAACTTATATTTAGGCAATAATTTTGATGGCACAGACACTGTAGGAGATCGTATTTTTGATATTCTTTTAGAAGGTGTGGCTGTTGAAGAAAACTTTGATATAATTGAACGTTTTGGTCATCAAGTGGCAGGAATGTTGTCTTATCCTGTAACTGTATCTGATGGGGAATTGAATATTTCATTTGGTCATGTTACACAGAACCCATTGGTTAACGCTATAGAGGTTTTTATTGAAAATACTTCAAATCCTTTGGTTCTTAATGGTATCGCTGATCAAAACAATGAAATTGCCAATAATGTAACCTTGCAAGCCTCCGCATCCGGAGGGGATTTAAGTGAGGATTTTACCTATTATATCTCAGGTCAACCCGATGGTATAAACATTAATTCAGTAACTGGGGAAATAACAGGAACAATTGCTGTATCATCAGCTACAGGAGGGCCAAATAATAATGGTGTCCATTCGGTGGTTGTAACAGCAATGAAGCCGAATTCAGCACCAGTTTCCCAAACCTTTACGTGGACGATAGACACGCAATTTATTTGGACATTGGTTAACGAGGATCAGAATTATACTCCACGCCATGAAAACTCCTTTGTACAAGCGGGAGATAAATTCTATCTCATGGGAGGTCGTGAAAATGCCACTAGTATTGATGTTTATGATTATACAAATGATAGTTGGGTTGAATTGACCGATGTTACGCCCATTGTGGAGGGAGTGCAAGTTGAGTTCAACCATTTTCAGGCAACAGAATACAATGGTCTAATTTGGGTAATTGGAGCATTTAAGACAAATAACTTTCCAAATGAAGTCCCTGCTGAATCCATTTGGATTTTTGACCCTAGTACAAATGAATGGATTCAAGGTCCTGATATTCCGCAGAACAGAAGACGTGGGTCAACAGGTTTAGTGGTATATAATGATAAATTTTATGTGGTTGGAGGAAATACAGATGGACATGACGGCGGCTATGTAGCATGGTTTGATGAGTATGATCCTGCAACAGGTAATTGGACAGTATTAACGGATGCTCCAAGGGCAAGAGATCATTTTGCAGCCACGATAATTGGTGATAAAATGTATGTGGTGGGAGGTAGACTTTCCGGAGGAGCTGGTGGTGTTTTTGCACCAACAATTCCTGAGGTGGATGTTTATGATTTCAATACAGAAACTTGGTCTACGCTTCCAAGTGATCAAAATATTCCTACTCCAAGGGGAGGGGCATCGGTAGCAAACTTCAACAATAAACTCGTTGTAATTGGTGGAGAAGTAATGAACCAGGAAGTTTACGGTGTCGTCACTGATGATGCATTAAAGGTGACAGAAGAGTATGATCCTGCTTTAAATTCATGGAAAAGATTACCAGATCTTAACTTTGAACGGCACGGAACGCAAGCCATTGTTTCTGGGCCAGGTATTCACATTTTAGCTGGATCCCCTGTAAGAGGAGGTGGTAATCAAAAAAACATGGAATACCTTGGTGAGTATGCTCCAGTCGGTACGCCAAGTGCGGCAAGTACTTTGATCGCACCAAATACAGTGGTCGTTGGAGATCAAGAAACCGTCGATATCGATCTTTCAGTAATAGATGGTAATGTTGGCATATTTGTTAAATCCATGGAAATCACTGGTGCGGATGCTGCTGATTTCAGCATTGTGACTGGGGAACTTTCAAATGGTCTAATCGGGGTCAATGGCTCACATACCTTGAGTGTTACCCTATCGGGAACAGGTGCAGATAGAACAGCTATTTTAACCGTACATTACGGCAATTCAGAAACACTGAGTATTGCGTTGACAAATAATCCTGATGCAGTCTTTTCAGTTTCAAATCCAGGGGACCAATATAATTATGAGGGGGATGTAGTTTCTCTTCAAATTGAAGCGACAAGCCCGAATATTTCAACATATAGTGCCACAGGTTTACCACCCAACCTTTCAATAGATGCAAACACTGGTGTAATATCGGGAACTATAGACGATGGTGCTGGCAGTGGCGGAAGTGATGCCTATGTTGAAGAAAACGGATTGGTAATCATAGAGGCGGAGAATTTAAATATCAATTCAAATTGGAGTATAGAAACTTCAGAAAGTGGCTATTCGGGTTCCGGATACCTGTACAACCATGTCGATAGCTTCAATACTCCAGGTAATGGAGTAATAACTGCGGAAATTGAAATAACAACCCCAGGAAAATATAGATTCCAGTGGAGAAATAATATTGGAATTATTGACCCTGATGACCCCACAACGGAACATAATGATGCTTGGTTGAGGTTCCCGGATGCCGACGCCTTTTATGGGCAAAGCGGAGGAAGCTTTGTCTACCCTCACGGCAGTGGCGATTTCCCGAATCCAAATGGTGCAGGTGCAAACAATTGGTTTAAAGTGTATGCCAATACCTTGGCATGGAACTGGACATCCAACGTTAGTGATAATGATCCGCATCAAGTTTATGTCGAATTTAATAACCCTGGTACTTATACCATGGAAATTTCTTCCAGATCGGAGGGACACTTGATTGATCGCATTGCCTTGCATTTAGTAAGTGAAGGATATACTACTGGTGACTTGGATAGTGCACCAGAATCTTCTCAAGGCAATGGAGGACCAGGTGCGGCTGCCAATAGTCCATATAATGTTTCAGTAAACGTGACAGATAATGGAGACCCTGCTGGCAATGAAACCATTGATTTTGTATGGTATGTAGGGCAATCAGGAGAGCTAATTGCAGTACCACAAGCTGATGTAACAACAGGTGTAGTACCATTGACAGTAAACTTTACCGGTAGTAACTCTCTAGATGATATTGGCGTGACCAGTTATTCATGGGACTTTAAAGATGGTCCTGGTTCCACATCAACACAAGCAGATCCTACCTATGAATTTACCGAAATCGGAACGTATATAGTGGATTTAACGGTCGAGGACATTGATGGGAATATAGATACCAAAAGTATAACCATAAATGTTACAGGATCTGGAATTGCTCCTATTGCTGTAGCTTCATCTGACGTAACAGAAGGTTTTGTACCCTTGGATGTGGTTTTCAACGGAAGTGCATCCTCAGACGATTTGGGTATTGCAAGTTATGCTTGGGATTTTGGAGATGGAGTAGGGGCCTCAACAGAAATGAATCCAACCTATACCTATCCAAACGTGGGGATTTATACTGCTATCTTAACAGTAACGGACATAGAAGGGTTAACTGCAACGGATCAAATAAGTATTACCGTACAACAACCTAATGAGGCGCCAGTTGCAGTAGTATCGGCGGATCAAGAATATGGGGATGCTCCTTTAGAGGTTTCCTTTGTTGGTAGTAATTCTACAGATGATGTTGGTATTGTTGACTATGCTTGGGATTTTGGTAATGGAAATACCTCAACAGAAGCAAATCCTGTTTATGTCTTTAATGTATCGGGTAATTATACCGTCGTATTAACGGTAACCGATGGTGGAGGACTTATGGATACCGCTGAAATAATAATATCGGTAGGTAATCCAGCTCCAGTGGCTGTTGCAACGGCAACTCCTGAAACAGGTGAGGCACCATTGAATGTTTCATTTACTGGAAGCAATTCAACGGACAATGGAACAATAGTTTCTTATGCTTGGGATTTTGGAGATGGAACGGGCACCTCAACATTGGCTGACCCTACCTATACCTATAGTGATCCAGGAAATTATATAGCTGTGCTGACAGTAACTGACAATGAAGGAGAATCAACAACAGCCAATGTATTGATAACAGTTGCCGAAGTAGGTGGAAACCTAGCACCGGTGGCGGTGGCAACCGCTACTCCGGAAACTGGAGATGCTCCTTTACAAGTAACCTTTACAGGAAGTAATTCAACAGATGATGGGACAATAGTTTCATATGCTTGGGATTTTGGTGATGGAAATTCATCTACCGAGGCCGATCCGACCCACAACTATATGAATTCAGGAAACTTTACAGCTATTCTTACGGTCACAGATAATCAAGGTCTTTCGTCGACTGCAAATATTATGATACAGGTAACTGAAGCTGGAGGAAACCTGGCACCGGTGGCGGTGGCAACCGCTACTCCGGAAACTGGAGATGCTCCTTTACAAGTAACCTTTATAGGAAGTAATTCAACAGATGATGGGACAATAGTTTCATATGCTTGGGATTTTGGTGATGGGAATTCGTCTACCGAGGCCGATCCGACCCACACTTATATGAATTCAGGAAGCTTTACAGCTATTCTTACGGTCACCGATGATCAAGGTCTTTCGTCGACAGCAAGCGTATTGATACAGGTAACTGAAGTCGGGGGCAATCAAGCTCCGGTGGCAATCGCAGCAGCAAATCCAACTCAAGGAGAAGCGCCTTTGCCTGTTATGTTCAATGCTAGTGGATCAACAGATGATGTGGGCATTGTTTCATATTTCTGGGATTTTGGAGATGGAAGAACATCAACAATTGAAAATCCAGTATTAACTTTCGATGCGGCTGGAACTTATATGGTGACTTTAACAGTGACCGACGAAGATGGATTGATTGGTACAGATACAGTTACCATCATTGTTGGTGCTGCAAATTTACAGGCACCCACAGCAGTAATTAGTGCAACCCCTCAAAGTGGAAATGGACCCTTGGAAGTAAGTTTTACAGGGAGTAATTCCACCGATGACGTAGCGGTAGTGAGCTATGCATGGGATTTTGGTGATGGAAATATGTCTAATGAAGCCGATCCAATCCACACATACAACAATTCTGGAATTTACAACGTTGAACTTACCGTTACCGATGCCGATGGATTGTCGGATACGGAAACCATTACCATCGAGGTGTTCCAAGAAGAAACAGGCGATATTGTAGGTGTTATTGCGCCGAACCCAGCCCCTGATCTTGATGGATTTGCAAATATTCAATTGAGCCAGATACCAAGTAACACAGTACTCACATATATTCATTTGCACGATTCAACAGGTAAACTTGTAGGGACATTTAATGCCGCACAAGCATACGATATGACTAGAGATGCATATAGAGTGTCAGTTTCTGCCTTACGAAACGGATTGTATTACGTTACAATCGAACGAGATAATGGAGATCCAATCGAATTGAAAGTATTGGTCAATAATTAAGGATGAATAGTAATATATTTTGATAAAAAGGGGCAACTATGTTGCCCCTTTTTTTATTGTAGCATCTAGGTCCTTTTAAATGGGAAATCAAATTGAATAGGCATAAATTTCCTTTTGTAGGATTTTATTTAAATACCTGCCAAACAATTATTTGATATTTCCAATTATGAATATGGATAGATGAATTCTGTAAAGCAATCAATGAAGCTTAACTGTATGGTGTTCATCGGATTAATGTGTATTTCAACTAATACGTTAAATCATAAGGACTAATATTTTTTCTTCATTTTATCTTCGTGCTACCCCCAAAAAAACAGCCAAATCATTAAGTAGTATGAAAAAAAATTACTTTGGGGGAGTTTTCCTCATTCAAGCATTGATTTTTACATTTTCTGTTCAAATATTTTCACAGAATTTTTCTCAAAGCTTATTGGATATGAATGGGCTTGGCTCTATATCCGATGGTGTAACCTCTATAATGTATGGTCCCGATGGTCGCCTGTATGTTACTGAATATTCTGGTGCCATAAATATTTTGACAGTACAAAGGAATGGTGCTGGAGATTATATTGTGACTGATGCAGAGGTTTTAGATGGTATTTTAACAATGGAAGACCATAATGATGATGGAAGTCTCCATGAAAGTACCGAACGAGAGACATTGGGGTTCACGGTTACGGGTACAGCAACCAATCCAGTGATTTATGTTACCTCAAGTGATTTTCGAATCGCAGCAGGAACAGGTAATGGAGATATTGGACTGGATACAAATTCTGGAGTTATCACACGGTTTAGTTGGAACGGAAATTCATGGGATGTTGTGGATATTGTTCGAGGACTTCCTAGATCAGAGGAAAACCATGCAACTCTTGGATTGGAGCATGTAAACATTGGTGGTGTTGAGTATCTTATTGTAAGCCAGGGCGGACATACCAATGCTGGGTCACCATCGAATAATTTTGTACATACATGTGAATATGCATTGTCTGCTGCCATCTTGAGTGTAAATCTAGATATGATCGAAGCTCTACCCATTTTAAACGATAATGGGAGAAGTTATATCTATGACCTACCAACCTTGGATGATCCTACACGTCCTAACGTTAATGGCATTATTGATCCAGACCTGCCAGGTTATGATGGAATAGATGTTAACGATCCTTGGGGAGGTAATGATGGATTAAATCAAGCCATGCTAGTTCCAAATGGACCGGTTCAGATATTTTCTCCAGGATATAGGAATGCTTATGATATTGTTGTAACAGAAAGTGGCGCTGTGTATGCTACAGACAATGGTGCTAATCTGGGTTGGGGAGGACTACCTATGAATGAGGGCGGAGGTTCAGTAACCAATGATTATGACCCAACGGAACCTGGAAGTACTGAAAGGACCCTTTATTTGGAAAGAGTGAATAATAGGGATCACTTGGAACTGATAACAATCGATATGCAGAACTATGTGTTCGGAAGTACTTATGCAGGACATCCAAATCCTATAAGAGCAAACCCTTCCGGTGCAGGCCTTTATACCGCACCCGATCCAAACAATACAGATGGGGCTGTTTTTAGAACACTGATATATGATCCAAGTAACCCAGGGCCAGGTTTTACAGATGATCCCAACATTGCACTTCCTGCCAATTGGCCCCCTTATCCAGTAGCACAAGCCAATCCCATTGAAGGGGATTTTCAAAATGGAGACACCAACAATGAAGGTCCAACAGATAATCCTGTAACTTACTGGGGTACTAACACCAATGGAATAGATGAATATACTGCCTCTAATTTCGGTGGGGTTATGCAGGGAAATCTTTTAGCAGGAGTTAATAATGGGGTACTCAGAAGAGTTGAACTTAATCCAGATGGATCCCTAAATACGTTAACCAGTGAATTCCTTTCAGGAATAGGTGGAAATCCATTAGGTGTCACATGTAATAGTGACACAGAAATATTCCCCGGAACTATTTGGGTTGGAACATTCAACGGTAATATTGTCGTGTTTGAACCTCAAGATTTTGTAACCTGTTTAAGTCCTGGTGACCCTGGTTATGATGCCAATGCCGATAATGATGCGGATGGTTATACAAATCAGGATGAGCTAGACAATGGAACCGACCCCTGTAACGGTGGCTCTCAACCAGCAGATTTTGATAAATCCGGCGGCAGCCCTTTGATTTCAGACTTAAATGATCCTGATGATGATAATGATGGCATTCCAGATGCATTAGATCCATTTCAGCTTGGAAATCCAAACCTTGGAGGAAGTGATGCTTTTTCGATACCTATAAACAACGGCCTTTTCAATGATCAACAAGGATTAGGCGGAATATTTGGTTTAGGAATGACCGGTTTAATGAACAATGGTGATACAGAGGCCAATTGGATGAATTGGATAGATAGACGTGATGACCCTAATGACCCGAACCCGAATGATGTTTTGGGAGGTGCGCCAGGACTAATGACGTCACATATGACTTCTGGAACTGCACTTGGAACCCAAAATAACCAAGAAAAAGGATACCAATTTGGTATTAAAACAGAAAGTTCTACCGGTGAGTTTACCGTAGTAGGCAACGTAATTAATTTGTTTGGGGGGTCCTATAGGCTATACGATAATGTCGATGCACCCAATGGAGAGTTAGGTCTTTTCATTGGAGATGGAACACAAAGCAATTATATAAAATTTGTAATAACCAAAAATGGACTTCAGGCATTACAGGAGATAAATGATATTCCACAAACACCAGTAGAGTTGACTATATTGGAATCTGAACGTCCTTTGGATGAGATTCTTTTTCACTTTAAAGTGAATGCGGTAACAGGAGAAGTTAGTTTGGAATATTCTATAGACAATGGACCACGGTTGATCTTGGGTTCTATAACGGCGGAAGGAAGTATACTAACGGCCATACAACAACCAGAAATTGATTTGGCTGTTGGTTTTATTGGAACATCAGGCGCAACAGGTGTTGAACTCGAAGGAACATGGGACTACTTGGCAGTTTTAACAGAGTCACCAACAATTGCTCAAGAAATTGGATCCTTCCAAAGACAAGTAGGCACTACCGATGAAGTTTTTAACCTGGATGACTACTTTACCGATGATAATGGGGTTGCAAACCTAACCTATACCATTGAGAACAATACCAATATAAATATTGGCAGTTCTATTAATGGAAATTTAATGACTCTTTCATATCCTATAGCACCGAACAGTTCGGAAATAACGGTTAGGGCAACCGATGAAGACTTAAATTTTGTAGAATTAACATTCTTAGTGGAAGTCATTGAGGCGTCGGGTATATTATATAGAATAAATACTGGAGGCCCGGCAATACCATCAATTGATGGGGAGATTTTGTGGGAAGAGGACACTGTAAGCAATAATTCAAGTTATTTGATTCAACCAGCAACCAATAATTCATATAATTCTACAATAAACAATTTTTCAGACGATGTTGACTTAACCAAAGTACCCACGGCAATTTTTGAAACCGAGCGGTATGATGCGACTGGTGGGGAACCAAATATGCTCTATTCTTTTCCAGTAACAGAGTCGGGTAATTATGAGGTAAAACTTTATATGGGCAATGGTTATTCAGAAACATCAGAGTCTGGACAACGTATTTTTGATGTGTCCATCGAAGGGATAATTTTACCAGAACTGAAATCTATCGACTTATCAGGTTCTTACGGGCATAGTACAGGTGTTGCAATAAGTCATATTATTGAGGTAACAGATGGAAGTATAGATATCGAATTTATGCACGGTGCAGTTCAAAACCCTCTTATAAATGCAATAGAAATTTTAGACGCACCGGATAATAACACCCCAATTTATGTGAATTCAATCCCTGATCAATTTGGGGCCGCAGGAATACAGCTAGATGGAAGCCTGAGTGTTCAAGCTACGGGAGGTGATGGTAATTTGCAATATTTAGCCGAAGGATTACCACCTGGTTTAACTATTGAACCCACAAATGGCCAGATTGGGGGGACCATAGATGAAACTGTTCTTGATGGCACTTCATTTACTGTCACCATTACGGTTGATGATACTGATGACATAGTAGATGATGCGGTTGCTTTGAATTTCTCATGGACTGTTTCAAACACCACGTCTACTGCTGATTTATGGATGGATAAGGATGAAGATGAAAACTATACGGCAAGACATGAGTTATCCTTTGTACAAGCTGGGGATAAATTTTATTTAATGGGTGGGCGCGAAAATGCAACCAGTATTGATGTATATGATTATGCGAATAATAGTTGGACTGAAATTACCAATGTAACTCCGACAGTTAATGGGACCCAGTTGGAATTCAATCACTTTCAGGCAACTGAATATAATGGTCTAATCTGGGTAATTGCAGCATTTAAAACAAATGATTTCCCTAATGAAGTCCCGACGGAGTACATTTGGATATTTGACCCTACAGTTAATCAATGGATACAAGGCCCTGCTATTCCTGAAAATAGGAGGAGAGGGTCTGCTGGTTTGGTACAGTACAATGACAAGTTCTATATTATTGCGGGAAATTCTATAGGACATAATGGAGGGTATGTGGATTGGTTTGATGAGTATGATCCGGCAACCGGACAATGGACGGTACTTCCTAATTCACCAAGACCACGAGATCATTTCCATGCCGCTGTGGTTGGAGACAAATTATATGCTGTAGGAGGACGGCTTTCAGGAGGTACTGGAGGAACTTTTGCTCCAACAATACCAGAAGTCGATGTTTATGATTTCCTTACGGGAACATGGGAAACACTTCCAGTATCCGACAATATTCCAACACCAAGAGGGGCACCCAGTGTTTCGGTATTTAACGGTAAACTTGTAGTGGCAGGGGGTGAGGTTGAAAATCAAATAGTGTATGGTGTAAATACAACAGATGCCTTAAAAGTGGTAGAAGAATATAATCCTTTGACCAACGAATGGAGGCGATTGGCAGATTTAAATCATGAAAGACATGGCACACAGTCAATTGTCTCAGGTGATGGGATATTTCTATTGGGAGGATCTCCGAACAAAGGAGGAGGCAACCAAAAAAACATGGAATATTATGGAACAGATAACCCACAGGGAGTATCAAGTTTAGCAAGCACACTTTCTGCACCCACTACGATTGCCGTTGCAGAGGGTGAGATAGTTGATGTTGACCTATCGGCTATAGATGGGAACGTCGGAATATTTGTCACCTCAATGGAAATTTCTGGAACGGACGCAGCTGATTTCAACCTTGTTTCTGGAGAGCTTACAAATGGTTTAATAAAATTTAATGGCACACATACTTTAAGCGTGTCACTTTCAGGGACTGGATCCGACAGAACGGCCATATTGACTGTCAATTATGGGAACTCCCAGACTTTGGACATTGTACTGACCGAAAACCCGAACACTACTATAAGCATAACCAATCCTGGGGACCAACAAAATTATGAGGGAGATTCTGTATCCTTGCAGATTGAAGCAACAAGTCCTAACGCAATAACATACAGTGCCCTCGGCCTACCACCCAATCTGACCATTGACGAAAACACGGGTGTAATCTCAGGTACTGTTGAACAAGGCTTTGTGGGCGGAGGTAGTAATGCGTTCGTTGAAGAAAATGGATTGGTTGTGATTGAGGCTGAGAGTTTTGATATCAATTCAAATTGGACAATGGAGAGCACGGAAGACGGTTACTTGGGTACGGGGTATCTTTTTAATCATGTTGATAGCTTCAATACTCCAGGTAATGGAACAATCACTGAGCAAATACTTATTAGTACCCCAGGAAAGTATCGGTTCCAATGGCGAAACAATATTGGAATTATTGACGCCAGTTCTCCAACAACGGAACATAATGATGCTTGGCTTCGCTTTCCCGATGCAGATGATTTTTACGGAGAAAAAAGCAATGGTAATATTGTATACCCTTTTGGTAGTGGTAAAACGCCTAATCCAAATGGTGCAGGTGCCAACGGCTGGTTCAAGGTTTACGCCAATACCTTGAATTGGAATTGGACAGCTAATGTTAGTGATAATGATCCACATCAAATCTATGTTGAGTTTGATGAACCTGGTATTTACACTTTGGAGATTTCCTCTAGGTCTGAGGGACATTTGATTGACCGTATAGCACTCCATTTAGTAAGTGAGGGGTACACTCTAACTGATTTAAACAATGCCTCTGAGTCCAATCGGGATGCAGGAAATGTGCAAGGTGCAGCAGAAAATAGCCCTTACAGTGTTTCGGTATCTGTTACGGACAACGGTGAACCTATAGGTAATGAAACCATAGAATTTATGTGGTTTATAAATATTTTCAACCAATCTCCCGTTGCCAACGCGACCTCAGATGTAGTGTCGGGCGATGTTCCCTTGGAGGTAAGTTTTACGGGTAGTGGCTCCACGGACGATATTGGCATCACTTCCTATTCGTGGGATTTTGGAGATGGCAGTTCGGTTTCCAACGAGGCGGACCCGGTCCACACCTATACGGTAGCGGGCACCTATGAGGCCGTATTGACAGTTTTTGATGGCCAGGGCCAGACCGATACCGATATGGTGAACATCACGGTCGTTGAACCTGGAACGGCAGGAGTGATAAGCTTTACCTTGGTCGATGCGGCCACGGATACCGATCTATTCGACCTGTTCGATGGCCAACAAATAGATTTGGGAGTCTCTGGCGGGCAGTCACTCAACATCAGGGCCAATGCGACCAGCGAAACAAGTAGTGTGTCGTTTAACATGACAGGACCTCTATCGGCGACAAAGACCGAGGGAGTTGCACCATATGCACTATTTGGAGACAAGTCTGGCAACTACAACCCGATGGACCTACCATTGGGGAGCTATACACTGACCGCTTCAGCCACCAGTGGCGGGGTTACCCTGGGCCAGCCACTGACGATTCAATTTTCAATAGTGACCGGTACCGACCAATCTCCCGTTGCCAACGCGACCTCAGATGTAGTGTCGGGCGATGTCCCCTTGGAGGTAAGTTTTACGGGCAGCGGCTCCACGGACGATATTGGCATCACCTCCTATTCGTGGGATTTTGGAGATGGCAGTTCGGTTTCCAACGAGGCGGACCCGGTCCACACCTATACGGTAGCGGGCACCTATGAGGCCGTATTGACAGTTTTTGATGGCCAGGGCCAGACCGATACCGATATGGTGAACATCTCAGTGAACCAGGTTCAGGACCAATCTCCCGTTGCCAATGCGACCTCAGATGTAGTGTCGGGCGATGTTCCCTTGGAGGTAAGTTTTACGGGCAGTGGCTCCACGGACGATATTGGCATCACCTCCTATTCGTGGGATTTTGGAGATGGCAGTTCGGTTTCCAACGAGGCGGACCCGGTCCACACCTATACGGTAGCGGGCACCTATGAGGCCGTATTGACGGTTTTAGATGGCCAGGGCCAGACCGATATCGATATGGTGAACATCACAGTGAACCAGGTTCAGGACCAATCTCCCGTTGCCAATGCGACCTCAGATGTAGTGTCGGGCGATGTTCCCTTGGAGGTAAGTTTTACGGGTAGTGGCTCCACGGACGATATTGGCATCACTTCCTATTCGTGGGATTTTGGAGATGGCAGTTCGGTTTCCAACGAGGCGGACCCGGTCCACACCTATACGGTAGCGGGCACCTATGAGGCCGTATTGACAGTTTTTGATGGCCAGGGCCAGACCGATACCGATATGGTGAACATCACGGTCGTTGAACCTGGAACGGCAGGAGTGATAAGCTTTACCTTGGTCGATGCGGCCACGGATACCGATCTATTCGACCTGTTCGATGGCCAACAAATAGATTTGGGAGTCTCTGGCGGGCAGTCACTCAACATCAGGGCCAATGCGACCAGCGAAACAAGTAGTGTGTCGTTTAACATGACAGGACCTCTATCGGCGACAAAGACCGAGGGAGTTGCACCATATGCACTATTTGGAGACAAGTCTGGCAACTACAACCCGATGGACCTACCATTGGGGAGCTATACACTGACCGCTTCAGCCACCAGTGGCGGGGTTACCCTGGGCCAGCCACTGACGATTCAATTTTCAATAGTGACCGGTACCGACCAATCTCCCGTTGCCAACGCGACCTCAGATGTAGTGTCGGGCGATGTCCCCTTGGAGGTAAGTTTTACGGGCAGCGGCTCCACGGACGATATTGGCATCACCTCCTATTCGTGGGATTTTGGAGATGGCAGTTCGGTTTCCAACGAGGCGGACCCGGTCCACACCTATACGGTAGCGGGCACCTATGAGGCCGTATTGACAGTTTTTGATGGCCAGGGCCAGACCGATACCGATATGGTGAACATCACAGTGAACCAGGTTCAGGACCAATCTCCCGTTGCCAATGCGACCTCAGATGTAGTGTCGGGCGATGTTCCCTTGGAGGTAAGTTTTACGGGCAGTGGCTCCACGGACGATATTGGCATCACCTCCTATTCGTGGGATTTTGGAGATGGCAGTTCGGTTTCCAACGAGGCGGACCCGGTCCACACCTATACGGTAGCGGGCACCTATGAGGCCGTATTGACAGTTTTTGATGGCCAGGGCCAGACCGATACCGATATGGTGAACATCACGGTCGTTGAACCTGGAACGGCAGGAGTGATAAGCTTTACCTTGGTCGATGCGGCCACGGATACCGATCTATTCGACCTGTTCGATGGCCAACAAATAGATTTGGGAGTCTCTGGCGGGCAGTCGCTCAACATCAGGGCCAATGCGACCAGCGAAACAAGTAGTGTGTCGTTTAACATGACAGGACCTCTATCGGCGACAAAGACCGAGGGAGTTGCACCATATGCACTATTTGGAGACAAGTCTGGCAACTACAACCCGATGGACCTACCCTTGGGGAGCTATACACTGACCGCTTCAGCCACCAGTGGCGGGGTTACCCTGGGCCAGCCACTGACGATTCAATTTTCAATAGTTTCAGGATTAGCATCCAAAGGAAGTGAAACTCAGAACATGGAGGAATCATTGGATAGTATGGGAGACGTTGAAGAGATTAACCCTTTCGATATTATTTTATATCCCAACCCTGGGGCTACTCAAGTTACAATCTCCACAAGGTCGCTTGAAGCTAACGTAATGGAAATCCGAATCTTTGATTCAACGGGTCAATTGGTACGTTCATTTAATCCAACAGCTTATCGAGATGGTAATGATTATAACTTACCAGTACATAGTTTACAAGCTGGAGTGTATCATATAGGAGTTTTGACCCAAGAAGGAAGAGCCTTTTTCAAACAAATGATCGTGAGAAAGTAAAATTTGATGAGTTATAATATTTAATTAGAAACCCTTCTTTCTATTCTTCAGAAAGAAGGGTTTTTATTTTCAAAGGTTTCAAGGGGATTGAAGAAAATCCTTTGAAAACCTTAGTAAAAATTTTGAATTGTACTCTCTATGATAGGAAGTAGTTGATTTAAGATTTTTTTGGAAACCTTAACTTCTTTCAATAAGCCAAGCTGTCTCATATTATGCACATCAGTCCCCACAAAATCAAAAAAGCCATCATTCAATAACTTATCTGCTATTTTTTTTACATCGGAACCATAGGAATCCGAAGTCAAGGAAAGCAAGTTCAATTGAAATTGAATGCCATTCGCTTTCATGGATTCATATTTTCCATATTTGCTATGAAAGTACATGTATCGCTCAGGATGTGCCAAAACAGGAAAATAATTTTTTTTGGCAATTTTATGCACTGCAATATCAAAGTTAAAGGAAGGTTGGAGGTACGACATTTCCACAAGCAAATGCTGTTTTCCAATAGGTAAAACGTCCCCTTTTTCCAATAGGGCCTCAAAATTATCATCGATCATATGCTCGGCAGCATATTCGATTTGCACCGCTGTAATTCCTTCTTCCACTAATGCATTGGATAATAGACCAAAGGATTTGGAAATGGTCTTAGGGGTATTGTCGTAAAGATTGTGCATAATGTGTGGAGTGCAGATAAATTTAGTCATGCCAAATTCTGCAAATCCGCTGAGCAGCTCTAAGGAATCATCCACCGTTTTGGCCCCATCATCTATACCAGGAAGTATATGATTATGAATATCCACCAAGCCATGGAGGTAATCCACCAAATAAACCTTTTTCTGGAAAAAACTGATCATGCTTAAAATTTGGACTGCAAAGATAATCGATAAACCTCTTTGAAAGGAATCTTGGGGAAGTAAAACAGATACAAACAAAAAACCGACCTAAATAGGCCGGTTCAATGGATTCGCTACTATATATGTCTTAAATAAACTTTATCAAATTTAAACCTTAATTGAACGTCTTGGGATTAACAATAGATCAAAAAGGTTAATGAAAGATTAATAGGATTAACCAATGAGTAAATAGCTGCTGTTTTTTTGTTTACTTCGCATTATGCCGACCAAAAGAAACATTTATATTGTCGTATTTGTGGTGTCCGTGATTGGACTCTTGGTCGTGCAATACCAATTTTTGAGGGTTGGATTGGGTTTGGCCAAAGCCCAGTTTTCTGAAAAAATAGATGTTGCAAGAGATAATATAAACAGTGAATTATCCGAATTAAATTCTTTGACCTATACGTTGGGCAATGCGATTCAAAAAGACACTTCGGAACTGAAAATTGGTTTGGACAGCCTGCAAAAAGTCTCTCAATTTTACCTTAACGATTATGTAGATTATCAGCTAGGGCTTTCCGGAATAGACGCTCCGTTTTCCTACCGATTGTACTCCCGTGATTCCATAACCTATCTAACTTCAATAGATTTGTTCGAGGAGGGTGAAGGAATGTTGACCTATCCCATAAAACTAGAAGGATATTTACCTGATTTGCTGGAGAAGGAAATTATTCTTGAATTGGGATTTAACGACCTGAACAAGTATTTCATGGGACAGCTAAATGGACTTACCATCCCAGGGCTAATTTTTCTGCTATTGATTATCGTTGTGGTAATATGGGTACTTCGTTCGTTCTATTGGCAAAGCAGCATTATAACTACTACCAACGATTTCATCAATAATCTGACCCATGAACTAAAAACGCCGGTATTTTCCATAGGATTGGCCACCAAGATTTTGGAGAAAGATTTACCCGAGAACAAAAAAAACATTGTGGAATTGATCCGAAGGGAATCTGACCGACTTAAAAAGCATATCGATAAAGTGCTGGAGTTGGCCAGTTTGGAATCTGGAAAAAATATATTGCAATTTTCCATCATTGACTTTAGACCAGAATTGGAACGTATTTGTCAAGATTTTGCTTTGCTGGCCGAACATGATGAAATGGTGTTTGAATATGAATTGGAAGAGGCGACCTATCTTATTCGTGCTGAACAGTTTCATTTGGAAAATGTCATTGTCAACCTACTGGAAAATGCAAAGAAATATTCCGATGACCCTGTTGTGAAATTGAATTCCTTTACCCAAAAAGGAAAGTTGTTCATTCAAATTTCAGATAACGGACAGGGGATGGCCAAGGAGGATATGGGTAAGATTTTTAGAAAATATTATCGCATAAAAAATGGAGATGTACACAAAGTCAAAGGCTATGGCCTTGGATTGTATTATGTGCAAAAAATCATAAAAATGCACCGGGGATCAATCGCGGTGGAAAGTGAATTGGGAAAAGGGACCACATTTACCCTTTCCCTAAAAATGGTGAACAATGGATAAGAGGTACAAATTGATTTTAGTGGAAGATGATGGCTCATTGGGTTATTTGCTTTCCGAATACTTGGGAATGAAGAATTTTGATGTGGTCTGGGCCAAAACTGCCGAAGAAGCAATCATTAAAACCAAATCGAATGCTTTTGATTTGGCTATTTTGGATGTGATGCTGCCTGATATGGACGGTTTTGAGCTTTCACAAAAAATAAAGGGCATCAATCCAGAATTGCCTTTTATTTTTTTAACGGCGCGTTCCCTTAAAATTGATGTGCTCAAAGGATTTTCCATGGGCGCCGTGGATTATCTTAAAAAACCGATTGATGAAGAAGAATTGGTAGTCCGAATCAATGCACTGCTTTCAAGACTGTCCACAAACGTGGAGGAGGAAGACCAAGCCACCGAATATTATATGGGTGATTATACCCTGAACATGGATAATTTTGAATTGAGATATAAAGGACAATTGATTAAACTTACAGGAAAGGAATTCGATCTATTGGCACTTTTGGCCAAAAACCAGAATCAATTGTGCACCCACAAAGATATTTTAACCACCATTTGGGATAAAAACGATTACTTCAACAAAAAGAGCCTTAATGTCTTTGTCTCCCACTTGCGAAAACACTTGAGCAAGGATAGTCGGTTAAGTATTGTAAATGTGAATCGCAGAGGATTTATGCTTCGGGTAGAGGAATGATCAGATAACTTGGCTTAATTTTTGTACCATCTACAATAATCAAGCAAGCACACTTCATTGTCATGTTCAAATTTTTTAAAATTCCCCCCGTAAAACCCTCCTTGTGTCAAGTGGACCAGTTATTTGCACACTCCATCAGCAAACTATCGGAACCCCAATAAATGGCATATTGTAGAAGGCTTATTGAAAGTACTCAATATCATTTGACACATTCTTGCTCGCAAAAAGATGTTCCTTACTTAAAAGAACTAATGGGAGCTGCCGAAAGGGAGCTTCAACTTTTGTATGATCGATGATTTTATACGCCTCAAAAATTGTAAGTTTAGGGGCGAAAAAATCTTAAAATGAAAAAATCGATTCTTCTCCTAGCGCTATTTTTAATAGGTATAAGTGCCTTTGCCACAGAAACCAAACTTATGGTGCGGGCAAAAGCAAAGGATGCAAAATTTGTGGGCAGTTCTATTGGTGGTGCCTATGTGATGGTTAAAAATGGGGTGACCGGTGAAATATTGGCCGAGGGAAAAACAACGGGGAGCACAGGGAATACCGGTTTGATCATGAAAAGTGCCCATGAGCGTTTTACCCAATTATCCGATGATAAAACAGCTGGTTTTCTCGCGGTTGTGGACATCGACGAACCTACTTTTGTTCGCGTTGAAATTATTTCACCCATCAATAAAAAGAATGCACAGATTCACGCTAGTACCGAACTTTGGCTAATTCCCGGAAAAGATATTTTAGGGGATGGAGTGGTAGTGGAGATACCCGGATTTGTGGTGGACATTTTATCCCCCAATACCCATCAATATATGTCGTTGGAATCCGCTCAAAAATCTGGAGTGGAGATAGAAGCCAATATTGTGATGATGTGTGGTTGTCCGATAGAAAAAGGTGGGGTTTGGGATTCCAACCAAATGGAAGTTAAAGCCTTGGTGCAAAAAGATGGAGATAGTTTTAGCGAAATCACCATGGACAATCCGAAACAAAATTCTTTTAAGGGCCACTTGGATATTAAGGAATCAGGATACTACCAAATCACAGTCTACGCCTATAATGCCACAACAGGAAACACAGGGGTTGACAAAATTAATTTTGTGATTCGAGAATAATAATACTCCATATAGGCTAAAGTGCTTTTGGGTTAGTCTGATTACCTAAATTTTGGTATCTTCTGCCCTCAAAATCAACCTTCTTGCTATGAAGAAGAAACTAATGTTCCCCCTTGCATTGGTACTATTTGTATCATGTCAAAATACACCCAAAAAAGATTTATTGGAGGAAGGTATTCCTTTGGAAATGGCCACCTATCGCAAACAACAAGTTTCCGATGTAATTTATAAGCTGTCTTTTGATGTGCCCGAAGATATAGAGCAACCCATTCCTTCAGACCTTACACTCGACCTAAAAATCAATGATCTTTCCCAACCACTTTATTTAGATTTTAATGCAGATGCAAGCTTGTTAAAAACACTAAAGGTTAATGGGGTAGTCCAAAATATAGTGCATCAAAAAGAGCATTTGATCATTGCGGATAACCTTGAGGTGGGGGAGAACCAAATCGAAATTGGTTTCGAAGCAGGGGAATTGTCCCTAAACCGAAATGAGGAATTTTTGTACACCTTATTGGTGCCAGACCGGGCCAGTACGCTGTTTCCCTGTTTTGACCAACCCAACATCAAGGCAAAATATGTATTGGAGGCTACCGTGCCTAAAGATTGGACGGTGATTACTGGTGGACCTTTAAAGGCCAAATCGGATAAGGGAGACAAAATACATTTTCAGTTTGAAGAGAGTGATGCCATGAGCACCTATTTGTTTTCCATGGTGGCGGGCAAGTTTCAAACAGTGACCGAAAATCCCGGAGCATTCGACATGACCCTACTGTATCGTGAAACCGATACAGCGAAAGTAAAATATAGTATTCCTGCCATTTATGATCTACATCAACAATCCATAGATTTTCTAAACGAGTATACCCAATATGATTTCCCCTTCAAAAAATTAGATTATGCTGCCATACCCGGATTTCAATATGGAGGCATGGAGCATGTGGGCGCCATTCAATACCGGCAGGGTGCTATTTTTATGGATGAAAGTGCCACTGAACGCAGACGAATGGGTGGGGCAAAACTTATTGCCCACGAAACTTCCCATATGTGGTTTGGCGATTTGGTCACTATGGATTGGTTCAACGATGTGTGGATGAAAGAGGTATTCGCCAATTTTATGGCAGATAAAATTGTGAACCCAACATTTCCGGACATCAACCACAATCTGCAATTCATGATTTCCCATTACCGGGGAGCCTACGGTGAGGATAGAACTAGGGGCACCAATCCAATTCGACAAAATCTGGACAATCTTAAAAATGCAGGAAATCTTTATGGGAGCATTATTTATAATAAAGCGCCTATAATGATGCGTCAGTTGGAGGCTGCCTTGGGAGCATCTGAATTCAGAGAAGGTATTCGGGAATATATCGCCAATTACGCTTATGGCAATGCCACCTGGAACGATTTGGTAAGCATTTTGGATAAAAGAAGTCCAAAAGACCTAAAAAAATGGAGTGATGTTTGGGTGAATCAAACAGGTAGACCCATTGTTAAAGAGGATATTAGCTATGAAGACGGTAAAATAAAAAGCTTTACCATTTCGCAACAAGCAGAGGACGGAAGCGATAAATTTTGGCCACAAATCTTTGAAATTTCATTGGTGTATAAGGATACTACCCATGTGGTGTCTGTTGACATGGATCACAAAAATATTTCAGTAGAAACGGCAATTGGACGTTCCAAACCCGATGCCATTATTTATAATTCGGATGCTTTTGGGTATGGTTTGTTCCCCATCAGTATGATCGATGCCCATATTATACCTTATTTGGAACATGATGTAGCAAAAGGCTATGCCTATTTAAATAGTTATGAAAACACCTTGGCAGGTAATTTTAAATCCCATGAAAATCTGGATTTATTGATGACAGGGATTCAAGAGGAAGAAAATGAGTTTATCCATGGGATGATTTGTGACCAGACCAGTAGTATTTTTTGGAATTACTTGACGCCCGAAGAGCGAAATGCCCAACAACCCATTATCGAACATATTTTATGGCAGCAGCTTTTAAACAAAAAAACGGACGCCAATATAAAAAAGAACATTTTTGGTCTGTGGAAAGGACTTGCTTATTCTGATAAGGCGAAAGAAAAGTTGTATCAAATTTGGAACAAAGAGCTTGAAATAGCCAATTTAAAGCTCAATCAAGATGATTATACTGGGATGGCCATGAGTTTGGCACTTTATGGGCACGAAGATGTCAATAATATTTTATCGGTTGCAAAAGCGGCATTGACCAATCAAGATAAAATGGATCGTTTTGAGTTTTTAACACCTGCACTATCTGCGGACAGTTCGGTACGTGATGAATTTTTTATCTCGCTTAAGGAAGCAAAGAATCGTGAAAAGGAATCTTGGGTTTTGACGGCCTGTAGTTTTATTCATCATCCATTGCGCCAAGAATCAGCTATAAAACATGTGCCTTTGGCCTTGGATTTATTGCAGGAAATTCAAAAAACGGGTGATATCTTTTTTCCAAAACGATGGCTTTCATCTACAGTGGGCCAATACCAATCCAAACAAGCTATGGATTATGTGAATGAATATTTATTCACCCATCCAAATCTTGAACCGGCCTTAAAAGGAAAACTACTGCAGGCCACAGACGATTTGTATCGTTTTGTAACAATGAATCAGTAAACCGTTTAGCACCGAACCCCTTTATGGGTTTGGCGGTTATTTGATGTTATAATTACTGATTTGCAAGGTGATTTTTCCGGTTTTGGTATCCATTTGCCGCATGGTTTTACGGTCAATATCGGTATCACTTCCCATAAAATTAAGCGGAATTTTTAATTTCTCAATAGCAAAAGATACTTGGACTTGATTCGGAAGTATGGCTTCTACGTCGGGGTATTCCATCTCTAAGGCATAGGTGCCGTTTTTCTTGGTGGTAATTTCGGAAGCCGCTATTCGTTCATTTTCCACATCAAGATACAAAGTGGCCAAAGCCATATCCGATTTATTGTCTGTTGGAATTACATTGAGAACCTTTACTTGCAGATTGTTTTTGGTTTCCATACCCCTATCAACGGTGATGAAAGGGTGTTCAAAAAGTTCGGTAAACGCAAAGTCCAACCCTCGCTTGGGCAATACCACAAAATCATCGCTCGAAAATTTGGTGTCCTTACCTTTTATATAATGCATGGATGCATACTTAGTGGGCATATTAATGAAGGCGGCATCAAGGTCAAGCTGCAATTCTGCCGAAAACTCCTTAATGGCATCCATTCGTGATTTTATCTTAAGTAAATCACTATCAATTTCCTGAGCCAAAAGACCTGCGAAACTGAGCATGCAAAAGAATAATCCAAGCCATTTTCTCATCCCACATCCTGTTTTTTAAAATAATACGTCCCAATAAGGACAACCAAAATGATGTAAATACCCAACACTAAATTATCTATAACAATTGAAGGAAAATCCACTTCATAATCAAAAAAGCGCTGCCACGAGTTGGTAAGCTTTGGAAAAAAATAGCGCTCCACCGTTCCCCATCCAAAATTGGCTTTTAAGAGCAATGAACTTAAAATAAGAAAGAATGCGGAAGCAATCCATGTTTTGGCAGATTCTTTTAAGAAAATCCCCAAAGTGATGCTCACAGTGGTAAAAAATATCATGCTAATGGTCCCTGAAGCGAAAGCAAAACAAATACGCTTGAATGCTTCTTCTGATGGAAAAAAGTTGAGGGTCCCCAAGTATACCACCAAATCACCGGTTCCAAAAATTCCGTAAGCCAAAATAAAGGTGGTGATCATGAGCAGTAAAAGCATGAGCACCGTAAAAATCAGCGATGTTAAAAATTTAGCCAGGATGAGCTGGCGTTTGTCCACAGCTTGTAGCATTAAAGTTTTCAGGGTTCCATTCTTATATTCTTCCGTAATCAGGGAAGAGCTCACAATCATTAAAATAAGGGGAAGATTAAACCAAAGGGAATTTAAAATAATGTATAAAAGCAGGTTGCCATTGAGCAGATTGCCTTCAAAATAAAAGGACTGTTGTAGGTTGTCGAGCAGTAAGTCCAGAATTTCAGCTCCTTGATAATAGGCAGCCACCAAAATAATGAGCTCAATCAACAACACTGCGGCAACCGCATACCAAGTTTTACTTTCCCTAAATAGTTTAAACAATTCGGTTTTTAAAAGGGCCAACATCATTTGTAAACAGGATTTAGTAATTGTTCCAAAGTGATGTTGGGAACACATGAGGTTACTTTATAACCACTTTCCAAAAGGTTTTTGAGGATGTCAGATATGGCTTCACTGCCACATTGCAAGGTTACTTTGTCTTTTTCGGTTTGAATTTTATAGGGTTGAATAACATCTGCACTTTCAATGTTCTTAGCACTAATCGTATACTGAGTTACATGGCTATCCATAATACCTTGTATGTCTCCATGATTAATGATTTTTCCATTGTCGATAAGGTAAAGGTCATCACATACTTTGTGCAACTCTCCCATAAGGTGCGATGAAAGTAAAATGGCAATATTTCTATTCGCCAATTGTTTGATGAGCGCACTTAAGGAAGCTACACCCGTTGGGTCAAGCCCTGAAAAAGGTTCATCGAGAATTAGAATATCAGGATTGTTGAGCAAAGCAATGGCAATGCCCAATCGTTGTTTCATGCCCATCGAAAAATTACGTACCGGGTCCTTACGGTTCAAGGGGAGCCCTACTTCGGTCAGACAGTTTTCTAAAGTGGTAATATTTGTTGGTGCACCTTGTATTTGGGAAAAAACCTTTAGGTTGTCGTATGCATTTAAATAAGAATATAGCCCTGGTTCTTCAATAACGGCACCTATTGGTTTTGATTTTTTTGATGTTATTGAAACCTTTCCAGTATCGGGAGTGACCAATCCGCATAAAATTTTAAAGAGCGTGGTCTTTCCTGCACCGTTGCGCCCCAAAAGGCCACTTATTTGGCCTGAATTTAGTTGAATGGAGGCATTGTCCAAAGCCTTCCCAGATTTATAAGTTTTGCTTAACTGGGTAGCTTTTAACATGTGTGGCATTTGATTTTTGGGCGGTTCGATAGTGGTATTTGGGTTTGTAGTATTTCTCTAAAAATGTTCTGGACCAAAAATGTTTCCGAAAAAGAAACAAAGGGTCCTGAATCATAAACTGGGGAATGAAATGGTACCATTTTATTCCTGATTTTGCAAAATGATTCTGCATTTTATCTTCCATGCCCAATTCTTTGGCAGCAGTGTAAAGTGCCATGCGCTGGCATTTACTGCCCTTGTAATAATCGGCGATTTTTGGAGAGAACCCATGATCGAACAAGTGGTCCTTAAACCGCTTGTAATTTTGAATTCGGGACCATACATCCATTAACACCAAAAATATATGTGTAAAGGCAAATAAAACGGAACAGAACCAAAATGCAATTACCCAAAAGGATTTGTCAGCCAATGCTTTTTGGAAAAATTGGAAAAATACATATGTTTCAATGATAAAAAGAAACAAGGCACCAAAAAGCAATTTCCCTACGTTCCAATAGGAAACAAGAATACTGGGCTGCTTTGGTAATTCGCTAAAATGCATGTTAGTATGGGAGTGTTACTTACAAGTATAGCGAATATTTGATTACAAAGCTTTGGGAATCAGTTAAAAAATGTATTGATTACCTTGGATATTGTATGAAAGGTCATGGATTATTTGGCACAAACTTAATTTGATGATCTCACCATATTACCTAGGATTGTTGCTGTTTTTTCGACATCAACAAAAACAAACCACCACATAACAGCCAAGCCGGTAGGGTCATGAATGATAAGAATACATCAAAGGTTACCGATACAAAATAGCACAGTCCAAAACTGATGGCCCAAGCCCAAAATACAGCTCTATTGAATTTTACATTCATTTTTTCTGCGTAATCTATGATAATGTTGGCCTTTTTACCATAGAAATGCTCAAATACGATGATAGCTCCCATGGGTGCTAATATGAAACCATATAGGGCTACAAAATCCAAAAGCTTCATGGCAAATGCCGGAAACAATCCCGCTAATGTCGCAACACTCCCTGCAATTATGGTCACCCAAAAGGTGGATGTTTTTGGGATAATCGCCTGAAAGGCCAAACCAGCTCTATAAATGGTAGGGTTGGCGGTTGTCCAACCAGCCAAAACAACGGCAATCGCACCAAAAATCCCCAAAGCGTTGTATGCCAAAGGACCTGGAGCAACTGTAGGAGCGCTTCCATTGGCCAAAGTAGCCTGGGCCTCTGGAGATTTTAAGTAAACGGCATATAATAAAGCAGCTGCAATCCATGCCATAAAATGTCCAACATACATTCCTGCAGCGGTGGTCCAACCAGAACTAGCTTTTTTAGCAAAACGGAAAACGGATAGGTCGGACATTCCTACGTGCATGGCCGCATTGGCAAACCATGACCAAATAGCTACATGCCAAAACGTATATTTTATTTGGCCAGGAAAGGGCTCACTTCCTTCACCCCAAATGTCCCAAAAATCAGAAAAACTGTGAACTTCCAAATTGCGTAAAGCCACAATACCACTGGCCAAAAATGCCAAAACAATTATGGGAGCCATGTAGTTGGCCGCTTTGGAAACGGTTTCATAACCTTTTGCCGCAATAATGGAGATCACAGCACCAATAACCAAAACGATCACAATCCAAGTGATTCCGTTAGGCATCGTATCGGTTAATTTGGGCATTTCCATATGAAAAGGGATACCTACCGCAGTGGCAGATACGGTAATCATGGCCCCTGCAAGGAAACAAAATAAGATTCCATTGGCCAAGTTGTAACCGATAACCAATTTTTTGCCAACAATCTTTTCCAATTGATAGTAAAGCGTTAAACGGTATTTTACAGCAATTTCGGCCGTTAGAAAACGCCAGCTCAACACAGCCAATAGATTTCCTAGCAGCAATCCAATAATCAAATCAAAGGCACTGACCCCAGTGGTCAAAAACAAAGGGCCAATAACAAATTCGGTACCTGCAGCATGTTCACCAGCATACATGCCCAAGAAGCTTTTCCAAGATTTTAATTTAGACGCAGGTACTGGTTCTCTCTCGAATTCACCGCCTGCGATTTCTTCAATCTCCTCGTCGATATTATATTGGCTCATGTAGTTTGGTTTGTTAAGTTAATGTGTCTGTGCTTGTATTTGAGTTTGTTAATGCTTGAGTTTGTGTTTGAACTTTTTTAACTTATTAAATGCTGATGCAAGTCTTCGATAGTCTCGCAGCACAATTGATCCATAATTTGTTGAAGTTGAACTTTTAAAATGGTCATGGTGTGGTCACCGCCCTTTTTACCCATGGCTGCAGCCCCGTACATAAAAGAACGTCCCATAAAGGTGAATTCAGCGCCTGATGCCAATGCACGGGCCATATCTGGTCCAGAGCGCATACCGCTGTCCATCATGATGGTGATTTGGTCCTTGTATTTTTGGGCAATGCGTGTTAATGGAGCAATCGTAGATTCACCGGCATCCAACTGTCGTCCTCCGTGGTTGGAGACAATAATGCCATCAAAGCCCAAACGAATAGCCTGTTCCGTATCTTCTTCGGTTGCTACGCCCTTCAAAACCAATTTGCCTTTCCATCTATCACGAATAGGTTTGATGCGTTCTTCGTTCAAGCGACCCGAAAAGGTTTTATCCATGAATTTGCCCAACTGTTTTAGGTTGAGTCCCTCTGGAGTGTAGGGTCTTAGCGTTTCAAAAGTGGGAATCCCATGTTTAAGGGTTTGAATGGCCCAATTGGGTTTCCCTAGAATTTGAAGAATGTTGGCCATCGTCATTTTAGGTGGCAGAGCCAATCCGTTTTTAAAATCTCGTGGTCGATATCCGAAGGTAGGAACGTCACAAAGCAATACCAGAACAGGGCACTCTGCAGCTGCAGCACGGTCAATGATGTCGAATCGCACAGCGTCTTCAGCTGGATTGTACAGTTGAAACCATGCTTTTCCTTCGGTCAATTCACTAGCCCGTTCAATATCCATCGTAGTTACGGTACTTAGGATAAACGGAATATTGTGTTCATGGGCAGCCTTTGCCAATATTTCTGGCGAATTGGGCCACATTAACCCTTGCAACCCGACAGGAGCCACGCCAAAGGGAGCATCATATTCATGTCCAAAAAGTGTGGTTTTAAGCGTAGAACCCTTAAAATCTTTTATATAGGTCGGTTTGAGGGTGATTTCCCTGAGTTCCGATGTATTTCGATGTAGGTTGATGTCTTCATTACAGCCACCATCCAAATATTCAAAGGCAAAGCGAGGGATGCGTTTTTGAGCCTTTTCTCTTAAGTCATCTACGGAAGGGTATCGGGTATCAAAACTTAGGGCCATATTAGTTGATTATTAGAGGTCTGTGCTTTTTTAGGGCATAGTTGTTTTTTAGAAATTTTTGGTCCAATTCCACATCGGAAATAACGATGGCTGCTCCCAGGGCAGAACCCAAGGAAGCATCGGTGGTCTTTACGTTCATTCCTTGGAATCCACGGGCCAATAGCTCAACGAATATTTGATTGTTTGCAAAGCCACCATCAATGTATAGTTGTTTTATTTCATCTTTTCCTATGGCTCGACCAATACTATCAATCTGAAGTTCGAGTAGTTCCATCATCAATTGATGGTAGGCTTCCTGATAAGAGTTGAAGTCAATGGGGGTAAGGGAATCGAGTTTTGCGACATCAAGACTGCTCCATTCAAACCTATGTGAAAAATTGTTCGTTAGGTTTTGATAGATTTCTGGATCAAAACCAACCGATTCGTGATAATCCTCGGAAACCCCGTAGCGTTGCGCAAGTTCTTTTATTTTGATGTTGTATTCGCTCCCCAAAAACAATCGGGCGGCCTTTACCGGTGCTCCGTTAATGCGCATATAATTGATACAATTGGAAGCTGTGTCCTCTTGTGTCAACAGTGCTTTGGAAAACGGGTTTAAGGCAATGCTCCAAGTCCCCGTGGAGAGGAGCAAGAATTTTTTGTCGATGCTTCTAATATAGGGCAGTAGGGCAGAGGAACTATCGTGAATACCTACCCCAATTTTAAGCTTGTGCCCCATCAGTTTGGTGTTGATGCTTGTTCCCGTATCAACAATGGGGGGTAAAATTTTATGCATGCCCTCTTGGTACACCCAATCGTGATAATCCTCTTTTTCGAAATTCCAAAGTGCGGTGTGGCAACCAATACTGGTATACTCACTCACTTGGATTCCCGTAAACAAATAGCTTAGATATTGTGGTAAATGCAGGGAGCATTTAATTTTTGAGAACAGCTCAGGTTTTTCATGTTTCAACCAATACAGTTGAATCCCAGAATTGAGCATGCCCTCTTTTGTGGTCCCTGTTTCCCTGCTGAATGTGATTTCAGGCCCGTATTTTTCGTAGAATTGGTCTACAATCTCTTCATTAATGGGCTTGGTGTAGTTGTAGAGTGGAGTGACTACATTGCCCATGTCGTCCAAATGCACAAAACTGGCACCGTAGGATGAAAAATTAACGGCTTTTACTTTGTAATCCTTTGATTTGAGTACTTTGTGAAAGGTGTCTTTAATCCAATTCTGAAGTTTGTCAATATCTTCTGTCGGATGACCATCTTCGTCTTCAATGGGTTCCAAAAAAGTATAATCTCTATGGACCTCTTTAAAGTCCATATCAAAAAGAAAAAACTTTTTATTGGTCTTTCCGATGTCGAAAACCGCAACTACATCTTTCCCCATTATACTTTTATTATAGTCCTGTTGCCATTGAATGTTTTCCTCGTTCGTCTACCAATTTGTTTCTAACCTCCAATTGACGATAGGTTTGCAATGGATTTATGGCTCCACCATTTAAAACTCTCGCTTTTTCCAACAATGGACGCACATCTGTAAGATAAGCTTCTTGCAATATTTCTTGGCACAAGGTAACATCATGGTTCATCTGTGCTTCGCGAAGTGCTTTTTGGTCTATCAACAACGCTTTTGCATATGCTGAATTAATCGCTTCCAAGGATTGCATCAAATCTTCCAAAGGATCCTTCAGGTTGTGACTGGCATCGATCATCCAGGCAGGGTAGGGGTTTTGTGGATTGTTTTCCATACCATACACCAATTCATTAAATATCAAGAATAGGGAATAGGGTTTGATGCTTCCCACCGTAAGGTCATCATCGCCGTATTTGCTGTCATTAAAATGGAATCCGCCCAACTTGCCTTTCAACATTAACGTAGCTACAATCTGCTCTATATTGGTGTTAGGTAAATGATGTCCCAAATCTACCAAAGTGTAGGCTTTTGGGCCACATTCATTGGCCAACATAAAAGAGGTGCCCCAATCTTGGATCACCGTACTATAAAAAGTAGGCTCGTAGGGCTTGTATTCGATAAAGAGTTTCCAATCTTCTGGAAGTTCGGCATAAATCTGCTTTAAACTGTCCTGGGTATTTTTTAAAACCGTTTGAAAATTGTTCTGTCCAGGAAAGCTAGATCCATCGGCCAACCAAACGGTCAAACTTTTGGACCCTAGTTTTTCCCCCAATTTGATGACATCTATATTGTGTTGAATGGCTTGCTGACGGGCATTGTCGTCCGTACTGCAAAGTGACCCATACTTATAGGAATGTTCTTGGTCAGGTTGATCTTGAAAGGTGTTGGAGTTCATCGCATCAAACTGAAGCCCCAACGACTTGGTCAATCCCTTTATGTTGTCTGCATCTTCTGGAACATCCCAAGGAATGTGTAGTGAAATGGCTCCAGCTGATCGGGTCAACGCATGGATCAAACCAACATCCTCAATTTTTTGCTCCAAGGTGCCAGGTTCTCCATAATAAGAGAATCGACCAAATCGTGTACCTCCAGCACCCAAGGCCCAACTGGGAATAGCAACTTGAAAGTCGCTCACTTTTTTCATGATGGTGTCCACATCAACCCCTTTTTGGGAGAGGGAATTTGCAGTGAAATCGAACCGTAAATTATGCTGGTCTAAATTATTTTGATTGTGTGATGCAATATGTTCCTTATCAATGATCATAGGATGGTCTAATCTTTAAAAACCACAGACCATGGATGGCCTGCGGCTCACTGAATTTAACTAAACTTTACCAACTCTTAATTATCGTACGAAGGCGTTGGCCATTCCTCCGTCAACATTTATAATATTCCCCGTACTTTTATCCAATAATCCGACAAAGGCAAATACACCATTGGCAATATCTTCTGGATAAATGATTTCGTTGAGCAGGTTTCTTTTTGCGTAGTGTGCAGGCAATTCTTCCACAGAAATACCATAAGCTTTAGCGCGTCCTTCGGCCCATTCGCCCTCCCAGATTTTGCTTCCTATAATTACGCCATCAGGGTTAACGGTATTCACTCGGATTCCTTTTCCGCCTAGTTCGGCAGCAAGAAGTCGAACCATATGTTGTTGAGCAGCTTTAGCTGTTCCATATCCTACATTGTTTGGTCCTGAAACCAAGCCATTTTTGCTTGCAATACTGATGATATCACCTCCCAAATCTTGTTTGTTCATGATATCCACGCCTTGTTTGAAGAGCTCAAACTGACCTTTTACCAATACATTTTGTAGTAAATCCCAATCTTTCTCGGTAGTTTCTTCCAATGGTTTTGAAATGGCCAATCCTGCACTGTGAATTACTAAATCCACGCCTCCAAATTCCAGGCAGGCATCCTTATAAGCTTTGCTTATGGACTCTGAACTGGTTACGTCACAGACCGAATAGCTGGCAACATCCCTAGGGTATGTTTCCAAAGCTTCTTGCAATCTATCCTCGGCAATGTCCGTCAATACCACATTGGCCCCTTGCTCGGCAAGTTTATCCGCAATCGCCTTTCCGATTCCACCGCCAGCACCGGTGACCAAGGCTACTTTTCTGGAAAGTGGTTTTTCCTTGGGCATACGCTGTAGTTTCGCTTCCTCCAACAACCAATATTCAATATCAAAAGCCTCTTGTCTTGGTAACGAGGTATATTCGGTAATGGCCTCTGCACCGCGCATTACATTAATGGCGTTGATGTAGAACTCACTGGCCACACGGGTGGTCTGTTTGTTTTTGGCAAAACTGAACATTCCCACTCCGGGGTATATGATGATCACAGGGTTGGGGTCGCGCATTGCGGGACTGTTGTCGTGCTTGCAGTTCTCGTAATACGCTGCATATTCCTTTCTGTATTCTTCAAAAGCAGGTTCCAATTTTTTAAGTACTTCATTCGCATTGGACACATCTTCTTTTGGGTCCAAGGTCAAGACCAAGGGTTGAATCTTGGTCCGTAAAAAGTGATCGGGACAAGATGTTCCAATGGGAGCCAATTTCTCCAAATCGTTGCTGTTGATGTACTCCATCACCACGTCGGTGTCGGTAAAATGGCCGATCATACGGTTTTCGGAGGAACACAATCCACGAAGCAATGGCATCAACTGTACTGCTTTTTCTTTTCTTTCATCAGCTGGTAAAGATTGAACTTTTTGTCCGCCAAAAACTTCACCCTGTTCTTTTATTTTCTTTTCAATGTAATCGGAAGCCTTTTCAATGACTTCCAGACTATTGATGTAGCATTCGTAAGAAGTATCTCCCCAGGTAAAAAGGCCGTGGCTTCCCAATACGATTCCTCTGATTCCTGGATTTTCGTTCAAGCATTTTTCCAATTGAAGTCCCAGGTCAAAACCAGGTCGTTGCCAAGGCACCCAGCCCATGGTATCCCCCCAAATCTCTTGGGTCACTTTTTCACTGTCCTTGGCCGCTGCTACGGCAATCAAAGCATCGGGGTGCAGGTGGTCAATATGTTTAAAGGGCAACAAACCGTGCAATGGGGTGTCGATGGATGGGGCGCGGCTGTCCAAATCATAAATACAATGGTTGAAAAGTCCAACCATTCTGTCCTCGTCATCCAATCCTTTGTAGACTTTTTTAAGGTTGCGTAGACGTTCTGTGTAAAGTCCAGCAATTCCTGATCGGGTAAGCGTTCCGATGTCACCACCAGATCCTTTTATCCACATGACTTCGACCTCTTCATTGGTCAAGGGATCTTTTTCTTTGGTTTTGCAACTTGTATTTCCTCCTCCGTAATTCGTAATCCTTAAATCGGCTCCCAAAATATTCGACCGATACAGGAAAAGCTCTACTTGATCATCTCCAAATTCAAGGGCTTTTTGTTCATCCCATAAATAATCTACATGTTTAAAAGTCTTTATCCCCATCAAATAATTTTTTTATTATTGCCGGTAAATGTAATTACACAAATTCTATTAAGTGTTCTGTACTGTTAGGCAATAGAGCCTTTTAAATTACTAAAATGTTACGATTGATAGACATAAAAGAAGAATCTAAAGTGCCTAAGTACAAGCAGATTGTGGATTCCATTTTGGCAGCCATTGAGAATGGCAAAATAAAAATGGATGACCGCTTACCTTCTGTGAATGAGCTTTTGATCGAATTTGATATTTCCCGTGACACGGTTGTAAGGGCATACGATCATTTAAAGAAGAACAAGATTATTATATCAGTTCCAGGGAAAGGGTATTACATTAAAAAGGACCAATTGGATTTAAAAGCCAAGGTTTTTTTGCTGTTCAACAAATTGAGTCCGCATAAAAAAATAATTTATGATGCTTTTGCCCAAACATTGGGCGATAATGCCACGATAGATTTCTTTATCTATGAGAACAATTACAGGCATTTTAAGGAACTCATACTGGATTCCAAGAAAAGATCATACACCTATACCCATTATGTGATCATTCCCCATTTTGAAGAAGGTGGGGATGATGTGATCAATTTTATTCAAGAGGAAATTCCATTGGAAAAGTTGATTGTTTTGGACAAACGCTTAGATGGTTTATCAAGTAAAGTTTCCTGCATCTATCAAGATTTTGAAAACGATATTTATTCTGCCTTGGTGGAATTGAACGGAAAACTTAGGAAATATCACCAAATTAAACTGCTGCTACGACAAAAGACCTATCATCCCCAAGAAATCAAAAAGGGGTTTATAAAATTCTGTGGTCAATTTGCATATGATTTTGGATTTGTTGAAGAAATTGAAACCAGTGAAATTGAAGAGGGGACGGTATATATCAATCTAAAGGAAAACGACTTGGTCACTTTGATCAAAAAGATAAAACAATCCCAATTCGAACTTGGTAAGGAAGTTGGTATCATTTCTTACAATGAAACTCCATTAAAGGAGGTCCTCTTGGATGGCATCACTGTAATTTCTACAGATTTTCAGAATTTGGGTAAAAAAGCAGCAGAAATTGTTTTGAACAATCAACAAATGTACACGGACAATCCTTTCCATGTAATCCAGCGGAACTCGTTATAAAAAGGTTTTACTTGCGTATAAGTTTAGATCTTTATGTTGCAGAACAGATAAGAACAGTTACTAGGAATTTAAACCCTATAATTGACTATTAAACTAAACAAACAATGATGGGTAATCATAACCTTAAGCATTTGGGCACTTTTAGTAAAAGAGCCAAGGTGCTTTTCCTGCTATTTTTAAATATTTCCATTTTGGCAACAGGTCAAATTTCCATAGAAAAGTTAAAGGTGGACTATATGGAAAAGCCATTGGGTATTGATATCCAAACCCCAAATTTCAGTTGGCAAATGCAATCCAATGATAACAAAAGAGGACACCAACAACAAGCTTATCAAATTATTGTAACAGATGAAGATGGCCTGGTAGTTTGGGATTCAAAAAAGCAAAAAGGAACCGAATCTATAGGGATAACCTACCAAGGTGAAGCCCTACAAGGAAAGACACGATACATATGGAAGGTTATTGTCTATGATGAAAATGGTAAAAGCTTCGAGGGAACTTCTTGGTTTGAGACAGGTGTAATGGAAAGTAATCCCAAAGCCAAAGCGTGGAATAATGCCGAGTGGATAGGCGGTTCTGATGATGATTTGGTTTTTTACTCCCATTATCTGTCAGTATTCAAACTGGAATATGCCATTCAGCTCGATGAAAAGTCAAAATCTACCAAGGGAGCCATTGTTTTTGGTGCGAATGACAAACGATTAATGGACAAGAATTTAAATGTTCAGGGCGTTGAAAATGGTCAAGGTGAAAGCTTTGTTGCATTTGAATTGGATATTTCCCAAGTGGATGGTTCTGAAACTGGTTTGGCGCAATTGCATGTGTATCGAGTAGGATATGATGTAGGGGATACAAAAGACAAGCCAATATACAGTTTTCCAATACCTAACACCTTGGTCAATTTAGAAAACAAATACGACAAGCACACGATTTATGTAGATGCTATATTTGGATTATTCGATGTTTACTTGGATGAGAGGGAACCAGAAAACAGGATTTCTAAATCTGATCTTGAGAACCCATCTCCATGGGGCAGTCAAGGATTTAATTTAAACCCCGTGGGTAGAGGGAACGACTATATTAGTTTTCCCATGGTAGCGGATATTGGTTTTTGGGCCAAAAAAGGTCAAAAGATGGTGGTTTCTGAACTAAAGGTGAAGAATTTTAGGTCACCGTCGAACGATTTGTTCCATGAAAATTTACAAGATGGGACACCTTATTCAGGTGTTTTTGAAGCTGCAGTAAAGGACGACCAATTTTCTGTTTCTGAATTGGGCTTCAACATAGTTGGCGCAAATGAAGGAGCATTCATTGTGGCCGATCCAAGTAAAAATGCGGCACCCATGTTGCGCTCTGAATTTGCTTTGCAAAGCAAGGAGGTTAAAAAAGCTAGATTATATGTTACTTCAAGGGGAGTCTATGAAATTTACTTGAATGGAGAGCGAGTAGGAGATAGCTATTTTACCCCAGGACTCACACAGTATAATAAGCATCAAATGTATCAAACATATGATCTTACCGAACAGATAAAATCAAATGGAAAGGACAATGTGCTCGGTGCTTGGCTAGGCGAAGGCTGGTGGAGTGGCAATATTACCTATAGTGGCGAAAATTGGAATTATTTTGGAGACCGACAGTCGTTATTTGGCCAATTGATTGTTACTTATACCGATGGAACAGAACAAGTATTGACAACCAATGCTAGGGATTGGAAATTGTTTACCGATGGCCCCGTACGTTATGGAAGCTTTTTTCAAGGCGAGGTTTATGATGCCGCCAAAGAGAGAGCCATTCAAGATTGGTCAACTTCAAACTACGATGACTCTTTTTGGAAGTCTGCCAGCGAGGTCCCCTTGGAGGGAACGGCATACCTAAGTGAAGAACTTGGTTATGACGATATGCAATTGGTCGGTCAAATTGGAGAGAACCCGTCCATAGTAAAGACCTTGGCACCAAAAGAGGCAAAAGAAGTCAGACCTGGTGTATTTGTTTACGATATGGGGCAAAATATGGTGGGTTTTCCAGAAATTGACCTACCAGCCGGAAAAGCAGGCGATACTATAACACTTCGCTATGCTGAGGTGACCTATCCCGATTTGGATGCATCTGGCGATAATGTTGGCATGGTGATGTTGGAGAATATTAGAGCGGCATTGGCACAAGACATTTATATAAGAAAGGGTGGAAAAGAAACGATTAGACCAAGGTTTACCTTTCATGGGTTTAGATATTTGGAATTAACAGGTGTAGATGAAGGATTGCCTACATCAAGTATAAAAGGTCATGTGATAAGTTCTATCAAGGATTTATCCTCTAAATATGAAACATCAAATGAACTTGTCAACCGTTTTTGGGAAAATATCACATGGTCCTTACGTGGTAATTTCTTGTCCATCCCCACGGATACCCCGGCCAGGAATGAACGAATGGGATGGAGTGGAGACATCAATGTATTTTCAGAAGCATCTACCTATTTGGCCAATGTTGAACCCTTTTTAAAGCGTCATTTATTGGGTATGCGTGACATTCAGCGCGAAGATGGCAGGTTCACTGATGTGGCACCTGTAGGAGGTGGATTTGGAGGTACACTTTGGGGTAGTGCAGGTATCGTTATCCCTTGGGAGTTATACCAGCAATATGGAGATGTTAAGGTGTTGGAAGAACATTATGATGCCATGAAGGATTACCTAAGCTTTTTGGATTCCAAAATTGATAAAGAGGCTGAAATTTTGAATGAAGGTCCACTAGGTGATTGGTTGAGTCCAGAGGGCTTTAAAAATGACAACACCTTGTTCTGGACGGCTTATCATCTGTATAATTTGGACATCTTGAAGAAGACCGCTTCCATTCTCGGGAAAACGGATGATGCATCAGACTATAAAAAGCAATATCAGCAAAAAAAGGAATTTTTCAACAACACCTATGTCAATCAAAATACTGGAAAAACAGTACATTCTGGCTTCGAAAGTCAAGGATTCGGACCGCCACCCTCACCAGAGAACAGACCTAAAAAGGGCGATTTGGTGGATACCCAGGCCTCTTATGCCATTCCGTTGCATTTGAAGGTATTTAATGATGAGAATCAGGATAAAGCCGTAGATCAGTTGGTAGCGAGTATAGCTAGGAAGAATGTAGATGAACTTGGGATTGAAAGACCTGAATATTCATTGATGACTGGTTTTATTGGTACAGCTTCTTTAAACCATGCGCTTTCGGAAAACGGAAAGCATGAAACAGCTTATAGGTTATTGCAGCAAACTACCTATCCGTCTTGGCTTTATCCAGTGATCAATGGGGCCACTACCATTTGGGAGCGATTGAATTCTTATACCATAGAAGATGGTTTTGGGGGCAATAACAGCATGAACTCCTTTAATCACTATTCTTTTGGTGCAGTAGCGGCCTGGATGTATAATTATTCATTGGGAATCCAAAGAGATCCACAGCATCCGGGTTTCAAACATTTCAAGCTGGAACCCATACCAGACCCTACTGGGCAAATGACCTGGGCCAAGGGATATTATGACTCTATGTACGGAAGAATCAAAAGTGAATGGAATTTGATTGATGGGGGCTGGGAATATAAAGTAAGCGTTCCTGCCAATACTACTGCCACCTTAAAATTAAAAGCAGATACGATAAGACAAATAAAAGAGTCTGGTAAAAAACTTAAATCTGTAGACGGAATAGAAAATATAGTCCAAAGTAATGGAGAGGTTTCTATGGAATTACAATCTGGAAGTTATTCATTCATGATTTTAAACAAATAGTTCAAGTTTGAGTGGATATTGATACTTGCTATTCTAAGAAGAAGCTTGCATGAGTATTACTTCCCGATACAGAAATTGGCGAAAATATTGCCCAATAAATCATCTGTAGTAACACTTCCCGTGATTTCTCCTAAGTGGAATAAGGCTTGTCGAATATCAATGGCCATCAAATCACTGGAAAGTTCCATATCCATTCCTTCTTTTACCTTTTGTATTTCCTCAAGGGCTTTTAACAAGGCATCGTAATGTCTACTATTCGTAATAATGGTGCTATCTCCGCTCAATGCACCTGAATCGACAAGGGATAAAAGCTTTGCCTCCAGTTCGGCAATTCCTTTTTTGAACTTGGCTGAGAGAAAAAGTACATTTGGAATTTCTTGTTTGATTTTCTCGATTTGGACTTCGTTCAACAAATCCATTTTATTGCAGATCGGCAATAATTGTTTGTTTGGATATCTGCTTTGAATTTGAGCTAATTCTGAAGTGTCAAAATCCATCCCATCAAAAAGATAAATAATGAGTCGGGCCTTTTCAATTTTATCGAAAGTCCGTTCAATACCGATTTTTTCGACCACATCTTCGGTTTCTCGGATTCCCGCGGTGTCGATAAATCTAAAATTAATCCCTTTAATACTGATATGATCTTCAACTGTGTCGCGAGTCGTCCCTGCAATCTCACTTACAATAGCCCTTTCCTCATTCAATAGTACATTAAGGAGGGTGGATTTTCCAACATTGGGTTGGCCAACAATGGCTACGGGAATTCCGTGTTTGATTACATTCCCGAGTGCGAAAGAATCAATCAGTTTCTTTAAAACTTCACTAATTCGATTCAACAGTTGATTAAACTGGGTACGGTCGGCAAATTCCACGTCCTCTTCAGAGAAATCCAGTTCCAACTCAATTAATGATGCGAAATTCAACAACTCTTCGCGTAATTTTTGAATTTCATTGCTAAATCCACCGCGCATCTGCTGCATGGCAATATCATGCGCCGCTTCACTGTCGCTGGCTATTAAATCGGCCACCGCTTCTGCCTGACTCAAATCCATTTTACCATTCAAAAAAGCACGCAGCGTAAATTCACCTGCAGAGGCATTTCTGCACCCACTACGCAACAACAGTTGTATAATTTGTTGTTGGATGAAAGGCGAACCATGGCACGAAATTTCAGCTACATTTTCACCAGTGTAGGAGTGCGGACCCTTAAAAATGGATACCAAAGCTTCATCCAATATTTTAGAATCATCCACAATATTCCCCAAATGAATGGTATGGCTTTTTTGCTCGGTTAGACTTTTGCCCTTTATGGATTTGAAAACGGAATCTGCAATGGTAATGGCCTCTGGCCCTGAAACCCGGATCACGGCTATGGCCCCTGTTCCAGAGGGAGTTGCCAAGGCTACAATGTTATCTGTATGCGACATGGGCACAAAAGTACAAATTCGTGGCTGTATGTAACATTTTTGGTAATTTGTATACCAATAAGATGAATCATCAAAATCAATCAAAAATGGAAGTTATCAACGAAAAAGCAGTAAGAACGGACAATACGTTGCTTGCTGTTACACATTTGACCCAGTTAGCGGGTTACGCCATTGGCTTTGGAAGCTTAATAATTCCATTAATTATTTGGCTGTCTTCGAGAGATAGAGTGGAAGGAATGGACGAACATGGAAAGTCTATTATCAACTTTCAATTGAGTTTACTGCTTTATATTTTCATAAGTATTCCAGCCATTTTATTATTAGGATTAGGCATTTTGGGGCTTATTGCTGCAGGAATATTGGGGTTTGTTTTGCCGATTGTAAATGCCGTTAAAGCCGCAAACGGCGAATCGCCATCAAATTTTATGACCATTAGATTTATAAACTAAAAAAAGCCGAAACAATTGTTTCGGCTTTTTAAGTATGGTTGAATAGTTATTTAATTGTTCAGCATTACCGGCATTACCAACATGGTTACATGCTCACCTTCATCCAATCCATCAATAGGGGTTAAGATACCTGCTCTGTTGGGCAAGCTCATCTCCAAGGAAACATCATCAGAAGTCAAGTTGTTGAGCATTTCTACCAAAAAGCGTGAGTTGAAACCAATCTGCATATCATCCCCTTGGTAAGAACATGATAATCTTTCCTCGGCCTTATTGCTGTAATCTACATCCTCCGCAGAAATATTCAATTCCGCACCCGCTATTTTAAGACGGATTTGGTGTGTAGTTTTGTTTGAGAAAATGGAAACCCTACGTACCGAACTCAAGAATTGGTTTCTAGAGATCGTCAATTTATTAGGGTTTTCTTTTGGAATTACCGCTTCATAGTTAGGATATTTCCCATCAATCAAACGGCAAATCAACTCTGTATTGTCAAAGCTAAACTTAGCGTTGCTGTCGTTGTACTCAATCGTCACTTCAGATTCAGAGCCTGCCAAAATCCCTTTTAAAAGAGTCAATGGTTTTTTTGGCATAATGAATTCCGCTACTTGGGAAGCAGTTACATCCTGACGTTGATATTTTACCAATTTATGGGCATCCGTGGCCACAAAAGTCAAATTCTCAGGGGAAAACTGGAAAAACACACCGCTCATTACAGGGCGAAGGTCATCGTTTCCTGCTGCAAAAATTGTTTTGTTGATGGCGGTAGCCAAAATATCGCCCAAAAGGGTAGTAGAGCTCGGATTGGATACTTCCACTGCTTTTGGAAACTCGGCACCATCGGCATAGGCCAAGGCATATTTACCGTGATTGGAACTGATTTCAACCGTATTGTTATCCTCCACAACAAACGTCAAAGGTTGTTCCGGAAAGGTTTTTAAAGTATCCAACAACAAACGTGCTGGAACCGCTATTGTTCCTTCAGAATCGGAGTCCACCTCGAGCACAGTGCTCATGGTAGTTTCCAAATCAGAAGCCGAAACGGTCAGCTGTGTTTTGTCAAGGTCGAACAAAAAATTATCTAGAATGGGCAAGGTGTTACTATTGTTGATAACTCCTCCCAAAACCTGTAGTTGTTTTAGTAAATATGTACTGGATACGATAAACTTCATCAAAGAAAGCCTTTAGTATTGAAGCCTATTCGGTTGAAATTACCTGAAAATAGGCCTTTAGATTAGATTAAAGCAAATATATTTTAAAAGGTCTAAGTAAAGAAACAAAATTATCAACACTTAGGCGCTGAATTTACGCTTTCGGTAAAATCCAAAAAATACGCCAAATAGAATCGTCAACATCAATGGAAGCCCAATGTTTACAAGCTGCCATTTGGTTTTTTGCGCTGCAATTTTCTTCACGTCCAACAGCGGAATGGAAACTTTTTTGTTTCGAATGTTAATAAGCCCGGTGTTGTCCAATAAATAATTGGTGCTGTTAACCAAAAATTCTTTGTTTCCATAAAAGCTGTTCGTCCATTTGTCATACCCCAATTCCAACGGTCTGCCATTGCGAAGTTGATTTTTGATGATATCCCCGTCGGAAATCACAATCATTTTATTTTCTGGCCCCTCTTCCAAAGTATTTTGAAGTTTTAAAGGCTTCACCCGATTTTTATACATGGAGGTGAAATTCCCTTCAATCAATACGGCCAAAGGCAAATCACCATTATTATAAGCGGTTTGGTCTGGCTGCTGGTTGATCATATCCAGACTGATCTGTCTTGGAACCCCATCTGTTTTGGATAAAGGTGAACTTTGTAGCAACACCGTTTTGTTGTAATCGTTTTCCAATACATCCATAGGGCTGGTGAATTGCATTCTAACCGCTTCAATATTGGTGTTGATGGGGTGATTGTTCTTTGAAATCACCATAGGGTAATAAAACCAAGGCAATGGATTGTACTGTGAATCATTTCCCTCACCACTGGCCAAAACAATTTGGGTGAAATATAAATCGTTCACCAAAACAGGGTTGATACGAACCCCATATTTAAAGAATAGATCTTTTAAGTTCAATTCTCGTGGTAATGCAAAACCAGTACCGCCACCAGCATAAATGCTGTCCATTTCCATGGCCACTTGATCTAGCATCCAAATGGATTTACCTCCTTGAACCATAAACTGGTCCATCACATATTTTTCTTGGTCGGTAAATGCCTCGGTGGGTTTGGCAATAATGGCAAGGTCAAATCCTTTTAGCTGGTTTAGTACTTGTTGAGGGTTGGTGGCTACGGAATCCAAAGTAATGGCTCCGATATTGTAATAATCCCGAATGGTTGTCAGGTAATCTGCGAGATAGATATCATCCAGTTCCCCATTTCCTTTGATGACGGCCACACTCTTTTTATCGGTGATGCTCAATTTGGTAAATGCATCGGAAAAGGCATACTCCAATTGCTGCACTGAATTGTTGATGCGTTCCTCCGCAGAAGAGCCCAATTTGTTTTTCAATAATGGTACACGAACCGTTTGGTCATTAAAATTGACCATGGCCCATGGAAATACCATTTCGTTGGACACTTTTCCGTTTTCTTCTATGGTGACATTAGCGGGTTGCAATCCCAAACTTTGCAATTGAGCAACAGTTTCCTGTGGATTTTCAGAGTCCTCCAAAGGGTCCACCAAATTATATTGGATATTGCGGTTTTTTGCTTCGAAAGATTCTAACAACTGAACCGTTTCCGTCTTTAGTTTGGCAAATTCAGCCGGGATATTCCCTTCCAGCAACACATCAACAATCACAGGCCCGTCAAATTTTTGAGCTACCTCAATGACAGGATCAGATAAGGTGTATCGTTTATCTTCGGTTAAATCGAATCGGGTGTATAAAAAACTGGCCACAACGTTGAGTAAAACAACAACAAAAAGGGCTTTAATGATGGATAATAGATACTTTCCCATTAGCGTGTCAATTGTTTTAAGCGTTCAAAGGTGAGATACCAAAACAGCAGCGTTAATGAAATAAAATAGATCAGGTCGCGGGTATCAATCACGCCGCGGGCAATACTATCAAAATGAGATTTTGCTCCCATGGCCTGAATCCATTGTTGGGTATCACCATTGGGAAACATCGACGAAGCAGCATCAAACCCATTAAAAATTACAAAGCATAAAAGAATTCCAACCAAAAAGGCAATAATTTGATTATCCGAAAGGGTTGAGGCGAAAATCCCAATGGCGGTGTAACAACTGATCAAGAAGAGCAATCCAAAATAAGACCCCATTACTACTCCGAGATCATAATTACCAGAAATAATCCCTAAATCAGAAATAGCAAAAACATACACAATAGTCGGAATCACAGCTATGACGCAAAGCAAAAATGCACCCCAAAATTTTCCCAACACCAATTTCCAAACAGAAATAGGTTTGATTAACAAAAGCTCCAAAGTGCCCATTTTTCGTTCTTCCGAAAAACTTTTCATGGTTATGGCAGGTATCAAAAAGATAAAAATCCAAGGGGCCAGCAGAAAGAAATTGCTCAAATCGGCAAAGCCATAATCAAAAATATTGTACTCTCCTTTAAAGACCCACAAAAAGAGTCCGTTGAGCAATAAAAACGACCCAACGATCAAATAGCCGATGGGCGATGTAAAAAAGGATCGTACCTCTCTCTTAAAAATTGCAAACATTAAGATGGGTTTGTTGATTGAATTTTATTGACGCTCCATGCTTCGGGTTTGTCGGCGAACAATTTTTTGGTGTTGCCCCACACTGTCTTGAAAAAATCCGATTTCCGATAATTTTCCAAGTCAGCTTCTTGATTCCAAAAACTGTAGGTGAAAAATATGCAAGGGTTTTTTATATCCTGATACAGTTCCACCATGTTACAGCCCTCAAATGCCAAAATCCCATTTTTGGATTCGTCAAAGACTCGCTCAAAACTAGCAATATTTTCGGGTTTAAATGTCAGTTTTACGATGCGGATGAGCATTTATAGGAAATTTATGGTTACCGTGTCCCGATAATTCAATCCAAGGAGGGTCGAAGCACCCCCGACCGAATTCAGGTCACTCTTATAGATGGCCAGCTCCACATAGCCCGCCGAATTGAACAATGCTAAAGCATCGCCAGGGCCTTTGCGCTGGTTTCTTTCCAAATTATAGTTTATGATGCCGTTATAGCTTTGGTGTACTTCACCAATTTTAGTGGTACGCGCAATAATTTCAAACGAACGTCCATTTCGATAGGCTTCAAACAAGCTTTTTTGAATATTGGTGACCACATTTCCGTAGTTGTCAATATAAATTACGTTTCCAGAAATGGTTTTTCCCTCATTGATGATTCTGGGTTCAAAATCGCGAAGTTCCTTTATTCCCTCAAAAGGTCTTCCAATTACTTCTAATTTACCACCACGTGCAATATGGCAAGCTACAGGAATAAAAACGTTCATGAGCGGAAAAGAGCCCGGAATACTGTTGGGGAGATTAATTTCCACGATTTGTTCAGGTTGCAGTTCTGAAGTTATCAAGGAAATAACCCCACTATTGGCTCCCACAAAATAATGTCCGTCCACAAAGACCACCAAATGCTCATTTTCAGGAGAAATTTCTGAATCTACACCGACCACATGAACGCTTCCTTTAGGAAAGGATTGATAGGCGTTTTTTAGGATATAGGCACATTCTTGAATGTTGAACGGGCTAACGGCATGTGAAATATCAACAATGTTTGCATCGGGCAAACTGCTCAGTATTGCACCCTTAACAGCACCAACATAGTGATCTTTATTGCCAAAATCTGTAGTTAAGGTTATGATTGCCATGCAATACTGTTGATATGTTTTTGCCTGTCCAAATTGATTTTTGGTTAAGTTTGTTTGGTAAAATTAGTTAAAAAAGAAAGAATATAATTCTTCAAAAATAACTGTAACACCTCACTTTATTTGAACGAACTTGTAATTGAACTTACGGAAATAAGCCCCCAGGAATTCTTCGGACAGCAAAATGCCAACATTGAGCTGCTGAAAAAGTACTTTCCAAAATTAAAGATTGTAGCCCGGGGCAACAAAATTAAGGTTTTCGGAGATGAAGAGCTTCTAGAGGAGTTCGATAAACGATTCGACGAACTCACCGGTCAATTTGCCAAATACAACAAATTGGACGAAAACATGATCGAGCGAATACTTACGAGTACCAGCAAGGAAGATTATACTTCTTCCAAAAGTAGCGGCGATGTTTTGGTACACGGAGTAAGTGGCCGTTTGATCAAGGCACAAACCGCAAACCAACGTAGACTTGTGGATGCCTGTAGCAAGGACGACATGGTCTTTGCCATTGGTCCGGCAGGAACAGGCAAAACGTACACTGGAGTAGCTTTGGCCGTTAAAGCCTTGAAAGAGAAGCAGGTTAGGCGAATTATCTTGACCCGCCCAGCGGTAGAAGCAGGGGAGAACCTTGGTTTTCTTCCAGGGGATTTAAAAGAGAAATTAGATCCTTATATGCAACCTCTTTATGATGCATTGCGAGATATGATTCCAGCTGAAAAATTGGAAAAATATATTGAGGACGGCACCATTCAGATTGCACCTATGGCTTTTATGCGCGGTCGTACTTTGGACAACGCTTTTGTGATTTTGGATGAGGCACAGAACACTACTCATGCCCAAATGAAAATGTTTTTGACCCGGATGGGGAAAAACGCCAAGTTTTTATTGACGGGTGACCCGGGGCAAATTGATTTACCGCGCAGGGTAATTTCTGGGCTTAAGGAAGCCCTTCTTATCTTAAAAAATGTGGATGGCATCAGTATTATTTATTTGGATGATAAAGATGTGATTCGACACAAATTGGTGAAAAAAGTAATTGACGCATACAAGAATATTGAGCATCAAAATCAATTCTAAAACATGGGAATGAATACATTGATGTCCACAGATTTTAATTTTCCAGGGCAGAAATCTGTTTACAAAGGAAAAGTACGGGAAGTATATACACTAGAGAATGATGTTTTGGTGATGGTGGCCACCGACCGCCTATCCGCTTTTGATGTTGTGATGCCTAAGGGAATACCTTATAAAGGGCAAATCCTAAATCAAATTGCCACCAAAATGATGAAAGATACCGAGGATATTGTCCCCAACTGGTTAATGGCCACCCCAGACCCCAATGTTGCGGTTGGAAAAGCCTGTGAACCTTTTAAGGTGGAAATGGTGATTAGGGGCTATATGTCCGGCCATGCCGCACGTGAATACAAAGCGGGTAAAAGATTGCTTTGCGGTGTTCCTATGCCCGAGGGGATGCAAGAGAATGATAAGTTTCCAGCACCTATTATTACTCCAGCAACCAAAGCGGAGAAAGGTGACCACGACGAAGATATTTCCAAAGAAGATATTTTAAAAAGAGGTATTGTTTCCAAGGAAGATTATGAAGTTTTGGAAAAATATACCCATGCGCTATTCCAGAGAGGAACTGAAATAGCCGCCAAACGAGGACTTATTTTGGTGGATACCAAATACGAATTTGGAAAAACAAAGGATGGGAAAATTGTATTGATCGACGAAATCCATACACCAGATTCATCACGATATTTTTATGCGGAAGGTTATGAAGAGCGTCAGAAGAAAGGTGAGGCTCAGAAACAACTTTCCAAAGAATTTGTGAGACAATGGTTAATTTCAAATGGATTTCAAGGATTGGAAGGACAAAGCGTTCCCGAAATGTCCGATGAATACATTGCATCTGTATCCAACCGATATATTGAATTGTTTGAGAATATCACAGGGGAGAAATTCGTGAAAAGTGATATTTCTAACCTTCAAGAACGAATTTTTGCCAATGTAACCGATTATTTGGCAAAATAACCACCAGTATTTATGGACTGACCAATAAACTAAAGGGAATTTTATCAATTCCCTTTTTTTATTACAATTTTGGTGACATTTGTTTAGAACTAATTTGATATATTGACGGTGCACAAACAATATCAACTAAACAAATTGCCAAACCATGTCTGAAAAACAAAAAAAGGCCACTGCCTATTGGAAAGAGAATATAAGATACTTGTTCTTTTTATTGGTCATCTGGTTCTTGGTCTCTTTTGGAGCTGGAATTCTTTTTAAAGATGCACTGAACAATATCCGTATCGGTGGTTTTAAGCTAGGGTTTTGGTTTGCGCAACAGGGATCAATTTATGTGTTTGTCATCCTCATTTTTGTGTATGTACGTCTAATGAACAAATTGGACAAAAAGTACGGCTACAACGAAGATTAACCAATCATTGAAAACTTTAATATGAGTGATGTTCAAATTTGGACCTATGTTTTGGTCGCGCTGTCTTTTGGTCTTTATATAGGAATCGCAATCTGGTCAAGAGCGGGATCAACCAAAGAATTTTATGTGGCAGGGGGAGGTGTTTCCCCATTGGCCAACGGAATGGCCACGGCAGCTGATTGGATGTCGGCGGCCTCCTTTATTTCCATGGCGGGGATTATTTCTTTTGCTGGGTACGATGGCGCCGTATATTTAATGGGATGGACGGGGGGTTATGTACTCTTGGCGTTGCTATTGGCACCTTACCTTAGAAAATTCGGAAAGTTTACCGTACCTGATTTTATTGGAGAACGTTACTATTCCAAAACGGCACGGGTCGTGGCTGTCATCTGTGCATTGATTGTTTCCTTTACCTATGTGGCCGGACAAATGCGAGGAGTTGGAATCGTATTTTCCAGATACCTCGAAGTTGACATCAATACAGGCGTGGTTATAGGAATGGTCATCGTATTGTTCTATGCTGTTCTCGGGGGAATGAAAGGTATTACCTATACCCAAGTGGCACAGTATTGCGTGTTGATTTTTGCCTTTATGGTGCCTGCCATCTTTATTTCAATTCAAATGACAGGAAATCCAGTACCACAATTAGGATTTGGAAGCACATTGTCCGATAGCTCAGGAACCTATCTCCTAGATAAATTGGATGGTCTATCTACCGAACTAGGTTTTTCAGAATACACCGACGGCTCCAAGAGTTTGGTCGATGTTTTTGCCATTACTCTTGCTTTGATGGTGGGTACAGCAGGTTTGCCTCACGTCATCGTCCGTTTTTTTACAGTAAAAAGAGTACGAGATGCCAGAAAATCTGCTGGTTTGGCATTGTTGTTCATTGCCATTCTCTATACAACCGCACCTGCTGTGGCTGTTTTTGCCAGAACCAACCTCATTGAAACCGTCAGCGGCAAAGAATACGATAAAATGCCAGAATGGTTCAGTCGATGGGAAAAAACAGGATTAATAGGTCATGAGGATAAAAACGGTGATGGAAAAATTCAATACGTAGCCTCGCCAGAAATAAATGAGTTGACCGTAGACCGAGACATAATGGTGTTGGCCAACCCAGAAATTGCCAACCTACCTGCATGGGTAATTGGATTAATTGCTGCTGGTGGGCTTGCTGCAGCGCTATCTACTGCTGCCGGTTTATTGTTGGTCATTTCTTCTTCCGTTTCCCACGATTTAATCAAGAATGTACTTAAACCAGACCTTTCCGAAAAAGGAGAGCTTTGGGCAGCCAGACTTTCGGCTGCAGTTGCTGTGGTTATTGCAGGTTACTTCGGAATTAATCCACCTGGATTTGTGGCAGCGGTGGTGGCCTTGGCCTTTGGTTTGGCGGCTGCTTCCTTTTTTCCGGCAATTATCCTTGGAATCTTTTATAAAAAGATGAACAGCAAAGGGGCTATTTCTGGGATGATCGTAGGGCTTTGCCTAATGCTTTTCTACATGCTAAAATTCAAATTTGGAATTTTTGATGGAGGAAAAGATGCGGTAGCTGGTCTTCAAGATAGTTGGTGGTTCGGGGTGTCGCCCGAAGGGTTTGGCACCATTGCCATGCTGGTTAATTTTATTGTCGCCATTCTAGTAAACATGTTTACTCCAGAACCTCCCGAAGAAGTGCAAGAAATTGTTGAAAACATTCGGGTTCCAAGTGGGGCAGGTGATGCAATAGATCATTAAAATGACTGTGAATTGGGTTCCTTTTTCCTTATTTTTAAGGCAGCCTAAAATTTAATTAAACATAATGAGTAATTATCATATTAAGCACTTGGAGGAGTATTTTCAGGTGTATCGAAAATCCGTGAGAAACCCCGAAGGATTTTGGGAAGAAGTAGCTGAAGAACACTTCCAATGGCGTAAAAAATGGGATTCGGTATTGGAATGGGATTTTTCTAAACCTGAGATCAGTTGGTTCAAGGGAGCAAAATTGAACATCACAGAAAACTGTATCGACCGTCACCTTAGAATTCGTGGGGATAAGACCGCTATTCTTTTTGAACCGAACGACCCAAATGAGGATGCCGAACATATCACCTACAACCAACTTCATGAACGAGTTTGCAAGTATGCCAATGTATTGAAAGATCAAGGCGTTAAAAAAGGTGATAGAGTCGTTATTTATTTACACATGATTCCAGATTTGGCAATTGCACTTTTGGCCTGTGCCAGAATAGGCGCTATTCATTCGGTGGTTTTCGCAGGATTTTCATCTACTGCTTTGTCCACGCGAATCAACGACTGTGGTGCAACCACGGTTTTAACCTCAGACGGTTCCTTTAGGGGAAGTAAAACTATCGACCTAAAAGGGATTGTGGATGATGCCTTGGAAGATTGCCCAGATGTAAAGACCGTTTTGGTGACAAAAAGAACCGGAATGGAGGTAAACATGAAAGAAGGTCGGGATAAATGGATTCAACCGCTATTGGATAAAGCCTATTCCGATTGTGTGCCTGAAGTTATGGATTCTGAGGATCCTTTATTTATTCTCTACACTTCGGGATCTACAGGTCGCCCCAAAGGGATGGTACATACAACGGGTGGATATATGGTGTACACGGCCTATACGTTTAAAAATGTGTTTCAATACCGTGAAGAAGATGTGTATTGGTGTACAGCAGATATAGGATGGATTACAGGACATTCGTACATAGTTTATGGGCCTCTGGCCAATGGCGCAACCACAGTGATGTTCGAGGGAGTACCTTCTTATCCAGATTTTGGTAGATTCTGGGAAGTGGTTCAGAAACATCAAGTAACCCAATTTTATACGGCACCAACTGCGATTCGTGCGTTGGCCAAAGAGAATTTGGAATTTGTGACCCAATTCAATTTAACCTCTCTAAAAGTTTTAGGAACTGTAGGAGAACCTATCAATGAGGAGGCTTGGCACTGGTATAACGACCACGTAGGGGAGAAAAAATGCCCCATTGTGGATACTTGGTGGCAAACGGAGACAGGCGGAATCCTGATTTCTCCAATTCCATTTTCCACACCAACAAAACCAACCTATGCCACCTTACCGATGCCAGGTATCCAACCTGCACTTATGGACGAAAATGGCAAGGAAATCAAAGGAAACCAAGTGGATGGACGTTTGTGTATCAAATTTCCTTGGCCATCGATCGCCAGAACCATTTGGGGCAATCACCAACGTTATAAAGAAACTTATTTTTCTGCTTTTGATAATATGTACTTCACAGGTGATGGAGCCTTACGTGATGAGGTAGGCTATTACCGAATCACAGGTAGAGTGGATGATGTGATTATTGTTTCCGGACACAATTTGGGTACTGCACCAATTGAAGATGCCATTAATGAGCATCCGGCGGTAGCTGAATCTGCCATTGTTGGTTTCCCTCACGATATTAAAGGAAATGCGCTTTACGGTTATATCATTCTTAAAGAAACAGGTGAAACACGTAACCGAGAGAACTTGAGTAAAGAGATCAACCAATTGATCACAGAACATATTGGACCTATTGCCAAGTTGGATAAGATTCAGTTTGTCCCCGGTCTTCCAAAGACCCGTAGTGGAAAGATCATGAGAAGAATTTTGAGAAAAATAGCTTCCAAAGACACCAGTAATTTGGGTGACACCTCCACTTTATTAAATCCGGAAGTGGTAGAGACCATTATGAAGGAAAGCTTATAAATGGATTTTGGTTATTAAAAGAAAAAGGACCTTCTTATCTGAGGAGGTCCTTTAATTGTTGTGGCTTTAACTTCTCCATGGTCCGCAAAAAAGCAATCGCGGTAATAAAGGCATCACCCAGGGCGGTATGTCTATCTTTTCTGGAAATGCTGAACTTTTTGGCCAAATCATCAAGAGAGTAGCGTTCTTTTTTTTGAACTACGGTTGAAATTAAGAGAGTTCGGATGTAAAGTGACTCTGTATCCAAAGTTTTGTTTTTCAGCTTGGGCAGTCCGTTTCTTTTTAAGGCTGCATTAATCATATTGATATCGAACATGACATGATGCCCAACCAATACATGGTTTTTTGCATAGACTAAAAATTGCTTTAAGGCATCGAGCTCTGAAACCAAATCACGTTTACTTTTATTCAGGATACCGTGTATTTCTGCACTTTCCGAATCGTAATGTTCTTGTTGAATATAGATTTCAAAACTGTCTTTTACCACAATATGGTCGTTCAATAATTTGAGAGCACCCATGCAGAGCATCCTATCCCGAGTTAAACTAAAACCTGTTGTTTCCGTATCCAACACCACAAAAGTGTTATCCTTAACAGCCTCAGGGAGTTTTTCCTTGAAATGTTCCTCGTACTCCCACCAAAAATCAGGAAGCTCCAATTGCTTTTTTTTGGTAAACGGCCACATTAGCGCAATAGGTTTTTAACTTGGAACCTTATTTCAATCAAGGATTGGATGTCCTTTAAAGTTTTGAAGGTTCGTTTTAGTTTTATTTTTTCTTCCTTATTTAATTTGTCCAAAGCAATATATCTGCCCGAATCGTTATGTAATAATCCTTGTCGGGTTCTAAACTTCAGCAGTGCCTTACTCGCATAGGAGCAAGCTAGATACAGTTCTTTGTTGTTGGGTTCCAATTCGGCCAACTTTTCGTAGCGTTCCGCGGTATTGTTGATGGATTTGATGGAATGGGACAGAATCAGTACCCGAGCAGCATCGATAATCGGCATAAGTGCCCGTAGTTTTAAATCGAAAAAATCTTTGTGTTCACCATCTTGCTCTACCAAAAAATCCCTGAAAAATCCAGATGGAGAAGGATTTTGAAGTGCTCCGCTGGCCAAATGGGTAAAGAATTGGGGATAGTGGTTGGCGTGATCAAAAATACTGTGTGACAATTCATCGGCAAGTGCTTTTTCACCGTAGGTCACATTGTAATCAAAAAAGATGGAGGATAACAAAATCTCATCGGGTCCCGGATTGTGAATCCAATGGGCAGTAACGTTTTTCCATTCACTCAAACTATGACACCAAGAGCGGTTGGAAGCCATCATGTCTGCCGGACAATATTCAAAACCAATGGTGTTGAGCATTTTCGAAATGCGTTCCCCCAATTTTAAAAAATAGCTTCGGGTTTCTTCTAATTTTTCTTCTGGAACATCTTCAAAAATAATGGCATTGTCCTGATCAGTATTAAGTAATTGTTCCCCTCGTCCTTGACTCCCCATGCTCAACCAAGTAAACTTTACAGGTGGTTCTTCTTCCATTTTGGACAAGGCAATTTCTACCACTTGCTTGGTAGAGGCATCGTTAAGTTCCGAAATGATTTTGGAGACCAACCCCAAAGGAATGTTTTGGTCCAAATACCCTTGTAATAAGTTCATGATGCTGTGTCGGATACCACGCAGTCTTTTGGCATCGTTGGCCCTTTTAATGGCTCGAAGGAGTACAGCAGGGTTGTTCCCGACAGCCACCATAATATCGTGTTTGGATAAAATTCCGACCGATTTGGTATCCGTGGTACCATCTTCCGTAAGAATCAAATGACTGATATTGCTTTTCATCATGGCCATTTGCGATTGTGCCAAGGTCAATTCTTTTGGATAGGTAATAATGGGGGATGACATAATGGATTTGGCTGTTGCCGTGATGGGAAATAGCCCAGTGGCCACTTTTTTTCTAAGGTCTTTATCGGTAATAATTCCTACCGGTAGATTGTCTTTTTCCACCAAAATACTGCTCACGTTATGCTTGGTCATTTTATCTGCAATGGTCTTGATTTTAGTCCCTTCTTTGCAGGTGATAAGGTCGGTGGAATATTTTATGGGTTGAAGGTCCAATATTTTATTGGTGGAATATTGGTCGGCTTCTTCACTTCCGCCATATAATTTGCCACGATGTTTAATGGAGTAGGGGTTTCCCGTGTTGGAAGCAAAGCTTTCAATCAAAAAGTTTCCGATGCGTTTGTTTTCAAGGGCCAAGGGCTTAAAATCCTTGATGGGAATGGCGTAAAGTATGGTTTCTTCGTAGGCCTTTGCTTCGAGTTTATAGCTTTCGTTGGCCAAGAGTGGACGTAATCCGAATACATCACCTTCATCACAAATATCCAGAATGTGACTTTGACCAGCTTTGGACAGGGCTACGGCCCCCTTGTTCACTACGTAAAAATGAGGGTGGGGATTTTCATTCTGGGAAAAAACAATGGTGTTGGTCTCTTTGTGGATAATAACCACCTCCAAGGATAGTTGCTCCAGTTGTTTTGCCTCCATCGCATTAAAGGGAGGATAGTTTTTAAGAAAGTCGGCAATACGTTCGGAAATGGTGTTTTTCATGGTACCTTAAATGTAGGGGTAATTACGAAAATTGAGTGTTCGCAAAACAGAAAAACTACAGAAATAGTAACCTATAATTAGTTACTTCCTATTCGCTGCCTTATCGTATGCCCGTATCATAAGAATGGCCCAAATGATCACCAATACAATAACAATAATGGAAAACCATAAAACGATTTCATTTGCTGTCATTTTCCACAAGTTTAAGGTAAATCATTACACCTAAAAGAGTTGGTGCCCAAAGGCCCACAAAAAGACCATGTTCCGTATCGCCAGTTAAGAAAAGAAATTCTGCGACCAGAATAATCAAAGCGCATAGAATAAGCATTAGCAAGTTGGCAGGTCCTAACTTTTTAATATAATTCATTTGAAGGTTGGTTTTATTTTCTGAAGTTAGGAAAAAAATATTGCGGAATAAAACCAAAAAGTTTGATATCGAACAACCGATAATCATTTGATTAAATAGAAGAACTTAAATTAATTGTGTGCTTTTATCCATTGGAGTACATCTTCCATATAAGAATTGGGTAATTCATGCCCAGAATCGTAAAACTTCAGTTTCTTATTTTCCAATGTTAAGTTGTTATAAAAAGTATTTGCCTCATTTTCGGGGATAAAAAAATCAGAATTACCCATTAACATAGCTACGGGTGCTTTTTGGGCGGTGATGCTATAAAGTGGACTGATGGCCTTTAATTTTTCCGATATTTCCTGTGACCAATTAAGTTCGGCAATTTCAGAATAGGGTCTAGACATTGGAGGTACGCAGGCTACCACGCAATGGATTCTGGGGTCAACATTGTTTAATATCAACGATAGGGCTCCTCCCATACTATAGCCTATTAAATTAAATTTGATATTTTGACTTGGGAATCGTTCTTCAAGGTAATCCATGATCAACCGAACTTCTTTGACACTCGATGCATATAAATCATACAAAGTTTGGGCATCTTCTACATTTTTTGAACGCATCGGGGGTAAGGAACCCGGATTTCTAAAATTTAATTCGTAGGACCTTTCCCCATGATATTTTGCATCTATGACTACAATGTTGAATCCCATTTGCAACAGTGAATCTTTTATTGAAGTCAGGTTTTGGGTATATTGTAAATAAGGCAAAGAAGGATTGACCCAATAATCTTTGTTTCCGCCAAGGCCATGCATTAAAATGGCATATCTGTTTTCAAAATTCTTTTTGGTTATAAAATGATAAAAAAGGATTTTGGTATCGAAACCGTCAAGCACTACTTTTTCCATTTGAATAAGCGAATCTACTGGTCGGTTTTCCACAATCACTGCTGTTGGATTCAGCTTTTCATACTCAAAATGGGCATTATAATTTTGTCCATATCCTACATGAATAATTAGCAGTAAAAAAAAGAGGAGATTGCACTTTTTCATGGAAATTATAGTATTGATAATTAGTGTTTTATAAATATATCAATATATTTTTGAATTAGTGTTGAAACAAGTGTTGAGGTAGCTGCCATCAATTCTTTTTTTTCAATAAATTGGATCAAGATTCATTCCTCACAAAATACCCCACAAAAAGTAATACAAGGATTGGAACAAAGACCAATCCACTTAAAAAATTCCACAAGGAAATAAAATCCGCTAGTTCGGTTCCGCCTTTTGAGATAAGGACCATTTCACCGAGCGGTCCTTTCGAAAATATAGTGTTGTAGGTAAAATTCCATCCCAAATGAAGTCCAAAAGGCAACAAGATAGATTTGGTTTTTGAATATGCCCAGGCCCAAGCGAATCCCATCAAACCTGTTCCTAAAAAAACAAAGATCATCGCCATAACATTTCCTAAAACACCGTAGGAGAACCAGTGATATATTCCGAATGTAATGGCCGAAATCAAGATGCTTTTTTGTGAACCTATTCTTTGGATGAGTATAAACAAAAGAGCACCTCTAAAAACGAGTTCCTCGGTAAGTACCGATTTAACATCCCACCAAAAAGAACTTAAAACAAGGCCTCCCGTGATATTGTTGTTCAATGTCCAGGTTGCTGATTTTAAAAATGCCTCTTGGTACTGAACCAGAACACAAAGTATAGAACTAAGTAAAAATCCAGTTAAAAATTGTTTAAGTCTCTTGGCTATGGGAAGAAATCCCAAGGCAAGAATGTTTGTCTTTTGAATAAAATGTAAAAGCAACCAAGAAAGGGAAAGCAGTGCTAAAATTCCGATCATGCTGTGGTCAGTTATTTGGTTTTTAACAATATAAAACTGTAAAGGAGGGAATTAGCCATTAAAATAAGAATAAAATGGTTTTAAATACCTCGATTAACATTTATCATTTAAAGGTGACGTTATATGTTGATTTGAAAAGAAGTACTGTTACCCTAATTAGGTGTATACTTTCTTCGGATTTTTATCGTTTTTGAATTGACCAATTTTTAAAACCAATTAACCTCCCAATTATGAAGCATTTTTTATTTACCCTTTTTCTTGTATTAAGTTCCATTCTTCATGCGCAAGAAAGTAAATCCTATTACGACACCGGTGAATTGAATGAAGTTGGGATGTTGGAAGATGGAGTCCCTGTCGGATTATGGAAAAAGTATTATAGGAGTGGTCAACTGGAGTTAACAGTGAATCTAGAGCGTGGCCAACCAGTTGGAGAAATGAAGACATACCATGAAAATGGGGAACTGGCAGAAATTAAGTCATATGAAAATGGGAAACCGAACGGTCTTTACAAGGAATATGATGATAATGGACAATTGATTTTAGTTGGGAATTATGTTGATGATGAGGAGCAAGGCATTTGGAAAAAATATTACGGTTCTGGAGTTTTAAAGGAAATCGGAGCTTACAGTTTGGGAGATCGGGAAGGGGAGTGGAAGTCTTATTACGAAAATGGAAAGGAAAAAGAGATAATAAACTATGTTCAATTTAGAATGGAAGGGCCTTATAAGAAGTTCCATCCCAATGGCGAATTAGAAGAAGTTGGAACTTACCGTGACGGAAGTGCCTTTGGAGAATTTAAATATTATTTTGATAATGGAGTGTTGGATTCAGAAGGTTCCATTATAGAAGATAAGATGGATGGAGAGTGGTCATTTTACCATACAAACGGACAATTACGCCAACGTATATTATTTCAAAAGGGTAAGCTAATGGATGTCATTTCTTGTTTTGATGGGAAAGGGAATAGAATGGACAAAGGAACATTGGTCAATGGAAATGGTACGCTAAAACATTACGATATTGACGGTAATTTAATATCTACCGAAGAATTTATAGATGGGGAGTTACCTTATTATTAATATATCAAACTGCACTAACTATAGCCAAATATAAATTGGCTGCATACCCGCAATACAAGGCCAATTCTTCCATATCAAATTCAGGGTTTTCCCTTTCCATTTCAATATCGTAGTCGTAATTTAATTTGGTCCATTTGTTTACGGAGTTTAAGGAAAACTGAAGCTCATTTGATGCATCAAAAACGTCAAACTTTAAGGTCCACTTGGCCTTGTTTTTCATCACATAGTTAAACTCTTCGCCATCCGGTTTGGACAACCGAATAACCATTTGGCCTTTTAGGTTGAACGTAATGTCACCTATTTTACTTTCGTTTTTGTGAATTTCAACGCTACTGGTCCAAATGTTTTTTGGTTTGATTTCAATCTTATTTCCTTTCAAAACCGTTGTGGCTTTTCCCGAAAACCAATTGTTGTAAATCAATTCACAAATTTCTTCTTTATCCTTGGTCAACTTAAAATTTCCTTTTCCAGAGCTAGAACTTATTTTCATTGTAGATATTGATTGTTTGTAACTTTAATATAGTACCTTAAAGACATCTTTGTAGGTCCAAAGTGACCAGAGCTGGTTTTATTTTTTAACTCATACACCCTGCCAGGACAATTTAAAGAAGAAGTTTAAGTAACTCCTAACTTTCTAAGCACAAAAAAACCCATATCCTTTAGAATACGGGTTGTTTAGTAGCGAGAGGGGGACTTGAACCCCCGGCCTCCGGGTTATGAATCCGACGCTCTAACCAGCTGAGCTACCTCGCCATGATTTTTGCTAAGCGGGTGCAAATATATGTTTAAATTTTCGCTGAATCAAAATTCATTATTAATTTATTATTTGATATTTATTTTTTTATCTTCCCAAATTATATAAATGTCGAAAAGGATTTAAAGAACGCTAACATGAGTGATAAGACTAAATTTGAACTGGAGTTTGTTATCCACGCTTCCCCTCAGTTGCTCTACCAATATATTGCCACCCCATCAGGCCTGTCCGAATGGTATGCCGACAATGTAAATTCGCGAGGCGAAATGTTTACTTTTATTTGGGATGGTGCCGAGGAAAAAGCCAAAATGCTGAAAAGAAAAAGCGAGGAATTTGTAAAGTTTGCCTGGGAGGAGAATGAAGACGGTTCATTTTTTGAAATGCGTATTATCGTAGATGAAATAACCAAAGATGTATCTCTTTTTATAACAGATTTTGCTGAGGATGACGAGGTAGACGAAGCTAAAATGCTTTGGGAAAACCAAGTATCCGATTTAAAGCAAGTTTTGGGTTCCACCTAGACCAATTATCTAGTAAGCCGTATCTTTGTTCCGCTAAAAAACGGGACTTTTTTCATGGTTAATTTTAACGGAGCACTTTTTACTGAAGATTCAACACTGCTAACTTCCAATAATCGCGGACTCAAATATGGTGATGCCCTTTTTGAAACAGTTCGCTATGTGAATGGAACCGTGTTTTTCTGGGAGGACCATTATTTTAGATTAATGGCATCCATGCGAATTCTTCGTATGGAAATTCCTATGGAGTTTACCTTGGAATTCTTGGAAGAAGAAATTAAGAATACCATCAAGGCCAATAAGTTGGAAGATAGCTCCGCTAGAATTCGACTTACAGTTTTTAGGAACGATGGTGGCTTGTACACCCCTGCGACCAATAATGTTTCTTACCTTATTGAAACCACTGCTTTGGATTCTCCATTCTATATTTTGGAAGATGCCGATTATGAAGTGGAGCTTTTCAAGGATTTTTATGTGAACAAAGATATGTTGAGCAACCTTAAAACTTCCAATAAAGTTTTGAATGTGGTGGCCAGTGTCTTTGCTAAAGAAAATGGATATGCCAATTGCTTGTTGGTAAACAATGAGAAGCAAGTAGTGGAGGCCATTAACGGAAATTTATTTTTGGTGAAGGATGGCGTAATAAAAACCCCACCTTTAGGTGATGGTTGTTTGGACGGTATTGTTCGAAAAAAATTAATGGAAATAATTTCTTCAACTGAAGGATTGGAACTCCAAGAAGCATCCATTTCTCCCTTTGAACTCCAAAAGGCTGATGAATTGTTCATTACAAATACCGTTCAGGGTATTCAATCTATAAGTAAATACAGAAAAAAGGTTTTCGGAAATACTGTTGCCAAAAGTTTGGTAGGTAAATTAAATGCCAAAGCGAGAATTTCGCAGCTTAATTAAGCGAAGGGTTTTCAGGAGCATTGGACCAAAGCAAGTAGTCGCCTCCTAATTCCACCATTTTTTCTTTCCAGAAAGCATTGGCAGATTTTTCAAGAATACTGCTTTCGTACTCGTTTTGTACCACTACCCATGATTTCGAGGATAATTCCTGGTCCAGCTGTTGGGAACCCCAGCCAGAATATCCTAAAAAGAATCGGATATCTTGTTGTGAAATGGTTCCGCTGTTGATGAGTTCCACGGTTTTTTCGAAATTTCCGCCCCAAAATATTCCATCGGATATTTCAATACTGTTCTCAATCAAGTGAGGTACTTTATGGATAAAGTAAAGATTGTCCTGCTCCACAGGACCGCCATTAAAAACTTGAAAAGGAATAGTGATTTCAGAAACCAGATCACAAATGGTGTAATCCAAAGGTTTGTTCAGGATAAATCCAACCGAACCTTCATGGTTGTGTTCGGCGATAAGTACCACGGATCTGTTGAAGGAAACATCTCCGGTTAACGAAGGTTCCGCAACAAGCAAATTTCCCTTTTTTGGCTCGTAGCTCACCATAATCATAGGTTTCTTGTTCTTAAATTTAGCACAATAATCCACATATACAAAAAACAAGGACCTTATTTCAACTAAAAAAGCACCCCTAAAAGGAGTGCTTTTATATATTAAATAACAAATTGATTAGTTTACTGCACCGCTCAATTCAGCTCCTGCTTTGAACTTTACTACGTTCTTAGCTGCAATTTTGATGGTTTGACCAGTTTGTGGGTTTCTACCTTCTCTGGCGCTTCTTTTAGAAACTGACCAAGAACCGAAACCTACCAAAGAAACTCTGTCTCCTTTTTTAAGGGTTCCTTCTACATTTCCCAAGAAAGATTCCAATGCTTTTTTAGCTGCTGCTTTAGTGATGCCAGCATCAGCTGCCATAGCATCGATTAATTCTGTTTTGTTCATAATGGAATTAAATTAATTGTTGTTAATATAATTTTAATGCTGAACAAATTTATATGGATTTGCGTCTCACGCAAGTAAAACCAAGGGAAATAGGGCTTTTTGTTGATAACTTGAAACGTTTGTTGATAAAGTCGGAAAAAAATGACAAGATTTAGCTAGCCCAATCATAGCAAGGGCTTAGCGAAGATAAGCCTCACTATCCAAATTTAAGCCGTTCAAAACTTCATGTACCTTCATTCTACGTTTACCCGGAAGCTGAAGTTCTAACAATACAATAAAGCCATTTTCTACGGCAACTTTTAGTGTTTTTTTATCCATCACCAGCTTTCCAACGTTGTAGTTGTGGTTGAGCTGCTCTATTTCAGTAGCAAATATTTTAATCTGTTCTTCCTTGTCCCCATTCACCATATGGCACCAAGCACCAGGGTAAGGACTCAAACCACGAATATGGTTTTGAATTTGAGATAGAGAACCCGTCCAGTCAATTTTACAGGTGTCCTTATGAATTTTGGGTGCTGCTTTTAAATCAGAGCTTTCTTGTTGTGCTTTTAGGGTAATTGTACCTTTCTCAATCTGTTTGCAAGTTTCCACCACCAACGTTGCTCCTATTTCCATCAACCGGTCGTGTAGCGTACCCACGTTATCTTCTGGAAGTATTTTTTCGGTTTGTTGCAGGATGATATTTCCAGTATCAATTTTCTCATCAATAAAAAAGGTGGTCACGCCCGTTTCCGTTTCACCATTTATAATGGCCCAATTAATTGGGGCTGCACCACGATATTGGGGCAGGAGGGAAGCATGAAGATTAAAGGTGCCAAATTCGGGCATTTGCCAAACCACTTTGGGTAACATCCTAAAAGCGACCACAACCTGTACATTGGCATTTAAGCTTTCTAATTCCTTTAAAAAATCATCATCTTTAAGATTGGTAGGCTGCAATATTTTTAAATTATGCGCAACAGCAAATTGTTTTACCGCAGATTCTTGAACTTTACGGCCACGACCTGCAGGTCTGTCTGGAGCAGTAATTACCCCAACCACATTAAAATTGGCTTCCAAAAGTTGCTTCAAGCTCCCCACGGCAAAATCTGGGGTGCCCATAAATACGATTCGAAGGGGGTTATTTTTTGATGTACTCATTTTTAAAATTTAAGGTTACGACCTCATCTTCAAGCAGTCGTTGCAATGTTTGGAGCAAGTCTTTTTCATCTGCTCCGGTCACCTTTTCCAATTTGCGAGAGGAATGCGGACCAATGGCCAACAGTTCCAAAATACGTTGTTCAAGTTGATGAGGAGAAACTTGCTTGCTCTTTTTGGTGCAAATATCGCAGGTACCGCACTTTTCTGCATTTTTTTCACCGAAATAATTCAACAAATACACATTGCGGCACATCTTTTTGTTTTTGATGTACCCCAGCATGGCTGCCATATTGTTTTGTTTTACGGCATTGAGCTCCTTTATTTTATTGGCAAACGGGTTAATGGTGTGGTCATCTTCCCGGGGCACCAAAAAGGTGATTTCCAAATCACTGGTATTGTTTTGATACTCCACGATGCCATCGGCCAACAATTGCTCCAGAATTTTTTTGAGGTTGACTTCGCTTTCCCCTGTTTTTTTTGAAAGCAAATCCAAATTTATAGGGGTTTGATATTCCATAATCCCCCCATAAGTGCGTAAAATGGTTTGAATAATGGGGGCTGTTCTTCTATTTTTATCCAGGTAATCAAAGATTACAGATTTAGAAACCACAAATTGAAGTGTGGTTTTCTCCTTAAAATTTTCAGAAAGGGAAAGTACTGAGTTCTGGTCCAACATGCGCAAGGCATTGAATGTCATGTTGGGGTTAAAATTATAATGTTTGCAAAACTCATTGAATTTAAAGGCCAACGGTTCCCCAATCAATTCTCCATACGAAATTTGAAAGTGATTGTTGAGTTTGGAGTACACCGTTTTTACAAAACTTACATCGGGCAAAGCAGATAAAAACTGTTGCTTGGCCCGTTCTTCATCTTCTTTGGAGGTTAAAATAATGGCAGAGGAAGGTTGCCCGTCTCTTCCAGCTCTACCTGCTTCTTGAAAGTAGCTTTCCAGACTATCTGCAATTTGGTAGTGCACCACCAACCGAACATCGGGCTTGTCCACTCCCATACCAAAAGCATTGGTGGCCACCATTACCCGTACTTTTCCAACGAGCCATTGATTCAGTTTTTTCTCCTTTTCTGATTTTGGAATGCCACCATGAAAAAAAGAGGCTGAAAAACCATTTTCATTTAAATAATTGGCAATGGCCATCGAAGCTTTTCGGGAACGGACATAGACAATGCCGCTGCCATCTATTTTTGTTAGGTACTTTTTAAGCTGATACAGTTTGTCTTCGGTATGCTTTACCTTAAATATAATATTAGAACGCAAAAAGGAATCCTTAAAGATAGTTGCCTGCTCCAATTTTAAATTTTCCAATATGTCTTTCACAACACGTGGGGTGGCGGTAGCGGTCAAAGCAATAATAGGTACATTGGGGATAAGCTCCCTCAATAAGGCACAACCCAAATAAGCGGGTCTAAAATCGTTGCCCCATTGCGAAATACAGTGGGCTTCGTCAATGGCAATAAGGTTCACGTTCATTTGTTGTATGCGCTCTTGCACCATACTTTGCTGCAGACGTTCTGGCGAGAGATATAAAAACTTGTAGTTGCCATACAGGCAATTATCCAGTCTATTGTTAAGCTCCTCAAATGAAATACCACCGGTGAGCGCAACGGCTTTAATGTTACGTTTTTTAAGTTGGCTTACTTGGTCTTGAATTAGGGCCACCAAAGGGGATACCACAATACAAATACCTTCGTTGGCCAATGCGGGCACTTGGTAGCAGATAGATTTGCCCCCACCCGTGGGCATTAAGGCCAATACATCCTTTCCCGATAATATGCTATCGATGATGTTTTTTTGGGATCCCCGAAAATCATCATGACCCCAGAATTCCCTTAAAATAGAAGTTGTCTCTTTTCGCACTAAGGATTTTTAAGTGTTTCCAAAATAAAATCAATCCGATTAAGGACCGTATCTTTTGGCACTTCGATGGGGTTATAGCCAAATTGGGTATACGTGTTCACCAAGGCGTGATGCAAATGCTCGGCCTCTTCAAAAGTTTCCAGCCTTTCATTGTCCGAAACATAAATATCTTTCCAAGGTGGCACAATAAAAACAATGTCGTACCGGTGCAATTTACAAGGTTGTTCAAACTCCTCATCGTACTGTTGGTCAAAGAAATCCATATAGGCCAACACGTCGGGAATACCTCTATCAAAAAAACTTATGGGTTCAAAGCTTTTTAAAGCATTAAGGTACTGTGCCGTTCTTCCCAGCAATAAATCTTTATTGAACTGCATGGCATCATCTGCAAAGACCAAAGGATTTGAAATGAATTCTTCTGAATTTCCCTTTGACTTTTCTTTCAAGGTCATATCACGAATAATTTCATGATAACAGGTATGTCCCTGTTCTTCCAATACTTTTACAATGGAAGTTTTTCCAGTTCCAGGTGCACCCGTAATAACAACTTTGCTCTTGCCCAAACACATTAATTTAACACTACAAAGTAATGAAATAGCCAGAAGTAAAAAAAATTGTGCACTAAGCCATATATTTGTAGAAAATTGAAGCATGGAAAAGGGCAATTCAGAGGAGTTTTATGCCAGGTTAAAGGAGCAGTTGTTGGAAAACAACAGTTGGCCTTCCGATTACCTGTACAAATTCATTGTACCGACCGATGATAAGCGCATAGCCCAAATCCATGAAATCTTTAATAATACTGGAGCGGTTATCGAATCCAAAAAATCAAAAAAGGGCACCTACACCAGTTTGTCCATTACGGTAAATTTAAAAAGTCCCGATGCGGTCATCGAAAAGTATAAGGAAGTATCCGTAGTGGAAGGTGTAATTTCACTGTAAAGCCTTGATTTGCCATAATTTTATTAATTTGCATACGTTAATGGAAATACTTCCCATTAATTAATCTTCATAATTCATTTAGTTTGAACTCAGTAGAAAATATAGAATACAATACAGAGCGTCCAAAGCTTTTTATTCCAGAGTACGGTCGTCATTTTCAAAAAATGGTAGACCATGCTGTAGCCATTGAAGACCGCAGTGAGCGCAATAAAGTGGCCAAGGCCATCATCAGCGTCATGGGAAACCTTCAACCGCACTTGCGCGATGTTCCCGATTTTCAGCACAAACTATGGGATCAGTTGTTTATCATGTCCGATTTTAAATTGGATGTGGATTCACCATTCCCCATCACTTCCAAAGAAGTATTGCAACAGCGTCCAGAACCATTGGGATATCCTCAAAACCACCCGAAATACAGATTCTACGGAAACAATATCAAACGAATGATTGATGTGGCCGTAAAATGGGAAAAAGGCGATATGCGTTCTGGATTGGAGTTTGCCATTGCCAACCACATGAAAAAATGTTACTTGAACTGGAACAAGGATACGGTGGAAGACGTGGTGATTTTTGGTCACTTAAAAGAATTGAGTGATGGTCAAATCGATTTGGCCAAAGACGGTGAAAACTTGACCGAAAGCGGACAATTCTTAAAAAACAGATTATCCAAGACCAATAGAAGCACGAATAAAAAAGGTGGACAAAGAGGTCGCAAAAAAAGATATTAAACTCCAAAGAAATACATGGGTACATTTCGTATTGAGGGTGGACACCAACTTCACGGTAGCATAACACCCCAAGGGGCAAAGAATGAAGCGTTACAGATTCTTTGCGCAGTATTACTTTCAGAAGAAAAAATTACCATAAACAATATTCCCGACATTGTCGATGTGAATAAACTGATTGCCTTATTGGAAGATTTGGGCGTTAAAATCCAAAAGAAGGGCAAGGGCTCCTATACTTTTAAGGCAGATGACATCAACTTGGAGTATTTGCAGTCTGACCAGTTTAAACAAGACGGTAGGGGATTGCGTGGTTCCATTATGTTGGTAGGGCCGTTGTTGGCGAGATTTGGAAAAGGATATATTCCGAAACCGGGAGGTGATAAAATTGGACGAAGAAGGCTCGATACCCATTTTGAAGGATTTATAAAATTGGGAGCCAAGTTCCGATACAACAAAGAAGAACATTTTTATGGGGTAGAAGCGGAAAAGCTTACCGGAACCTATATGTTGTTGGATGAAGCTTCGGTAACCGGAACCGCCAATATTGTGATGGCCGCAGTTTTGGCCAAAGGCACCACGACCATTTATAATGCAGCTTGTGAACCCTATTTGCAGCAATTGTGCAAAATGCTCAACCGAATGGGAGCTAAAATCACAGGAATAGGGTCCAATTTATTGACCATAGAAGGAGTAGATTCTTTGGGCGGAACAGAGCACACCATGTTGCCCGACATGATTGAAATAGGAAGCTGGATTGGACTGGCTGCCATGACCCAAAGCGAACTGACCATTAAAAATGTAAGCTGGGACGATTTAGGGTTGATTCCGAATGTATTTAGAAAATTAGGGATTACGGTGGAGCGAAAAGGTGATGATATTTTTATTCCCAAACACGATAAAGGGTACAAGATTCAGAATTTTATTGATGGATCCATACTTACTATCGCAGATGCACCATGGCCAGGCTTAACACCCGATTTGTTGAGCATTATTTTGGTAGTGGCCACCCAGGCCAAGGGAGAAGTTTTGATTCACCAAAAAATGTTCGAAAGCCGATTGTTCTTTGTAGATAAATTGATTGATATGGGAGCAAAAATTATTCTTTGCGACCCACACCGAGCTACGGTGATTGGTCATGATTTTAAATCTACTTTAAAAGCCACCACAATGGTGTCGCCAGATATTAGGGCTGGAGTATCGCTTTTAATTGCGGCACTTTCTGCCAAAGGGACATCCACTATTCATAACATAGAGCAAATTGATCGTGGTTACGAAAATATCGATGAAAGACTAAGAGCGATTGGCGCAAACATTGTGAGGGTTTAATTTGATTCCTTCGGGATTAAAATGGTAACCCGGGTTCCCGTCTTGGAACCATCGTTCAGGTTTTCAATGTGAACCAACTCAAGGTCGGTGAATTTACTAAGGGCCTCGATTCTTTTTTCGGTAATCGACATGCCCCTTGAGATTCTGTCACTTTGCCCAGGGCTCTTTTTAGCTATGATACCAACCCCATTATCTTCAATAATGCATTCGATAAATTCTGGGCTGTCGTTAAAGTACAGGTTCAGTTGTTTGGGGCCTTCCTTGGGCATTAAGCCATGGATAATGGCATTTTCAATATAGGGTTGCACGAGCAGCATAGGCACTTCATGGGCATCCACATCCAAATGTTCATCAATATGAAAAGCGTACGTAAAACTATTGTCAAAACGTAGGGCTTCCAGTTCCACATAAATTTTTAGCAATTTGATTTCCTCGCTCAATAACAGGCTAATGTTGATGGAGCTTTCCAACACCTGGCGCAAGAGCCTGGAAAATTTACACAGGTAGTTGAGCGCATTTTCCCGATCGTTGGCATGGATCAAGGATTGAATGGAGTTCAAGGAGTTGAAGATGAAATGCGGATTCATTTGGGCACGGAGCATTCGTTTTTCCAATTCCTTGTTCATGGTAGCGATCGTTTCATTCTGTTCCGATATCAACATGTTCTTTTCCAATAAAATGGCATTGCTCTTTTTCTTGCCGCGATATCTGAAATACAACAAACTGGCCGAAAAGAGCAAAAGGACTGAAATAATGGCCATGTAAACCATACGTTTGCTATTTAAAGAAATCTCAGTATTCAACAGCGCCATTTGGAGTTCGTTTTCCTTTAGTTCGCGATCCTTTACATATACATCGTGCAGTACTTGAAGGTTCTGGATTTCTTTGACCTTGGTCTCGTTGAGCAGGCTGTCTTGGTACACCATACTTTGCTTTAGATGCTGATTGGCTTTGCCATAATTGCCAATTTGTTCGTGTATTTGAGCAGCCAGATCATGTGCTTTTTGTTTGTTCTCATATTCGCCCATAACCTCTAGAGCTTCGAGGTTTTTATTGGAATAGGATACTGCACTTTCCATCTTGTTTTGTTGTAACATGAGGTTGGCTAGGTTGCCATAAGCTTGCGCGATTTCCTGTTTTAAGGTATTATTTAAAGCTATCTGCAAGGATTTTAACAGGTATTCTTCTGAAAGCCCCCACTGTTTTAGGTTTAAGTAGCAAAGTCCAATGTTCGAATAAACCTTGCTTAATTGTAGAGTGCTATTATTGTTTTGAAAAACGGTGGCAGCCGGTAAAAGTTTTTCTAAGGCAGCAGTATAATCTTGATTTTTAAGGTCAATTTCTGCCATATCTGAAAACATACTAGATTTAAACGTTTCGCTATATGCTCTGCCATAATTTTCTACAGCCCGTTGGTAACTTTCAATGGCTTTTTGGTAATTTTCAATTGCTTTTTCATCTTCGTCCATTTTATCATATAACAAGCCAAGATTTCCATATATATAATGAACGTCTTCATAGTGTTGAACAGAATCTGCAATTTTTAAACCTTCTAAGTAATATTCCTGACTTGTTGGATAATCACCGATTCGCTTGTATATGATTCCAAACGTATTATACAGATTGATTAGCGTATCAAAATCCCCATGTTCTTTAGTTAATATTAGACATTGCTTTAAATAATCAAGTGATTCCACATAGTTACTTGTCATACCATGGGTTAACGCTAGCGTGTAAATTCCGTTGATTTCCCCTTGGGCATAACCAATCTCTTTAGCTTTATCAATGCTTTGTTGGATCAGCTCAAAGGATTTTTCCACATCCAAAGATCGCATGGCAATACTTTGGGATCGTAATAACTTTACCTGAGTAGTATCATCGGCAGTCTTCATTAAGCTTTGAAGACTGTCTAACTCCTTGGTTTGAGAAAGACAAAATTGACTAATAAGTAGCACAACCCAAAGGGTTGAAAGTAAGGTTTGGCTGGGTTTCATTTAGTTTGTTTCCAGCAAGATACATGAAACTGACTAAAAACCATAGTTGAATTGACGGATTACCCTTTTGGTTTTATGGATAACCCTTTTGAAACTATGGATTTTTCATAGCTGCTAAAAAACTAGCTTTTCTCTACCAGTTTTCCGTCTGGGTAAAGTGCAAATCTTCCGCGGTCTTTTTCATGCACATTGTCGGGGTAAGGCCATGGCCATCCTCCAAATTGGGTAAGGCGATATTCTTCCATCGATTTTTGGATTTCTTCTTGGGTGTTCATCACAAACGGTCCGTATTTCGCCACGGGTTCACCAATGGGTTTGCCCTGTAACAACATAAAATGGCCACTTTCAGAACCTGTTTTCATAGTAACCTCTTCTGTGGGGTCCAAAACGATTCCAAAATTGGGATTGATTTTTTTATCTCCAATATGGATTTCATCACCATCATAAAAGTACAGCACACGGTTAACTGATGTATTTGCTTTTGGTAAGATGTACTCCGAATTGGCATTTACATGAATGTTCCAAATAGCAACTTCATTTTCAGGGTTGGCCGCCCAAGAATCGGGGGCAGGGGCAATGGGAGCAATATTTTTGTAGGTACCGGCAACTACTTTTATTTTAGCACTATGTTCTTCAACAATGGGAATCTCCTCATTCCATAGCATTTTAAAATGAGGTTCCACAAATTTCCCAGCTTTGGGCAAGTTCAACCAAATCTGGAACAATTCCAATGTGTTCCCCTCTTCATCTTTTAACAATGGAAACATTTCAGAGTGTTGTACGCCTCTTCCTGCTGTCATCCATTGTACATCGCCTTGACCAAACCTACCTGCGGCACCCAAAGAATCCGAATGGTCACAAAACCCCTTGTTCACAATGGTTATGGTTTCAAAACCACGGTGGGGATGGTACGGAAAACCGGGAATGGTTTGTCCGTGGTACATTCTCCATTCATTACTTGGGTCAAAGTCACTGCCCAAATTTCTACCTTTCAATAAAGAGGAATCAGGGCCCATATCCCCATTTCCTTTTGGAAAGTGGTCCAAATGGTACACACTGAACAAAAATGGATCAAGGGTTTGCCAAGGTGAGCTTAGTGGAAAGGTTTGAATAACAGGATTTTTCATTGTGATTTGTATGTTATTTAGGGGGCTAAAAAGCATAATCGCATTGGATTTGTCAGGTTGAGCGGAGTCGAAATCTAATGCTTTTACCCACATTTTGGTTCTCGACTGCGCTCGAACTGACAGCTAGAAAGCTTTTAGTCGCCCTCAACAATTTTTAATCTATTTACCAGGAATTGGTGGTGGACCATCGATCATGGCCTCATATTTTACATCGCCTTTTCTGGTTTTATATTCTTCTTTTACTTTTTCTACCAATTTTGGGTCGTCAAAAAGGTCCAACATAGTCATTCCCATAGCTTTTGAAGCATAGATCATTCCTTTATGTCCAATACTCATTCCGCCACAGGCAACAACGGCCCATGAGTGCCAAGGAGTTCCTTTTGGTGCAACGGTAACGCCCAAGTTGATGTTGGGCACGTTCCAGCTCACATCCCCTACGTCTGTTGAACCACCTCCGGGAAGTGCTTCGGTTTCTTTTAGAGGGTGAACTTCGCCGTCCATGCCTACTTGTGGTTTACCCGTTGCTTCTTGAATGGCTTTACCATAGGTAATTTCCTCATCGGTATAGGTGATTGGACCCAAAAGCTCCAAGTTATTCTGCATTATTTTTCCACCTTCACGATTTACCAAGGTCTCATAAATACCAGAAATCAAAGAGTATTTGTATTCCACATTGGCCATGATGGCCGCTCCTTCGGCCATAGCTTTTACTCGCTCAAAGGTCGGCAACATCACATCTCTTTTAGGGTCACGTACTCTTACCCACAATCTTGAGTAATCAGGGACAACATTTACTACTTGTCCACCATCTTGAATGTGGTAATGAATACGGGAAGTTGGTTTTATATGCTCTCTGTAGTAGTTAATTCCTGTGGTGTACAATTCCAAAGCATCAGAAGCACTGCGTCCGTTCCAAGGATCTGCTGAAGCATGGGCAGCTTGACCGTAGAATTCTACCATAAAGTCCACCAAGGCCAATCCGCTCTGTACATCGGCTTCGATTTCGGCAGATGGGTGCCAGCTCACGTTCACATCAACATCATCCCAAAGTCCAGCTTCCACCATCCAAACTTTTCCGAAAAACTTTTCCTCTGCGGGAGTTCCAAAGAATTTTACAGTTCCCTTGATGTTTCCGGCCTCAATTTGCTCTTTTATGGCAATGGCAGCCCCCAAACTGGCAGCCCCGAACATGTTGTGTCCGCAACCGTGTCCAGGCTCCCCCTCAATTCTCGGATCTTTTGTTGGAACGGTATTCTGTGAAAGTCCGGGCAGTGCATCAAACTCTCCCAATACACTGATCACAGGACTACCCGAACCATACGTGGCAATAAATGCCGTTGGAATATCGGCAACGCCACGAGTTACGGTCATTCCATTTTCTTCGGCATAATCCGCCAGCAATTCTGCAGAAATGGATTCTTCAAAGGCAGTTTCAGCCAATGCCCAAATGGAATCACTGATTTTAATAAGGTTGTCTTTGTGCTTCTCTACCGAAGCAACAACAGCTTTTTTGTCCTTGGTCATCTTTTGGGCGGAGAGGCTAAGGGTCACCAATCCCAAAAGGAGTAAGGTTGAAATTTTCTTCATTTTAAAGGTTTTGAGTTAGTTATTAGTCGCTGATTTCAGCTTTCTTCATTCATCTGAAACAAAACTCCATCAACAAGAACTAAAATTAAAGAAAAAGCTTCAACTGACCGCTTCTTTATATGTTTTTAAGCAACGTTCCCGAGCCATTTTATGGTCAACCATCGGCTCTGGGTAGCTTATTTCTTGAAGGTCTGGAACCCATGTATTGATGTATTTTTTATCCTTATCAAACTTTTGAATCTGCGTAGTTGGGTTAAAAATCCTGAAGTAAGGGGCGGCATCTACGCCACTGCCTGCGGCCCATTGCCAGTTGCCCACATTGCTGGCCATTTCGTAGTCCAATAATTTTTCGGCAAAATAGGCTTCGCCCCAACGCCAATCTATAAGCAAATGTTTGCAAAGAAAGCTGGCTACCAGCATGCGCACCCGATTGTGCATGTAGCCTGTTTGGTTTAATTCACGCATACCGGCATCTACAAGGGGATATCCTGTTTTACCTTGTTTCCATTTTTCAAACTCCTCCTCATTGTTTCGCCATTCGATTCGGTCGTATTTTGGTCGGAATGCAGCGTTCACGGTATGCGGAAAATGCCAAAGAATCTGCATAAAAAATTCACGCCAAATCAGCTCGTTCCAAAAGGTTTCATTCTTTTCATTCATGGCTTTTTTGACCATTTTTCGAATGGAAACGGTTCCAAAACGAAGATGTGGACCTAGTCGGGAAGTGCCATTCTTTTTTGCGGGAAAGTCTCGAGTGTCCTCATATTGTTGAATTAAGTCCGAAGTAACGGTATAATCAGGAACCTGTGTGGATGATTCTACAAACCCCATATCTTTTAAAGAAAGTTGGGGCAGGGTTTTGGACTGATACAAGTTTTTACTGAGGTTAGTTTGGGAATCGTACTCCAACAAATGGGTGGTGGGATTGAAATTTTCTTTCCACTTGCGCATATAAGGCGTATAGACCACGTAGGAATCTCTATCATCTTTGACCACTTCCTCTTTTTCAAAAATAACTTGGTCTTTAAAGGTGTTGAACTGAATATTGCTTGATTCTAACAATTCCCTGATTTCTTCATCCCTTTTTTTGGCATAGGGTTCGTAATCGTGGTTGGTGAAAACCGCTTCAATTTGGTATGCTTCGATTAATTTTTCAAATACTTTTTTGGGTGAACCATGAAATTGAGCTATCCCACTGCCAAAATCAGTGTTCAATTGCTTGTTTAACTTTTGTAGCTGATTGTGAATAAAGGTAACTCGGGCATCATTTTTTGGAAGATTTTCCAATATTTCCGTATCAAAAATGAAGATGGGAAGTACAGGGACTTTATTTTGCAGGGCTTGGTACAGTCCAACATTGTCATCTAATCGTAAGTCGCGCCTAAACCAAAAAACTAGTATCTTATCCTGCATTAACTAACATTTAGTGTGGACATACCTCCATCTACGCCAATTACCTGTCCAGTTATCCAAGAGTTGTTGGAATTTAGTAAAAATTTGGCCATGTTGGCAATGTCCCGAGCTGCACCCACCCGTTTCATCGGATGTCTTTGTGCCATCATTTCTTTTTTCTTTTCGTTGCTCAAAAGTCTTTCGGACAAAGGTGTATCGATTAAAGACGGGGCGATAACGTTTACTCGTATTTTTGGGGCATACTCCGCTGCCAATGCTCTGGCAAAACCTTCAATAGCACCTTTTGCGGCTGCTACACTTGTATGAAAGGGCATTCCTGTTCCCACGGCCACAGTGCTGAAAAAGACCATGCTAGAACCTTCGTTCATTCTATTGATGATGGATTTGACGGTTTGAACCAAAGCGAAAAAGTTGATTTCCATATCGTTTTGAATGGTGTCAACTCCCAAAGTCTTGAAGGGTTTTAGGTTGATGCTACCAGGGCAATATACAAAGCCATCCAGTTTTTCTGGAATTGCTTTTTCTGAAATGTCTTCGTTTAAAACATCAAAAGGGATGTGGGTAACGTTCAAATTTAAAAGTTGTTCATTGCTTCGGCTAGCAACAAATACTTGATGGTCTTTGGAAAGTATTTTGGCCATTTCCAGACCAATGCCGTATGAGCCGCCAATTAACAAAATATTCTTTTTCATATTATATTTTTGAAATACTCAACTTATTTTCTCTGCCTGCTACTTGCCCAAATAACGCAACAAGCTTTTTTTCACGATATTCAAAGATTTTTTGTAATTGTTTTTTTACCAAAACAGGATGGGCCATTTGACCCAAAAGGCCAAAAGGAAGCTTATAGTCAATAATATCTTCCATTTCCACACCTTCGGGAACTTCTTTTAAAAAATGCTTGTGATGCCAAAGCGCGTAAGGACCAAAACGCTGTTCGTCCACAAAATACTCACCTTCCTTAACGTGGGTTATTTCTGTGACCCATTTGGTGGCTACTAATGGAAATGGTTTTACGATATATTGAATAATCTGTCCTTGAAACATGGCTCGGTCGGCACCTGCCAGAATATGAAAACCCATATGGTCAGGGGTAATTACCGCTAAATTTTTGGGGTCCGATAAAAATTCCCAAGCCTTTGTTTTAGAAATAGGCAGTATTTGCTTTGATTTTAATTGATAGAGCTGCATCAAATTATGTTTGCACAAAGATAAAACTATATTGTTTAATAAAAATATTAAAAAGTTAAACAAAAATGTTAATTTAGAAGTGGATGCTACGCATTGGAACACATCCTTTTAAGGAATTATTAACAATTAGGGGCAGGGTTTATATTTAGCTTTGTCCCACTAAACAGTTAAAAACATTATCATATGAAAAAAGTTGCACTACTATTATTTGTTGGTTTGATGTGCGTTACCCTAAATGCACAGATAGAAACTCCAGCGCCTAGTCCGTTCTCAACCTTGGAGCAAAAGGTTGGATTAACGGATGTTACCGTAAAATATTCAAGACCTGCCATGAAAGGCAGAAAAATATTTGGAGACCTTGTTCCATTTGATGCTATTTGGAGAACAGGTGCGAACCAAAATACCATTATTACTTTTGGTGATGATGTTGAAGTGGAAGGTAAAAAATTGAGTGCGGGAAGCTACTCTATCTACACAAGACCAGGCAAAGCTGTTTGGGATGTAATTTTCTATACTACCACAGATAACTGGGGAAATCCACAAGAATGGGATGCTTCAAAAGTGGCGGCCACCGTAAAGGTTGAAACCATGGAAATCCCAATGCCCATTGAATCATTCACAATCACTATTGACGATTTGCACAATAACGGTGCTACTTTGGGCATTATGTGGGAGAATACCTATGTAGGGGTTGATTTTGTGGTTCCAACAGTGGACAAGGCCATTAAGAGTATTGAGGCTACCATGAACGGTGGAGGTGAGTTGACCGCTAATGATTATTTTGCTGCCGGTTCTTATTACTTCGCGGAAGGCATGAACATGGAGCAAGCTAAAACTTGGGTAGATAAAGCCGTTGAAATGGATGGTGGAAAAGCCTATTGGATGATGCGCACGCAATCTTTGATCTATGCTAAACTAGGCGATAAAGATGGCGCTATTAAAGCAGCGAAAAGATCACTATCTGCAGCACAGGCAGCTGGTAACCAAGATTATGTGAAAATGAACACTGAATCACTTCAAGAATGGGCCGAGAACTAGTTCTTCAGAAATAAAAACAAATTGGAAGCCCACTTAAAAAGTGGGCTTTTTTTATTGTTCAACTTTGGGATTTCCTAAAAAATTATCGAACATTTGAACCAAGCTCGCTAAAAGAATCACCAAAACACACCCAAAAGCGTTCAGCCATAAATAAGACATCCAATCCATATACCACCCAACAATTACAATAATTTGGGTAACAATAGCCGCTACAAAAACAGCATTTCCTTTCACAAATTTGAAAAAGAACGCTAATAGGAAAATGCCAAGAACATTTCCATAGAATATAGAACCAATGATGTTTACCAATTGGATAAGGTTATCGAACAAATTGGCAACATTGGCAATCGCAATGGCAATTATACCCCAAAGCAAGGTAAACCCTTTAGTGGCCATTAAATAGTGCTTTTGGTCAAGATCTTTTTTCTGACTTCTTTTATATAGGTCCAATGCCGTTATGGTGCCTAAAGCATTCAATTCTGATGCTGTTGATGACATGGCGGCAGATAAAATAACGGCCAATAGCAAACCTATCAATCCTTGTGGCAGATTGTTTAGGATAAAGTGGATAAAAACATAATCCTTGTCGTTGGTCTCCACGAGTTCATCCGCTTTGGCAATTAAACTTCGTGCCGTTTCACGACTTATGTTTTCCTTTTCATTAATTCGGATAATGTCCTGTTTTGCCTGCTCTATGGCATTGTACTCTTTGAGCTCCAAGGCTTCAGAAAAGGCATCTTGGGCCATTCGTTTTTCAGCTTCTAACTTTTTATGGTCAGCTTCGAGAGTTTTGTAGTTTTCGGCATATTCCGATTCCATCACCGCTTCGGTGGCAGCTGGATTAAAATTTAGGGGAGAGGTATTGTATTGATAAAACACAAAAACCATGGCACCTACCAATAAGATGAAAAACTGCATTGGAATTTTAAAAATGCCATTAAAGATCAAGGCCCATTGGCTTTCACGGACTGATTTTCCGGAAAGGTAACGCTGCACTTGACTTTGGTCAGTGCCAAAATAGGCTAGGGCCAAAAAGAAACCTCCTGTGATTCCACTCCAAAACGTATAGCGGTTATCGGGATCTAACGTAAAATCGAGAATATTCAATTTGTTGTTGGCGCCGGCAATTTTTAATGCTTTTCCAAAAGAAATATCGGTAGGCAGGGCTCCCATTATAAAAAAGAAGGCAAAGAACATTCCCAGCATAATAATGAACATCTGCTGCTTTTGGGTAACACTTACGGCTCTGGTTCCACCAGAAACGGTATAAATGATCACTAAAATTCCGATAATCACGTTCAAGGTTCTCAAATCCCATCCCAATACCGCAGATAAAATTATGGAAGGAGCAAAAATGGTAATTCCTGCTGCCAAACCTCGTTGAATTAAAAACAAAATGGCTGTTAGGGTTCTGGTTTTAAGGTCAAAACGACCTTCCAACATTTCGTAGGCGGTAAAAACATTCAACTTTTTATAAATGGGAATAAAAACAAGGCAAATCACTATCATGGCCAACGGAAGGCCAAAATAGAATTGCACAAAACCCATTCCATCGTGGAATGCTTGCCCAGGGGTGGACAAGAAGGTAATGGCACTTGCTTGGGTAGCCATTACGGACAGGCCAATGGTCCACCATTTTATATTATCTCCGCCACGAACATAGTCATCAACACTATTATTGCCTCGGGTTTTCCATACGCCATAGGCCACAATAAACAATAGAGTACTACCAAGAATAATCCAATCGAGTAATGCCATTCAGGATTTTAGTTGTTTAGTATCATTATGAGGTAAAAAATCAAAATATAAATGGCGTTTAAAAAGAGTACAATGCTGTATTCTTTTTTCCATTCGAATTTGGTATCCATGTTATCCTTTGACATTACTTTCTTTTTTTACTTCATCTTTTCCAACGGAAAGCATATTGGCAAACAATTTATAAGCTCCTGAAACTCCAACGGGAAGTTCCCTAAAAAAGCTCAAGCCGGTGTAAATATAATGACCTTCTCCGTAAGGTGCCACTAAAAGGCTACCTTGACTTGGTGATTCTCCTTCGTCACCCATTTCCAATATTGGCGTGAAATCAGCGCTCCACTCGCTTGGGAAGTATAGTCCACGTTCTTGTACCCAACCATCAAAATCTTTTTCGGTGATGGTGTTTGGGAAATTCACCAACGAATTGTTTTTGGCCAAGATACTCACTTTTGCATTTTCATCGGTAACCCTATCTCTAGAAAGGGTTAAGTCATAGGGAGCAATATTTTCAAACTGATTGGCCCAGCGCCCCGCAGTGTTATACTGAACGATCATGGTGCCTCCTTTTTCGACATAATCGAAAAGGATGGGTTGCTTAAATTTTAGGGCATCCACCACATTATAAGCTCTAATTCCAACTACAACAGCGTCGTACTTATCCAAAGAACCTGCTTGAATATCATTTGGGTCTATTAGATGTACTTGGTATCCAATTTGCTCCAAACTTTCAGGAACATTATCACCGGCACCCATAATGTAGGCAATATGTTCCCCGGATTTTTGAATGTTCATGCGAACTACTTTCGCTTCTGATGGTAAAAGAATGGATTGCTTTGGAATATGGTCGTAATTAATTTCAACAAGTTCTTTGTCAAATGTCTTGTTTCCAATAGTAACTACGGGCGATATTTTTCCTTCACTTCCAGTTTGCGGCGGTGAAACTTTAAAGATTACACTAATTTCTTCCCCTTTCTGAGCAATGGAAAATGGAATACTGCTGGGCATAACCATCCATCCTTCAGGATGATTCAAAACCACATTTCCAGAAACATCATTTTTTCCGGCCCTAATTTTTACCTGAACATCTTTGGTGTCTGCATTGGCGAAAATCAGAACTTTTTCATCGATTTTTGAAGTAACCTCAGGTAAAATGGCAAAGGGCTCGTACACTTCTCCCTTATCGGGTTTGGAATAGCGATAAATAACTGGCTTTTCAATATTGATGGACACTCCGTCAATTTCCAATGCAAAAATGGCCGTAAAAGCACTAGGTGTTTCTGGTTTACCTATCAAAGTTTGATCATTTACGGTATAGGTACCCAAGGTTCCAGATTCGTTCAACCAATAAGGACTGGTGTAATTTGTAGCTTCTGGAACTTTAAAACTAAGGTCGAAGTTAGATTTTTTATTGTTTTCCAAAATTTGTGCCGGTGTAATTTTTTCTGAAACACCATTTAAGCTAATGGACTTCAAGGTGATGCCGTTGGCACTACGGTTAATGGCCTCAAAATTAACTTTGACCATGCTTCCTGGTGTTGCAGAGGATTCCCCGGCACTTGCCTCCAGATAAAGACCTGCGCAATCCAAAATAAGGGCTTGTAGCTCTTCTGATTTAAGCGTTCGCCAATGCTCATCTTCCACTTTTTGAAGCAGTTGATAGGCTTTTACCAACGCAGGTAGATGTTTTTCAGGGTTTCTGAAGTTAAAGTTCTTTTCCACCTCATAAAGAATCTCCCCAACAGCTTCACCACCCTCAACTCGGGACCAAGTAGTGTTAATGCCTTCGAACACATCATTGTTTTTAGGCATATCTCCTTTTAGAAGTTCAATATATTCCATGGAAGAACCTCTACTGGTCAACCTACCAAAACCTTGGCATAGGTGTTGACTTCGGGCCATATCGGCTATTTCGTTGTTGGATAATCCCAATTCTGGGTAATAGGTGCCCACATCTAGACTCACCATTCCAGATTTGTCCACTTTAGCAAAGGCTTCTTGGCTTCCATACTGCCACCAAGAGGTATTGTAAAAAATTCGTTTAGGTTGCCAAGGTGTAGTGTATTCCAATTGTTCGGCATACACATCGGGATTGTTGGCAATATCAAAAGCTTCAACACTTAAAATAGCAGAGGAGGTGTGGTGCCCATGGGTTGAACCAGGGGTTCTGTGGTCGAAACGATTCACAATAACATCCGGTTTTATTTTCCGAATGGTCCAAACCACATCGGCCAGCACTTTTTCTTTGTCCCATATTTTAAGGGTCTCGTTCGGATGCTTGGAAAACCCAAAATCGTTGGCACGGGTAAAACGTTGTTCTCCACCATCCATATGTCGGGCGGCCAATAATTCTTCAGTTCGTAACACGCCCAATAATTCACGCAATTCAGAACCTATTAAATTTTGCCCACCGTCGCCACGGGTCAAGGAAAGATAGACCGTGCGCGCTTTTTCGTGGTTGGACATGTATGAAATTAGGCTTGTATTTTCATCATCGGGATGAGCCGCCACGTAAAGGGCAGTCCCTAAAAAATTGAGTTTTTGAAGTTCGTGATAAATCTCTGAAGAGGTAGGTTTATCTGGTTTTTGGGCATGAAGTAAGGTTACAGAAAATACAATAGCCGAAAGGGTTACCCATACGTATTTCATTGTTGGTTGTTTAGTGGTTGTTTCAAATATAGCCTGTTTAAAGTCAGTTGGGGAATTATTTAGAAGAGTTTTAACATCGATTTTAAAAGGCGTTACAAACCTAAACTATCCCTTAAACTCGAATCGCTATTCCTGTTCTGACCCCAATAAGCTGATTTATACCTTTTAATTTTGGTAGCGGTTGTGGTCATTTTTTTTGCTTTTGGACCAAATCCACTTTTAAATTCTTCTGTCCAACTTTCAATGGAATATGGAAAATCAGATGTAAAAGATATCATCAATTTTCGTTCCAATTCCGGGTAAGAAATAGAGTAGGTTGATATTCCATTTGAAGTTGAAAGTTCAGCATTTGAGGCATAGGTTTTAACTTCTTCATGTGTTAATCGAAGAAATTCCAATGAAGGAATCATTTCAATCTCGCCTACTGGAAGTCCACTTGGGTTGATGCGTATTTTATTCCAGATTTCATTTTCTAAATGCGATTTTTGGACTGAAAACTCCTGATCGGCTTCTCCTTCAAAATACGAATGCCACGTAAATTCAAATTGCTCACGATTGTTTAATTGGGAGTACACATGGCCGCACCACTCCTGAACCGACAAACTGGTTTTTATGGCATGTTGGTTATCGTAAACAGGAAAAAATGTACTCGCCATAATGGAGTAGGGATAAATTCCAGTCACAAACTTTTTGGTAGCATTCAATTTTAAAACCGATATGCTTTCTGGATTTGGATTATCGGCTTTCACCTGTTTTTCAGGCAAAAAAGGTTCGGTTACATAAATTAAAACTGCTTTTCCATCCCTCAGTTCCCCATAGCGAGCTTGCTTTAATTCGTAAGACGTGATTTCTGCTTCGCCAGCATACCAATAGGCCTTAAAATCTTCGGATAATGGCTTTTTTGGTAATTTTTCTTTGGTTTTGGTATTTGCAGTTGAAGCAATCTCGGTCGGTTTGGGCGCTTCTTGTTTGCAGCTTAAAGCAACAACGAAAAACAAACTCAAAAGGAAAAAATAGGTTTTCATAAGCACATGTATTTGATTCATGGGAATTGTCGAGATATCTCAAGATACTTAACTTTTTGCAATGCAAGGAAAAATGTAGTTTTGCAAAATATTTCGGAAGCAAAAACTTTTGACATGCAACAGATTGAGTTGATGGCACCTGCAGGTAATTTTGAATCTCTGCAAGCCGCATTGGACAACGGAGCGGATTCGGTGTATTTTGGGGTGGAACAGTTGAACATGAGGGCTAGGGCCACCATGAATTTTACTTTGGACGATCTGCCCGAGATAGCCAGACGTTGTAATGAAAAAGGGGTGAGAACCTATCTTACCTTGAACACCATTATTTATGACCACGACCTTTCCATCGTAAAAACCTTGTTGAAGAAAGCCAAAGAAGTTGGTTTGACGGCCATTATTGCCATGGACCAGGCCGTAATTGCATCTGCCAGAGAGTTAGGATTGGAAGTGCATATTTCTACCCAAATCAATGTGACCAATATTGAAACGGTAAAGTTCTATGCCATGTTCGCCGACACCATGGTGTTGAGTCGGGAATTGAGTTTGCGACAAGTGAAAAAAATCACCGAACAAATTGAAAAAGAACAAATCAAAGGTCCATCAGGTCGATTGGTGGAGATAGAGGTGTTCGGTCACGGTGCTTTGTGTATGGCCGTTTCGGGTAAATGTTATATGAGTTTACATTCCTATAATTCTTCTGCGAACCGAGGAGCTTGTAAACAAAACTGCAGAAAAAAATATACGGTGATAGATCAAGAGACAGGGTTTGAAATGGAACTGGACAATGAGTACATCATGTCACCTAAAGATTTGTGTACCATTGATTTTCTGGACCAAGTAGCTGATGCAGGCATCAAAGTGCTAAAGATTGAAGGTAGGGGGCGCGCTCCGGAATATGTGGCCAAAGTAATCAAATGCTACCGTCAAGCTTTGGATAGTTTGTATGAAGGCAATTATGATAAAGAAAAAGTAATCACTTGGATGCAGGAACTTGAAAAAGTGTACAATCGTGGTTTTTGGAGTGGCTATTATTTAGGTCAAAAATTAGGGGAGTGGAGTAAAATTCCTGGTTCTTCCGCTACCCAAAAGAAAGTTTACATCGGTAAGGGAGCCCATTTTTTCCCTAAAACCAATATTGGTGAATTTATTATTGAAGCTTACGATATTTCAGTGGGAGATACCATTTTGGTGACAGGACCAACCACAGGAGCCAAGGAAATGAAGGTAACCGAAATGTTGGTGAACGATGCTAAACTCTCTACGGCCAAAAAAGGTGATTCCGTGACCATTCCTTTGGACTTTAGGATTCGACTTTCGGACAAATTGTACAAAATTGTTGAAAATAAGGTAGAGGCGTAATGGTGGTAGTTACGCTTCAACGCGACAAATGTATTGGTTGTAATTATTGTGTGGAAATGGCTCCTGAACAATTTGCAATGTCCAAAAAAGATGGAAAATCTGTGTTGTTACATTCCAAAGACAAGAAAGGTTTTTACACCATTAAATCCCATGACGAGGGTATTTTTGAACCCTGCGAACAAGCCTCAAAAGCCTGTCCAGTAAAAATCATTTCAGTAAAAAGGACCTGATTACAATTCCATCATGGTCTGGTAAACCAAATGGGTGGGCAGACCGACCACATTGGTGTACGACCCTTGAATTTCGGAAATGCCGATCATTCCAATCCATTCTTGAATTCCATAGGCACCTGCTTTATCAAAAGGTTGGCAAGTTTCAATGTAAAAGTTGATTTCTTCATCGGAAAACTCCTTGAGCTTCACTTTAGTGATGCTGCTCACCGTTTTTTGAGCCTCTTTGGTGGTAAAACACACGGAAGAAATTACCTCATGCCAATCTCCGGAAAGGGTGCGGAGCATTTTGAATGCTTCTGCATGGTCAGCTGCTTTGGCCAAGGAAGCATTGTTGTGCCAAACCACCGTATCCGAAGTAATCACAATTTGATTGGGCTCTAGGGCTTCCTTAAACGGTGTCGCCTTCAATTCAGCCAAATACTCTGATATTTCCTGTCCTTGTAAATGATCTGGATAAACTTCTTCTACCGACTTAGGGTCAATGATAAAATCCAGTCCAAGTTCTTTCAAGAACATTTTGCGTCGTGGTGAACCAGATGCCAAAATGATTTGTTTGCCCTTAAGTTTATCTGTTAGTGGATTTTTAGTCATTCTTGGCGCTAAAATTATCGTTCCAATCCCCACGAACCTTTAAAACTTGCTCAATAATATCCCGAACACAGCCATCTCCACCATTCTTATGGGAAACGTAGTCGCAAATGGCCTTTACTTCTGGAATGGCATTTTGTGGTGCGGTAGCCAAGGCCACCATTTTCATAGGTGGAATATCGGGCATGTCATCACCCATGTACACCACCTGTTTCGGGTCGATGTTGTAAATATCCAAATACTCTTTTAAAGGTTCTTCTTTGTGATGGGAGCCCATGTAAAAATCAGTAACCCCAAGTCCTTTTAAGCGTTCTTTTACCCCCTCATTAGTGCCGCCTGTTATGATACAGACGTTGTAGCCTTTTTGAATGGCTGTTTTAAGGGCATAACCATCCTTCACACTCATTTTTCTGAGCAATTCGCCATCGGAAGTTATCAGTACCATCCCGTCGGTAAAAACCCCGTCAACATCAAAAACAAAAGTGGTGATATCACTTAAAAGTTCTTTATAATTCTTTTTCATAGGCTTGTTTTATGGCTTCACTCAATAATTTATAAAGCGCAATGTGTTCTTTGTTCAAAAGTTTCAAGTGGCTTTCCATACTCTTTTCATCGTGCCGTTTTGCTGGTCCTGTTTGTGCCTCTTTAGGTGAAAGGGTTTGCACTTTCTCAGCGGTTTCCAGAATCAAGGGCTTCAACAAATCAAAAGGAAGGCCCTCTTCCAAACAAATGGTTTCGCCAACACCATACAGGTAATTGGTAAAGTTGTTCACAAAAACGGCTGCAAGATGCAATTTTTTTCGCTGTTCGGAATTAATTTCATGGACCTTTTCAGAAATGGCTTTCGCCAGAATCTTCAATGTTTCCAGCAATTGAGACGATTCGGCTTCAATACAAATAGGAATAGTGGAGAAATCTACTTCTTTACCTTTGGTAAAGGTCTGTAGTGGATAAAAAACACCTCGTTTTTCAGATTGAATCACATGCATGGCAACTGCTCCGGAGGTGTGCACCACAATTCCTTTCTTAGTGATCAATAATTTAGAGACTTGGGAAATCGCATCATCATTGACGGCTATAAGGTAAATATCAGCCTCTTCAATCTCAACGGGATTGGATGTTATATTGGCAAACGCATTGAACCTTTGGAGGGTTTCTTTGTTTCGCCCATAGACCTGCACAAGTTTTAACGTATCCACCGCTAAAAAAGCATTGCATAGATGTAGGGCCACATTGCCCGTTCCAAGAACTACGATTGTGTGCATGGGGCAAAAATAAACGATTGAAGTGGAAAAGGACCTAAGAAAGCCCCCCCTCAATGGCAAACGCTACTAATTGGCCTTTCCAATATTAAGCACAGGCCACGGTTACGCTGTGACTGTGCCCATCCTCCGTGGTTGAGGTAACCACAATTTGATCATTGGATTTAAGGGAATTAAAATGATTGGATGTTAAACGTACGGTGTGGTTATGGGGAGAGCTCCCCATAATGGAATAATCCCGCTCGGTCCCATTCTCAATATCTTCTTTGGAAACCACTAGAGTATGGCCATGATTGCTACTGATGGATAAAGCCTCTGCTCCGTTTGACGCACAGTCTTTCTCACTTGCGTTAGGATTGGGGTCTAAGTTTCCATTGTTATTGTCGGAACTGTCGCTACTCGAACAGCTTAAATAAGTAGCTATGGGGATGCCCATAAGCAGTGCCCCAAATGTTTTCTGGATAAATGCTTTTCTTCTCATAGTTTTTAGTTTTAAGAGGGGCATTCTTAAATTTAACATTTTAAAGCCTAAAGGACAACAGAAAAACGTTAAAAGGCCGTATTTTTGCCAGCCGAAAGCAGACCGAATTTCCATGATCGATATTCTTAAAAAGACTCTTTTTTCCACAAGACTTATGGCTGTTCTTTTTTTGGTTTTTGCGGCAGCAATGGCCATTGGAACTTTTGTAGAGAGCTATTACAGTACCGAAACCGCCAGAATTTATATTTATAACGCCACTTGGTTCGAGGCCATTATGGTCTTTTTTGTGATCAATTTTATCGGGAATATTTTTAGGTATCGCTTGCTCGATTGGAAAAAATGGGCTGTGCTTATTCTCCACCTCTCTTGGATTCTTATCATTATTGGCGCTTTTGTGACCCGTTATATCAGTTACGAAGGGATGATGCCTATTCGAGAAGGTGCTACGGAGAACGTATTTTATTCCGATAAAACTTATTTGACCGCCTATATTGATGGGGATATCAATGGTGAAACCAAAAGGCGTATTCTTGAAGATGATATTTTGGTAACTCCCGAAGGAAAACGTTCAAGCTTACCTTGGAAATCCGACTTTAATGGCCAACCATTCACCATTTCCTATGTAGATTTTATTAGAGGTGCTGAAAAAGGATTGATTCCTGATGAAAACGGTCAAGAATACTTGCAAATTGTAGAAGCAGGCAACGGACAACGTCACGAACATTATCTGGAAAATGGAAAAATTGCCAGCATTCACAATGTACTCTTTGCATTGAACAACCAAACCGATGGTGCCGTCAACATTTTTTATGATGAAGAAAATGGGTTTCGTATTCAGTCTCCTTTTGATGGAAATTTTATGCGCATGGCCGACCAGTTTCAAGGTACGGTAGCCAGTGATAGCATTCAAACCTTACAATTACGCTCTTTGTACACCATGGCAGGAATGCAATTTGTGATTCCAGAGCCTATCGTCAAAGGTAAATATGGCATTGTAAAAGTGCCCGAAGAGGAAATTACTAAAGTAACCCAAGACGCACTAGTGGTTTCCATTGCTGCCAACGGAGAATCCAAAGAAGTGAAATTATTGGGAGCCAAAGGAACCACCAATTTTTCAGATAAAATACATGTGGGTGGCTTGGACTTTACCTTGAGTTACGGTTCCAAAGTATACGAACTTCCTTTTTCGATTGAGTTGAACGACTTTATTGCAGAGAAATATCCCGGTACCGAAGCAGGTTATGCCTCGTTTATGAGTAAAGTGACCGTTCACGATGAGCGCCCTTTTGATTACGATATTTATATGAACCATGTGCTGGACAATAAGGGCTATCGTTTTTTTCAATCTAGTTTCGACCCCGATGAAAAGGGCACCGTATTATCTGTTAACCACGATGTTTGGGGTACTTGGATTACTTATATTGGGTATTTCTTGCTGTATATCGGTTTAATGGGCATTATGTTTTTTGGCGATACCCGATTTAAAGATTTACAGCAGATGTTGGAGAAAATCAAAGTCAAAAAAGCAGCTTTGACCATTGCGTTATTGTTATTGACTTTTACGGGTGTTCAGGCGCAAGAAACAACTGACGAACATGATGGGCATTCTGCAATGCCTACGCAAGCGCAGATTGATTCCGTTATTGCAGCAACGACCGTAGCCAAAGAACATGCGGAAAAATTTGGCGCCTTGGTCATCCAAGATGGTGAGGGCCGAATGAAGCCTGTACATACTTTTTCTTCCGAATTGTTGAGAAAACTGAGTGGCAAGGACAAGTACAAGGACATGTCTGCCAATCAGGTTTTTCTTTCCATGATGCTCAATCCAGGAGTTTGGTATACGGTTGATTTTATTGAAGTAGGTAAATGGCAAAACGATAGTATCCGAAAAGTAATTGGTGTTCCTAGTGGTACGGATTACGTTAAGGCCACAGATTTTTTCACTGATAAAGGCGCTTACAAACTAAGATCCTACCTTGAAAAAGCAACCTCTACAACCAATCCTTCCAATTTTGAAAAGGACATTAAAAAAGTTGGGGAAAGATTAAGCTTGTTGGATATCGCCTTAAGTGGTCAAATGGTGAAAATATTCCCTTTGTTGAATGATGAAAACAACAAATGGATTTCGGCAGTTGAATTTCGCGGTGGAGAATATCAAGTGCAGGATTCCTTGTATGCCAATTTCATTAGGAATGCAATGCCTTATTATTTGAACTCCCTCCAACAATCCATTGCCTCTGGTGATTATTCCCAACCTGATAAATTGATTGAGGCATTCACCCAGAACCAAAAGAATCATGGTGAAGAGGTATTGCCTTCAGAAAATAAAATAAAGACCGAGATTATATACAACAAGTTGGACCTGTTCAACCGTTTGTATAAATACTACGCCATGGTGGGTGTGCTCTTGTTCTTTGTGTTGATTGCCAAGATTTTTAAAGAGCGAAAGATATTGGATGCCTTTGCCTATTTATTGAAAGGAACCATAATCCTATTCTTTATTTGGCACACCATTGGTTTAGTATTGCGTTGGTACATTTCGGGTCACGCTCCTTGGAGTGATGCTTACGAAAGTATTCTTTACGTAGGATGGGCCACCATGGGAATCGGTTTGGCTTTGGGTCGAAAAAGTGAACTCACCATTGCGGCAAGTGCCTTTGTAACCTCTATGTTGCTGTGGATTGCGCACCAAAGCTGGGTAGACCCTGCAATTGGTAATTTGGTGCCCGTATTGGATAGTTATTGGTTAATGATTCACGTGGCGGTAATTGTAGGTAGTTATGGTCCCTTGACCGTTGGGATGATCTTGGGTGTGGTTGCTTTGCTTCTGATGGTAATGACCACAGAAAAGAACAAGAAACGTATGGATCTCAATATTAAAGAGCTTACCGTGATCAACGAATTGTCCTTAACGGCTGGATTGGTGATGTTGACCATTGGAAATTTTTTGGGAGGACAATGGGCCAATGAGAGTTGGGGACGTTATTGGGGCTGGGATCCTAAGGAAACTTGGGCCTTGATTTCCATAATGGTCTATGCCTTTGTGCTGCACATGCGCTTGGTACCGGGACTTCGAGGTAAATGGACCTATAATTTTGCCAGTATTGTAGCTTTTGCGAGTATTATGATGACCTATTTTGGGGTAAACTTTTATTTGGTGGGACTGCACAGTTATGCTAGTGGAGACCAAGTAATAACCCCAAGCTTTGTATGGTATACTGTACTCGGGGTCTTTATTTTAGGTGGAATAAGCTTCTGGCGATACAAAGTACATTACGCCAAAAAATAAGCTATTTTTCCAGTAAAAGCTTCATGATTTCCTCAGCAGCAACTTTGCCTTTTTCCTTTAGGAAAGGTCTTGCCGTATTGTCGCCCAATTCAAAAACGATGGCAGGCATACCGTGGTGCACATAAAAGTACTTGCTGGATACCATGGTTGGATCAATCTCATCAGATGCACGAACATTGGTCTGCTTTTGAGGTAATCTTTCGCTGATGTTTTCAATCCAATCAAAAATGATTTTACCTTTTTCACCAGTCACTGTGGTGTCAATAGGATAGTAGATGTCGTCCCAAGTAGAGTGGAAATCCGCACCAAAAACAAAATCGTACTCCTCATCCTTTTTCACCAAGAAATCACGAACATTTCTGGTTTCAGGCTGATTGAAGTTTTGCCAATCCCTATTTAAGTCAATTCCGCCCATGTTATGTCTCCAGTGGCCGTTGTCAGCACCATCAGGGTTCATCAACGGAACTGCAAAAACAGTGTGTTCTTGCCTAAAGGCTTTTGCCAATTCAGAATCTCCCGAAATAGTTTCTATAAAAGATTTCATTACTATAAAGCCAGTAACCTCGGGCGGGTGCTGTCTGGAAATGATCATCAAGGCTTTTTTGGCCTCCTTGTTTTCATTGATTTCCATTAAATGCATGGTTCTTTTTTCTTTAGAAAGACCAATGGGATAATTTTCAATAAATGGTTTTTGACTTAGCGAGTCTACCCATTCTTGAACAACGGAAGACGTATACAATTCCTGAGCCGTAATCCAAGTGGGGTTTTCAGAAACGCTAATCGTCAATTCCGCAGATTCTGGAGCAGCACCCAATCCAAATTCACCCTCACCGGGATTTATGGGTTTAAAATAAATGCTGTCCAATGGCTTAAAATTTCTGCCATCCGTACTGATTTTTGGGTAATACCTACTTCTGGAATCCTGATATTTCAATTCGACTTTAATATCCCTTGCATTGGTAGACCAAACTTTAAAGCCATACCAAGGGCTCACGTTGATGGGGGTATTTTCTGCTGTTACCCAAATGGTATAATGGTCGTCGCCATCAAAGGCCACACCGTTTAAACGGGCACCGTCAAACTGGTTGGAGAAAAAGGTGGTACTGTCGTTAAAGGCCCAAACGCCCCTCCATTGTTTTTGAACAGGTTTATCTACGGTCGGAACTACTGGACTTTTCCCCTGACCTTGATAGCCAGAGGTTTTAGTTTCGGTTGCTTCAGGGGATTTTTTGCACGATAACATTCCTAAGGCCAGAACGGCACATAGAATAAAAACTTTTTTAAACATAAAAATATTGAGTTAGTTGGTCTACTAAGGTAAGAACATGCTGATTATCAGAAAATGAAAAAAATATAATTATGTTTTGGAATTTTTTGCATATTTGTATCATTATGAAGCTATAAGAATTATGTACGCGATAGATGTCACCATTGGGGAAACCCGATTTATGTAACCGAAGACTCCTCGGCTACCCGACATTTCACTTCTTTTTTTACACATAATTCTTTTTATAATGACGAATCAACATACAATTTCATTTAAAAAATTCATTCAATATTTCTGGATAGCCATTTCCGGTAAGGAAACTGAATTTACCTCAGGAAGCATTAGAAAGGCCATATTTATGCTTTCCATTCCCATGATCTTGGAGATGCTCATGGAATCTATCTTTGCCTTAGTAGATATTGCTTATGTTTCCAAAGTAAGTGTTAATGCAGTCGCTACTATTGGATTGACGGAATCCGTAATCACTTTGGTGTATGCATTGGCCATTGGTTTAAGTATGGCAGCGACGGCGGTGGTAGCCCGTAGAATTGGAGAAAAAGATGTTGTAGGGGCGCGAATTGCAGCAGTACAGGCCATTAGTTTGGGGGTTCTAATTTCCATTGTAATTGGAATCATCGGAATTATTTATGCCAAGGATATTTTGGCTTTAATGGGTGGAGAACCCGATTTAATTGCAGAAGGCTACGGTTACACGCAATATTTGATTGGAGGAAACATTACGGTGGTACTTCTGTTTTTGATCAATGCCATCTTCCGTGGTGCGGGTAATGCCTCCATTGCCATGTGGGCCTTGGTGCTCTCCAATGGACTCAATATTATTTTGGACCCCATGTTTATTTTTGGATTAGGACCAATTCCAGAATTTGGCGTAATGGGAGCCGCCATTGCAACCAATATTGGTAGGGGAACGGCAGTACTTTTCCAATTGGGAATTCTGTTTTTCGGATGGGGAAAAATCAAATTGGTCGCCAAAGATTTGGTCATCAATATTAAAGTCATGGTCAACCTGATCAAGGTTTCTTTGGGTGGAATTGCTCAATTTTTAATTGGTACCTCCAGTTGGATTTTCCTCATGCGTATCATGTCCGAATTTGGTAGCGAAGTATTGGCCGGGTACACTATTGCCATTCGAGTGATGATGTTCACCTTAATGCCCTGCTGGGGAATGAGCAATGCTGCAGCCACTTTGGTTGGGCAGAACCTAGGAGCCAAACAACCTGAAAGAGCGTCAATTTCTGTGTGGAAAACAGGAAAATACAATGCTATTTTTATGGGGATTGTCTCATTGGGCTATTTACTTTTTGCCAATACAATTATTTCGTGGTTCAATGCAACACCAGCAGTAGTGAAAAGCGGGGGACTCTGCTTACAGGTGATTGCGGCAGGCTATATTTTTTATGCTTATGGTATGGTAATGAGCCAGGCGTTTAATGGAGCAGGGGATACAAAAACACCAACGAAGATTAATTTAATTTCGTTTTGGCTTTTTCAATTACCCATTGCTTACGTTTCCGCGATAATGCTTGGATGGGGTGAAGTAGGTGTTTTTGTCGCTATCACGCTGTCCGAAGTGCTGTTGGCTGTCTTGGCCATGGTATGGTTCAAAAAAGGGAAGTGGAAGCAAGTTCAAGTATGATGGGTTTCGTATCTTTATCATAAAGATTGACCAACATGACTAACGACAAAAAAGGACTCAATACCATCTGCACCCATGTAGGAGAATTGGAAGATAAACAGTTTAAGGGAGCGGTTTCTCCATTATATATGAGTACTTCTTACGAGTTTGATGACGTAGATGTAAAAAGATACCCAAGATATTATAATACGCCCAATCAAGAAGCATTGTGCAAAAAACTGGCCGCCTTGGAACATGCCGAGGCTGCCTTGATTTTTGGTAGCGGTATGGCCGCCATCAGCACGGCTTTAATGACATTTTTACAAGCTGGTGACCATGTGGTATTGCAGCAGACCATTTATGGTGGAACCTATCATTTTGCGGTGAGTCAATTTGAGAAGTTTGGTATTACCTATTCATTTACCTCGGGTTGGGATGTTGAAGATTTTGAAAGAGAAATCAAGCCCAACACCAAAGTGTTGTATCTGGAAACGCCATCCAATCCCTTATTAACCATTACCGATGTAAAAGGAGTAGCCGATTTGGCCAAAAAGAAAGGAATCCTTTCCATGATCGACAATACCTTCGCAAGTCCTGTGAACCAAACTCCGATTGATCAGGGAATTGATGTAGTGATCCACAGTGCAACCAAATATATGGGAGGACATTCGGATATATGCGCTGGGGTGGTTGCTGCTTCAAAAGAGAACATGGATGCTGTATGGCAAACAGGGATTTGTTTTGGTGGAAGTTTAAGCGATTACACCGTTTGGTTATTAGAGCGTAGCATTAAAACCATGGCAATTCGTGTAAAGGCCCAGAATGAAAATGCCATGAAAATGGCTGCCTATTTGAGTCAAAGTGCCGATGTGGACCAAGTATATTATCCTGGATTGAAAGACCACCCCGGACATGAATTGGCCAAATCCCAAATGAAAGGTTTTGGTGGCATGTTGTCTTTTGAACTAAACCCAGAAATTGACACATCCTTGTTTTTCAAGGAATTGCAATTGATAAAGCCTTCCATGAGTTTAGCGGGCATAGAAAGCACCGTGCTTTCACCTGTTAAAACCTCCCATTCATTGATGAGTGCGGAAGATAGGGCCAAGCAAGGAATTAAGGATTCCCTAATTCGTTTTTCGTTGGGAATTGAAGAAATAGAAGATTTAATAGCGGATATTGAACAGGCCATTGCCAAAGTAAAATCCATGACCGTTACTGCATAAATAAACATGAAGTTAGATATTTTAGTTTTCGGCGCACATCCAGATGATGCCGAACTTGGAGCTGGCGCCACTATTGCCAAAGAAGTGGCCAATGGAAAAAAAGTGGGAATTGTAGATTTGACCCGGGGAGAGCTTGGAACTCGTGGATCCGCTGAAATTCGAGACCAAGAAGCCGCCAATGCAGCCAAAATATTGGGTGTTGCAGTTCGTGAGAACATGGAATTTGCCGATGGATTTTTTGTGAACGATAAGGAACACCAGTTGGAACTAATCAAAATAATTAGAAAATACAGACCTGAAATTGTGCTCTGCAATGCCATAGATGATAGGCATATTGACCATGCTAAAGGTTCAAAATTGGTAAGTGATGCCTGTTTTTTGAGTGGATTGATGAAGATTGATACAAAAATGGATGGTGATGACGAGTGGCAAGAAGCTTGGAGACCCAAAGTAGTGTACCATTACATCCAGTGGAAGAGCTTGGAACCTGATTTTGTAGTTGATGTTTCTGAATTTATAGCGCAAAAAACAGAAGCCATTATGGCATATAGTTCCCAGTTTTACGACCCAAATAGCGATGAGCCGGAAACCCCGATCAGCAGTAAAAATTTTACCGATAGCGTAAATTATCGGGCTAGGGATTTAGGTAGAATTGTAGGGGTTGAATATGCTGAGGGCTTTACCGTTGAGCGTTTTATTGCTGTGGACAGTCTGGACAAGTTGATTTGATCAACTGGCTTTTTGATACCTTTTTTCAGCTTTAGGGACGGTGAAATAGAAGGTGGTACCTTTTCGGACTACACTTTCTACCCAAATATTTCCTTTGTTTTTCAGGACCATTTCCTTGCATAGGGAAAGTCCAAGACCTGTACCTTTTTCGTTGTTGGTTCCGTAAGTGGTAACGTTGGTAGAGCTTTCAAATATCTTTTTCTGCATTTCCTCATTCATCCCTACGCCTGTGTCGCGGATGGAAATCTCCCAAGCATCTTCTTTTTCTTTTGCATCAATGGTGATAAGACCATTTTCTGGAGTAAACTTGATGGCATTGCTCAACAAATTTCGAACTACAATATCGATTTGGTTGTTATCGGCCCAAATACGGGGATTATCGGGAAGCTGATTGATGATTTTGATGGATTTACTCTTGGCAATTTCAGATAGGAGCTGAATATTATTAATTACGATATAGCTCAAGGAAATACGTTTGGGCTTAGTGACCACCCCGTTCATTTGGTTTTGACCCCACGACAACAAGTTGTTCAACGTAAAGGAAATGTTTTCTACATCGGACTTTAGTTTAGGAATAAAAGAGAGAAATTCTTTTTGGCTGATTTCCCCATCCGTAAACATTTTGAGCATGGTTTGCAATGCACCAATAGGACCTCTAAGATCATGTCCGATAATGGAAAACAACTTGGTTTTGGTGCTGTTGATTTCATTCAATTGCACCTCACGTACCGCAACTGCTTGTGATTTTTCTTGTAGTTCTTTGTTCAAATTTTTCTGAATATTCTCACTACGGCGAATCACAAAAGTGATGATGGTAAGGATCAATAGAATAATCACAGAAAAATAGATGTAGTTTCGCTGTTTGGCCAAAGCTTGCTCATTGGCCTCAATTAACTCCTGTTTTTCTTGCTCGTATTGCAATTTGGTTTCCAAAAGCGATAAGCTCTGCTTGCTTTTGTCTTTGGATAACGAATCCGACAGCATTTTAAAACTTTCGAGGTAGGCTAATGCCTCACTATCGCAACCATTCTTTTTGTGTAGTTTGTACAACGTCTCGGAACAATCAATTTGCCCTTGAATCGACTTTATTTTTTTGGACAGTTCTAATCCCTCTTGCGCATATTTATAGGAAAGACTATCGGTTTCCAATCCAAGATAAACTTTGGCAAGGCCATTCATCAACTGAATTTTGACCCGATCATCATCAATTTTATGTTTGAACAATTGATTGCTCTGATCAAACCAATACAAGGCCCACTTGTATTTTTCTTGCTCCAAGTAAATATCACCTTTTACCTCGTAGGCATAGGCAAGCCAATCGATGATTTCATGCTTTTCGAACGTATTGATACTCCGGTTGATGTTGAACATGGCATTCTTAAAGTCCTTTGCGTCCTTGTAGAGTGATGCCATATTACTTTGGGTTTCAGCGTCCACAATTTCATCTCCCAAAGTGCTGTTGATTTTTTGAACCGTATCATAGAACATCAAGGCATTTTTAAAATCCTTTTGTTCGGCATAAAGTCCTGCAATATTTTCATTGAGAATGGAGAGTGCTTCTGGTTCGTTTACCTGCCTAGCAATATCGATACCTTTTAAATTGAGGTTGAGGGCCTCGGCATAGTTGCCTTCAAAACTGGCATTTTGGGCAAGTACGTTCAAAATGGAGATTTCCGATAAAAAATCCTCAGATTCTTCGGCAAGTTGCAAAGCTTTTTCATAAAGAGGCATAGCTTCTTTACGTTTACCTTTTTCATAATAATAACTGCCCATACCTCGAAGACCATTAATTTTTCCATACGGATAGTCTATGGCCTCACTATACTCCAACACACGTTTGGAAATGGAATACACACTATCGATATCCAAATACCGATACGATTTGCCAAGCTTTACCAATAAGTTAATGTGGGTCGTGTCTTTTGGGTTGAACCTATTGGTCGACTCCAATCTTTGAAATTTATACTCCAGACTATCCTTTTTATTGGACTGTGCTTGCACAGGTGACACAAAAAGAAGCATAGCAATTAGGGCTACTAAAGGTATTAGTAGTTGTTTGATGCTAAGTTTGAAGTTTTTTTCCGACAACAATGGGTTGAATTATTTGCTGTAAAAATAAATTTGAAACACGAATGCGAGAATTATTTGTTGTGAAATGCGCATAATTATGTGTTTGGTCTAGCAAAACGTGTATTTTATCGATAAATTATACCTTTTGAGTAGTATTTTGGTTTCGAGACGCTTAGGAGCAGGGTAAAATAGTTTAAATACAATTCTTGTATTGAATGCATCTTATTTGTAAAAATATTTTGGTTGAATCAATACAAAAAAGTATTTTTGCATCCGCTTTAAATGGTGGTTGTAGCTCAGCTGGTTAGAGCGCTGGATTGTGGTTCCAGAGGTCGCCGGTTCGAACCCGGTCTTCCACCCTTAAGTTATAGAATCCCAGACCATTTGGTTTGGGATTTTTTTATGGAACAAACTAAAAAAAGGCCCTTTTTAAAGGGCCTTTTTATTTTCATTACCATCTAATTCTTAGTCTGTAGCTTTGTCTACAATCAATTTATCATCCTTATTGGCCACTTCCCATGCCGTGTAAAAAATTAAACGGGTACGGTTTTCCAAAAGATCGTAGTTGATTTTATCCGGAGTATCGCCTGGTCTATGATAATCTTCGTGAGTGCCATTAAAGTAAAAGATGATCGGAATATTGTTTTTGGCAAAGTTGTAGTGATCACTTCTGTAATAAAAACGGTTAGGGTCGTTTTCATCATTATAAGTGTAATCAAACTCTATGTTGGTATATTTTTTATTGATGTCTTCCGATAGCTCGTGCAATTCAGTACTCAATTTATCGGAACCAATTAGGTAAAGGTAATTTCTCTGCCCTTGATAATTCGGGTCAATTCTACCAATCATATCAATATTGAGGTCAACAACCGTGTTTTCCAATGGAAAAATGGGGTCAACATCGGTGTAGTATCGAGAACCCAACAATCCTTTTTCCTCGCCCGTTACATGCAAAAACACAATGGAACGTTTTGGGCCATTGCCTTCATCGGCCGCGTTTTTAAAAGCTTGAGCAATTTCTAAAAGGGCTACGGTTCCAGAACCATCATCGTCTGCGCCATTGTTGATTTGTCCATCGCCTGTAATTCCAATATGGTCTAGGTGAGAAGAAATAATCACATACTCGTCTGGTTTTTCCGAACCTTTTAAGACCGCGACAACATTTTCGGAGTTAATTTGATCATTGCCTGCAGTAATGTTTAAGTTTAAGTTCACGGGAACATTGGTGGCTACATTATCCGATTCAATATCACTTTTTATGGCAGTGGCGGCAATTTCATTCAAGTAAATAAGAATATTATCATTTCTATCCGAGGCCAATTGCATTCTACCACTGTTATTGTTTTTCATAAACTCAAAATACCCTCTAAATCTTGGAAAGGTCAGAGCATCATAGTAAAATACTCCTTTGGCTCCCTTGCTCAAGGCAATTTCTGTCTTTTTGCCCGTAGCTTCAGAAGCATTGCTCCAAATTGATTTTTCCATGGTACCTGTAAGCGGATAAATTCCATTTTCAACAGGCTCTCCAGCTTTGATCAATACAAATTTGTCTTTTACATCTATACCATTATAATCGGAATAATCACCTTCTTCAATGCCATAACCCACATAAACTATGCTATTTACCTCTCCTTTAGCCGCTGAAAAGGTTACAATGTTTTCACCTAGTTCTAAGGTAGTATTGTTGATGCTGATACTTCCCGTGGGAACCTTGGATACTTCTAAGGGCACATTTTGAAAATAATCCCCATTGCCTTGTGCTGCAGCGATTCCCATTTCCTCATAAAAGGATTTTAAATATTCTACAGCCTTTTTCTGGCCAGCTGTTCCTGTTTCCCTACCTTCAAATTCGTCGGAGGCATAGGTGTACAAATGCTCTTTTAAGTCATCCTCTGTTATAGTTTCACCGTAAGCAACGGGGTCTATTATTTTTGGAGCCTTAGGAGCCTCCGTAACTGTTTTCTGCGAAGAATTGCAGGCCAACATTAGCCCAACGGCCAATAGTACTAATTTTTTCATCTATTAAAATATTTTCAAAATCTTCCAAAAGTAGTCAAAAACTACCTAAAGAATTCGCAATTTATGCATTAACATTATCGTAGCCTTTATGTATCTTGGCGCCTCTTTTTAATTTCTATTGCAAAGGCTATAAAAATGGGGAAAAATAAAAGTGTTATCGTTGTTGGGGGAGGCATAGTTGGACTATCAACAGCTTATTTTTTACAGAAAGATGGACACGAGGTTACCGTATTGGATAAATCGGATATTACTTCGGGAGCTTCCTTTGTAAATGCTGGATATTTAACTCCAAGCCATATTATTTCGTTGGCATCGCCAGGCATGATCACCCAAGGATTGAAATATATGTTCAATTCTGCCAGTCCGTTTTATATGAAACCGAGATTGGACCCTGATTTTATCAAATGGGCGTGGTATTTTAAAAAATCGTCTACCAAAGAAAAAGTGGACATTGCAATGCCGGTTATTCGTGACATCAACTTATTAAGTCGCTCACTTTTTGAAGATATTCAGAAATCTGGTGAACTCGGTGATTTTGAGATAGGGGATAAAGGGCTTTTAATGATGTACCAAACGGATGCTGCACGCGACCACGAAATGGAAGTATTGCACAAAGCGGCTCCATTGGGATTGGAAGGAAAGGTTTTGAGTCTGGAAGAATTGAAAAAGTTGGAACCTAATGTGGAGTTGAATGCCAAAGGCGCCATCTTGTGGGAATGCGACCGACATACTACACCTCCCTTAATCATGAAAAGGATGCTGGAACATCTTGAAAAATCAGGCGTGATTATCAAAAAAAATGAAGCCGTTGTGGATGTTTCAACAAACAATGGAAAAATTAGTGAAGTAAAAACAGAAAAATCTACCTATACCGCTGACGAAATAGTTTTTGCCGCTGGTTCTTGGACCACTGGCATTGCCAAAAAATTAGGGGTAAAGGTTCCATTGCAAGCAGGAAAGGGCTATCGAATCAATATGGAAACCCCAACCAACATTTCCATGCCAGCCATATTAATGGAGAAGAAAATAGCGGTTACCCCAATGGAAGGGTTTACCCGATTTGCAGGGACCATGGAATTTTCAGGAATCAACCATACCATCCGTAAGGAGAGGGTTGAGGCCATTGCGGCAGGGGTGGAGGACTATTATCCAGGACTTCAAATTTCCGAACAAGATAAAAACAATGCCCAATGTGGATTACGCCCAGTTTCTCCTGATGGTCTACCTTATATAGGTAGGGTTGGGGCAATTGACAATCTAACTATCGCCACTGGTCATGCTATGATGGGGTGGAGTTTAGGACCTGCTACAGGTAAATTGGTCACTGAACTAATTTCTGGAAAAAAATTATCCATGGACATTACTCCATTTCATCCAGAACGCAAGTTTTAAGAATAGTTTTCATAAAGTAAAATAAGGCATGGTATGTGCAATAAATTTTTGGTCGGCCTTATTAAAAGGCTAATTTTGCAGCATGAAAAAACACTACGCCATATTTTTTCTTTTTACTGTCTTTGCCAACCTAATAAGTTGGTCCCAAGAGGTTCAGATTTTCAAGGTCGGTGATTTTGGTCTTGTGGGCAAGGTGAAATCTTGCTTGGTGATCACCGATTATGGTCGTGAACTTTTTGAATTCAATGAAGATGGTATTTTAACCAAGACCGTAACCCAGTACAACGAGCTTGACCAGGACATTACATATTATAAATATGAGGGAGAAGAGTTGGTGGAAAAAAGAATGGAGAGTTACAAGAACAACACCTTGGACGAGTCCACTTCCATGGCCAATTTCTATGAGATTGATACGGTTCCCAACCGAAGAATCTTGGAGAAAATAATCTCCTACGACAAGCAATTTCTGGAGCAACAAGAATATCAGTACGATGAGGAAGGTAAACTAGTGCGTATGGTTTCTTCCAATACCGAGGGCGTAGATGAGACCACTTTTGTGTATGCCAATGTTAAGAACGAAACCACAGTAAGCACTTTTACCAATGGCATCTTGGAAAAATCTGTTCGGACCTCTGAAAAAAACGGTCCAAAAGGAAAACTAAAGGTGGTATTGACCAAAGAATACATCGATGGGGAACCTAATCGAGCCACAGAAGAGGTGTTCAACGCAAATAACAAATTGGTGACGTACGAAGATTTCATATACGACATCAATGAAAAGGAATTTGTTTCCCAGCAGAAACAATATTATCATTATTCCAATAATGTGTTGAGCAAGGTGGTGACCAAAACATTGAATACAGAAGCTACCGAAGAATATATTTTTCAGTTTGATAGCCATAAACCTAGCAACTGGGTAAAACAGATCGTTACACCTAAAAACGATTACACCACAAGAGTCATTAAATATTACGAGGAAACTGAATCTACAGATCAGGCCAATAAAAAGTAAACGTATTGGTTAGCGATTACATTAATCCTTCTATGATTTCAGGTTTAACTTCATGTTTGCCTTCAAAAGTGATGACCTGTGCTTTACCTTGAAACAAGTTTTCATATTTTACATGTTCCGTCTCCAACCGTTCTGTAGTTAGGAATTCGTCGTTGTTCCCATAAATTATTTTGATTTCTGTTTGAGCATAATCCAAAAACTCAAAATCTTTTTGGGTAAGCTCGTTCGGAATGCCCCCAGCATACAGCACCACTAATTTGCAGTTCATTTTACGTTGGGCTAACCATCGGGCGGCGACTGAAACTCCTTGAGAGAAGCCAAATAAGATAAGATTGACATTTTCAGGAATGGATTCTGCATTAAGAACCGCATCAATATAACTGAGTATATTTTTTATTTCGGAGGATGTGTTTTCTTTTGTCAACCAACTTGCACCCACATATTTAAACTCATTTTTTAAATAGTATTTGGAGGGCGCTTGAGGAACAATGATATAGTTTTCTTCAGGATGTAATCCATTAAAATATTTTACAAAATACCGACTCAAATACCCATATCCATGAAAAACCAACCACACATTTTTTGTTTTCGGGCTTAACTGGTTCTGGGTCAGGTAGGTATTTTCTGTGGTATAGGTTACGGTCTTTTCGGAGTTGGGCATGATTGGGGTTACCTATTTAATTATTGCAAATGCTTTGTGTAATTTTACAAAAAAGTAAAAGGATGAACGAGCACAAAGAAAAAATTCTGTCCGTTTGCAACGAAATATGCAAGAATACCCTGATGGAGACGTTGGACATTAAATTTATAGATGTTGGAGAGAATTTTCTGTTGGCCCAAATGCCCGTGACCCCAAAAGTGCACCAACCCGATGGTGTTTTGCATGGTGGAGCTTCGGTGGCATTGGCCGAAAGTGTAGGGAGTGCAGCATCTTATATTTTTTTGGATGGAAAGGAGTTTTTTGTGAGGGGTATCGAAATTGCGGCTAATCATGTAAAATCCATCAAGGAAGGTTTTGTTTATGCCAAGGCATCCATTTTGCACAAAGGCAGAACCACTCAACTTTGGGAAATAAAAATCACCGACGGTGAAGGCCAACTGATTTCCAACTGTAAATTGACTACCATTGCATTGCCCAGAAAGTAAGCCATCACAAGAGCTTTTTCATAAAATTGAGGAAAGTTATAAAAATCACTTACCCTTTGTGGTGTATCGAAAACCTCAAGAAACTAAACTCACTGCCGTTCTTCAACAAACCAAGGACTTACATTTTGTAAAGGATTTTACAGAGCGTGGATTTGTTTTTGCTCCTTTTGCATCGGAAGATGGACTGGTTTTGATTCAACCAGATACAGTTTGGGAGACCGAAGCTAATTTTAAAAACAGTCTTGAAAATACATCAATTGCACCAAATGAAGGTGACGGAGCATCTCATGTTCAATTGGTGGAAAAAGGCATTCAAGAGATTCAAAAGGGAAACCTAAAAAAGGTAGTGCTTTCACGAAAAATAGAAGTTCAAATTGCTAAAGACCCGACCACTATTTTTAAATCCCTTTTAGGGAAATACCCCAATGCCTTTTGCTATTTGTTTTATCATCCCAAGGTAGGAACTTGGTGCGGAGCCACACCAGAAACATTGGTAAAGTTAAAGGAGAATCAATTATTCACGGTCTCTTTGGCGGCCACCTTGCCTTATAAAGTAAATGTAGAACCAGAATGGGGCCGTAAAGAGGTGGAGGAGCAACAAATGGTTTCCGATTACATTAAAGGCCAGCTTAGTCCATTTATGGACCATTTGGATATTAGCAAAGCTAAATCCGTTAGAGCCGGAAACTTATGGCACCTACAATCTGAGGTAAAGGGAACTTTTTACGCCAATATTAATTTGAAGGAAGTGATTTCGGCTTTGCATCCGACCCCTGCAGTCTGCGGCATTCCTACCAAGGAAGCACAAAAATTCATTTTGAAGAACGAAAATTACCAGCGAAGCTACTATACTGGATTTTTGGGGGAAATCAATTTGAACAAACCTCAAGAAGTATCACTTTATGTGAATTTGAGGTGTATGCAACTTACTGCTTCCACGGCATCCATTTTTGTAGGAGGAGGAATCACAGGGGCATCCAATCCAAAATTAGAATGGGAGGAAACCCAAAACAAGAGTAAGACCATGCTCAATATCCTCTAAAATCCTGATTGGGAATTTAGGGGAATCCCATTCAAGGATGTATTTTTGTAGTCCATGATGTACTCAGATATTCCAGCGGCACAAACCTTGGTTTTATATTTTAAATCAAAGGGGGTTAAAAATATTGTAATTGCGCCAGGGTCCAGAAATGCTCCACTGACCATAAGTTTTACCAAAAATTCTTTTTTTAATTGTTTTAGCATTGTCGATGAGCGTTGCGCTGCCTTTTTTGCCATGGGAATGGCCCAGCAGTTGCAAGAGCCTGTTGCGGTGATTTGTTCTTCGGGAAGTGCTCTTTTAAATTTTTATCCTGCGGTGGCCGAGGCTTTTTACAGCGATATTCCGTTGATTTTGGTTTCGGCCGATAGACCCAGCTATGGTATCGATATCGGTGATGGACAAACCATTCGACAGGAAAATGTGCTGGAAAAGCATATTGGATATGCTGCCAACCTAAAGCAAGATATATCCCATGCGGCCCACAAAGTGGCAAAATTTGGAAAAGAACTTTTAATAGATTCCCAGGAGGATATTCAATCCCATAATGAACAGGAATTGGCAAAGGCATTGTCAGTTGCCTTTAATGAAAATTCGCCAGTACATATCAATATTCCTTTTGAAGAGCCTTTGTACGGTAGGATAGAGCAGCCGTCGATTACCCTACAAGATGAGGAAGCTTTGGATGTGGAGCCGTTTGAACTTGAAGATTTGGACGGGTTAAAAGAGATTTGGCAAAACACCGCCAAGAAAATGGTCTTGGTGGGGGTGAATCAACCTAATGCGATTGAGGCGAACATTTTGAAGGCATTGGCAGGAGATGACAGTGTTTTGTTGTTTACAGAAACGACTTCCAACCTACATCATCCAGAGTTTTTTGAAAGTATTGACAGTATCATTGCGCCTATTGAAAAATCGGAGGATAGGGATAACTTGTTCAAAGATTTACAGCCCGAGCTATTGCTCACCTTTGGTGGTTTGATAGTTTCCAAAAAGATAAAAGCTTTTTTGAGGGAATATCAACCCCAAAACCATTGGCACATCGACACAAAAAAAGCTTACGATACATTTTTCTGTTTGAATAGGCACATCAAGCAAGATCCGAATGCCTTTTTAAAATCGATTGTTACGGGCATGAGCGTATCGAGCACCTACAAATCCCATTGGAAAAATGTCAAGGCCAATTATGAGCAAAAACGAGAAACGTATGTAAAGCAGGTACCGTTTTCAGATTTTACTGTGTTTGAGCAAATCATAAAAACCATACCCAAAGGATACCAAGTTCATTTGGCCAACAGTTCTACTGTGCGTTATGCGCAATTGTTCCCAATGAATGCTACATTAAAGGTGTTTTGCAATCGAGGAACAAGTGGAATCGATGGCAGTACTTCTACCGCAGTGGGAGCTTCAATCCATAGTTCTGACCCTACTTTGCTCCTTACAGGCGACTTGAGTTTCTTTTATGACAGCAATGGATTGTGGAATCGATATATTAAGTCCGATTTCCGAATCATTCTTATCAATAATCAGGGTGGGGGAATTTTTAGGATTCTTCCCGGAAAAGAAGACACCGAAGAATTCGAGACCTTTTTTGAGACCCATCATCAATTTACCGGGGAATATTTAGCAAAGATGTATGGTTTTGAGCATCAGCAGGTAAATAATGAAATTGATTTGGAAGTACGTCTTCAAAACTTTTATGAAGCCTCCGAAAAGCCTAAAATTTTGGAAATTTCGACGCCAAGAACACTGAACAATAAAATTTTGCTTGGCTATTTCGATTTCATATCTTAGACGGCAACTATAAAAAAAGAACATTAATCGAATATGAGCAAGAGAGACGAATTGATTGTAAAATACGCGGAGGATATTAAAAATAAATTTGGAGTTACTCCAGATATGGATTTTTTAACCAAAGTAGCTGTTGGTTTGGGGCCTTCAATTTATAACTTGGATGCTTCCAAGGTTTCAGGCTCCGATGAAAAGGAACTGGAAACAGTAAAGAATAATTTCTTGATGAAAAAATTGGGCTTGGATGATAGTCCCGAACTAATGGATGCCATCAACGAAGTTATTGTAAAATACGGCACATCAGAAAAGAATAAACATCGCGCGGTCATTTATTATATGTTGGCCAAGCATTTTAAAAAAGAATCGGTTTACAATTAAGATTACACAAATCCGATAAAGAAGCTGTCCACACTGAGGGCAGCTTTTTTTATACCCACAATTTAAACATACCTTTGTCTTATGATAGAATTGGGAAATTATAACACCCTTAAAGTGCTCAGGAGCACTAGTGTTGGGCTTTTTTTGGGAGATGATGAAGAAACGGAGATTTTGCTTCCCAATAAATATGTGCCCGAAGATTTTAAAATCGATGCAGAGCTGGAGGTGTTCTGTTATTTGGACAATAATGAAAGGCCCATTGCCACTACTTTAAAACCCAAAATAATCCGAAATGGTTTTGCCTATTTGGAAGTTAAGGAAGTGGGAACTTACGGGGCGTTTTTGGATTGGGGTTTGGAAAAACAATTACTGGTTCCCTTTAGGGAACAAACCCTACGAATGGAAGAGGGAAAAAAGTATGTGGTCCATTGTTATATGGATGAAGAAAGCATGCGTTTGACAGGCTCTGGTAAAGTGGACAAATTTCTCTCCAATGAAGATGTCGATTATGAGGTAAATGCGGCGGTTGATATTTTGGTGCAAAGAAAAACGCCGCTTGGCTGGGAAGTAATTGTAGACAACAGACACAAAGGGCTAATTTTTGATAGTGACATTTATCAACCAATTTCAGTAGGCAACCAATTAAAAGGCTACGTTAAAAATGTTAGGGACGATAAAAAGATAGATATATCGCTGCAACCCATCGGAGCCAAGATGTTGGAACCCACCGCCAAAATAATTTTTGAGGAACTGGAAAAAAACAATGGCTTTTTGCCCCTACACGATAAATCTTCTCCCGATGAGATAAAATCTAAGCTACACTTAAGCAAAAAAGCATTTAAAAAGGGAGTGGGTATTTTGTACCGACAACGCAAGATCAATATACAGGATGATGGGATTTATTTGTTGTAACCATCTCTTTTTGTGTTAAATGTTTCAAACCGATTAGTTTTTTTCTTTAAACAAAAATTTTACATTTGTAGGTATACGGATTAACATATTGGTGCTATGCCCTTGGTATAGCTAATAATTTATAACTCCCTCACCATATGCCTTTTATTGAAGAAAGTGATTTATTGGACCTTCATAAGGATATAGATAAGGCCCAGATTATTAACGAACGTCTGCTAGACCAAATCAAATACAAGAATAAAGACCTTAAAAAGTTAAAGCTTCAACGTAACGTACTTTTAAGTTTTGTGGGCCTATTTGTTATTGGAGCCTTGGCCATAACTTCGTTCACGGCTGGGTTGAGCAGTAAGCAATCCTTTGAAAACCAAAACAATGTTTTGGTATCCATCGATAGTTTGGATGTCATTAAAGCCCGTTTGGATAATCTAAGAAGCCAAAACGAAGAATTAAGTTTGGTGAAGGAATTTTATTTGGCCAAAGAATTTTTGGACAAGAAAAAGATTTACTCCGTTCAGGTTAAATCGTTTGTGGATAACAACGTAACCTTGGCCTCCGAGGCATTAACCAACACGCTTTTTGTTAAGACCAATCCTTTCTATGCCTATTCATTGGGCAATTTTGAAACTTTGGAAGAAGCCCAAAAATTTAGAAAACAATTGGTGCAAATGGGTTTTGAAGATGCTTTTGTGGCATCTTACCAAGATGGAAAACGAATACAAATAGAAGACCCCTTTTAGTATTGGCAAACACTAAGGCTTGGATTCAAGCTGCAAGACTCCGCACATTACCACTTTCCTTATCCGGGATTATTGTAGGTACCGCATTGGCCATGATGCATGGTCAGTTTGATGTGACCATTTTTATCTTAGCCTTGCTGACCACCGTTGGTTTTCAAGTAACATCCAATTTTGCCAATGATTATGGCGATGGTGTAAAGGGAACCGATAACGAAGATAGGATTGGTCCGGCAAGGGCATTGCAAAGTGGTTCTATTACTCGTGCTGATTTAAAAAAAGGAATTATCATCTCGATAATAATAAGCATGGTTTTAGCGGTTGCTTTAATTTATAAAGCTTTCGGACTTGAGAATCTTCTTTATATTATCATCTTCTTTATTTTGGGCCTTTTAAGTATTTGGGCGGCCATAAAATACACCATGGGTTCCAATCCTTATGGCTATAAAGGTATGGGAGATTTGTTCGTTTTCCTTTTCTTCGGCTTATTGGGTGTTCTGGGTAGTATGTTCTTATTTACAAAAAGTCTGCATGCCACGGCTTGGCTGCCGGCCATTGCCATTGGTTTGTTGTGTGTAGGAGTGCTAAACCTTAACAACCTTAGGGATGTGGTATCCGATAAAAAACACGGAAAAAATACTTTGGTAGTGAAAATGGGTTTTCAAAATGGGAAGCGCTATCATTTTATTTTGATTGGTTTCGCCTTTGTTTGTATGTTGACTTTTCTATTTTTAGAACACCTAGATTGGCCGCAATCCTTCTTTATGCTGGCTTTTATTCCGTTGTTGATTCATTTGCGAAAGGTAATGGTGACCCAAGAACCTGGCTTGCTGGATGGTGAGCTTAAAAAATTGGCATTAAGTACTTTTTTATTGGCAATTCTCTTCCTAATTTCAGTTAATATTTTTTTGTAAATTTGGTTCACAACCATATAAACTATAAAGGACTTGGAACAACCAATTAAGATTTTAATCGTTGAGGATAATGTTATCATCGCTGATGATATGCAATCCATGCTGGAGGAGATAGGCTATGAAATTGTAGACAATGTAATTGTGTACGAGCAAGCCGTAGATGTATTGAAAAACAATCATGTAGACCTGGTCCTTATTGATATTATCCTAGCTTCGGATAAAACCGGTATCGATTTAGGAAAACATATTAGGGACACTTACAACATCCCTTTCATTTTTGTAACATCCAACTCCGATAGAGCAACTGTAGAGAATGCCAAAACCGTTAAACCAGATGGTTATTTGGTAAAACCTTTTGAGCAACAAGATTTGTACACATCCATTGAAATTGCACTTTCAAATTTTAATTATGCCAAAAAAGGAAACGACAAGGCCGCTGCCGAAGATGCTGCCGATGGTATCGCATCCAACTCTGTTTTAAAGGATTCCATTTTTGTAAAAAAACAACATCTGTATTATAGAATTCAATTTTCTGATATTCAATTCATCAAGGCAGATAATGTGTATTTGGAGGTAAATACGGTCGATAAGAAATTCTTAGTGCGTTCCCCTTTAAAGGATTATTTGGAAAAATTACCACAGAATAAGTTCTACCGTGCGCACAAATCATACATCGTAAACGTAGATCATATCGATGCGATTAACTCCAAGGATATTATGATAAACAATAACCTTATCCCGATTTCAAAGGATTTTAAGGAGTTTATCCTTTCATCGATGAACAGTTAATATCGCAAGTCATAGACTAAAGTACAAGTGCCTTTCGAGGCACTTTTTTTTTGCCTAAAAACTGTTTAGCTATAGAAAACCACAACTTTTGGACGGTTCACAACAATATTTTTCATCCTAGACCAAAGCCACGTACTTTAGCAGTGTTAATGATTCAGAAAGTAATTTTTTCATTTTCATATAGTGTTCTCGTAAAAGGGTCTTGTTGGTAAAAAGCAGGGCCTTTTTCAATTTATAGACATTTGGCAGTTGGCAAACTCCATGAAAAGCACAAAACATCGATAAACTACCACTTCACATACATCTAAATACTTTTCACAACAGAAATCGACAGTTTCACAACAATACCGGGCAACTCGTTCCTATTGGATTTAATTTTGAGGACAAACTAACGTTCTTTATATACCCCATACTTTGTTTTCGGCATTATTTTAGGTCTTTGAAAACAGTAACATTATTGGGGCTATAAAGGAAATGGGCACAATAACTATATAGGGCACAAGAATCTATGATTTTGCGCGCTGTATCAATTTAATTAATGGGACGTTACGTAAGACTTTTATTCACCGCTATATTTTTTGTTTTTCTGTGCAATGCTTCAGCTCAGTCCATTTTGGACGACGAACAAAGTGTGCTTAAAGAATTTCAGGATGCCAACTTACCTGCTGATAGGTTCGAGGTGTTTTTTAATTCAATAAACAGATACAACATTAATTCACCTTACGATTGGTTGGATACCATTAAAATATATCGAACCAATGCCGAAAAAACCAATGACACTTCAGCAATACGCTTGTACTTGGTAATGGAGGCACAGCTCTACAACGACCTTGGTGAATTTGATAAAAGCACTGCGGTCGCCAAAGAACTATATGACTTAAAGGACACCTTGGATATGGATTCCCGCAACAAGGTGCTCAACGTATTGGATAACAATTACGCCAATCTTCAGCTGTACGATAAACAAATTGAAATTCGACAAGAAAAACGCGAATTAGGAATAACCGAAAACGTAGCATTCTACGATATTTATAGCAATTTGGGTCTATATATGGAAGCTTGGCAGCAATATGCCACCGAAGTTAGACCTACCATAGCCGACAACGATTCGTACGGATTGGCCAAATACCATAGTAAATTGGGCAACTTCCTTAGATTGGATGATTCTGCGCCCACAGCACTACGAGAGCTCAACAAAGCCAAAGGATATTTAAATGTGTACAACAACGATATTTCCATTCAAAAAAATGAGGATGATATTTTTGAAGCGGAATTGTTGGAAGCAAAAATAGATGGAGGAATTGCCAAGTGCCATGTGGTCATGGGCGAACTCGAGGAGGCCATTCCATTATTGGAAAAAAGTATTGAAGTTTTAAAAGCCTCACCAAATAATAACGATCAGAGTGAAGTAGTGGAGAATACCTTGTTCCTGGCAGAAGCCAATTTAAAAATGGACAAGAATAGTACCGCCAAGCGAATTTTAGATACTGAATTTGACAACATCAGTATTTTACAGACCATTAAAAAGAACAGTTTGTTGGCCATTTATTACGACAAGATTGAGAATTATCAAAACGCCACCAACTACTACAAAAGAAACGAAAGAATCAAAGATTCTTTGGCAGCAAAACAATCCAATATCATTAAACAACAATTGGTGACCATAGTGGCCAATGAAGATTTAATCAATAAACAGCGCATGCTCGATGAACAAAAGCGCGATATGGAGTTGATCAGAAGCGATATGAAGGCCAAGGAGGAGCGCAGCAACTTGGTATTTGTGTCCTTGATTTTTACTTTGATGGGATTTGCTGGCTTGGTGTATGCCTACCTAAAAAGTATAAAAAACCAACGCTTGATTGAGGAGCAAAAATACATTATTGAAAACGCTTTAATTGAGAAAGATTCCTTGCTGAAGGAAATCCATCATAGGGTAAAGAACAACCTTCAAATGGTATCCAGTCTATTGAGTCTTCAAACCAAAAATACACGCAGCAAAGCAGCTATTGAAGCTTTGGAAGAAGGGAAGAGCAGGGTGAAGGCCATGGCGTTGATTCACCAAAAGCTGTATCAAAATGATGACCTTTCCGTGATAGAAATGCAAGGTTATATCGAAAGTTTGATCAACAGTGTACAGTCCGTTTATAAAAAAGGAGGGCACAACATCAGTATTACCATTGATGCCGAAGGCACTGAATTGGATATTGACCGAGCCATTCCTTTTGGGTTGATATTGAACGAATTGGTTTCCAATTCCTTCAAATATGCATTTCCAGAAAACGACGAAAATGGAAAAATCTATATCCATTTGCGCAAAAATGGGGATCAAGGCTATTTTGAATATACCGATAATGGGGTTGGACTACCAGAAGATACGGACGAACGTTCCAACTCATCCATGGGAATACGCCTAATGAATAGATTGGTGAACCAGTTGCAATCCAAATTGAACATCGATAAACAAACCGAAGGAGTTCGTTTCTGGTTTAATTTCAGTTGATCTATATTATCTTGCTTCAGGATTGAATTTATCGTTAAATTTGAATCCACCCCATGAAAGCAAGCTACAAAAAGTACATTCTCGATTTTAAAGTTCCCAGTGGTACCTCGCGGGGAGTGCTCACCCAAAAAGAAACCTGGTTTGTAATCCTTAAAAACCAAGATAAGATTGGAATAGGGGAGTGCGGTATATTACGTGGTTTGAGTGTTGACGATGTTCCCGATTACGAACAAAAATTGAAATGGACATGTGAAAACATTCAATTGGGAAAAGAAGCATTACTTAAAGAATTAAAGGCTTTTCCCTCCATTCAATTTGGTTTGGAGCAGGCCTTTCTGTCGTTAAATGCACCTGATCTTTTTGAATTGTTTCCGTCAGATTTTACCAAAAAACAAGCTCCGATTCCCATTAATGGGTTGATTTGGATGGGCGCTTCAACCTATATGTTGAAACAGTTGGAACAAAAACTAAAAGATGGATTCCAATGCATTAAAATGAAAATTGGAGCCATCGATTTTGAAAGTGAAATCGCTATTCTACAATCCATTCGAGATAATTTTTCTCCTGAAGAAATAGAACTTCGCGTTGATGCCAACGGAGCCTTTACTCCCGAAGAGGCCTTGCAAAAATTGGAATGTTTGGCACAATTTAAAATTCATTCGATAGAACAACCTATAAAGGCTGGACAATGGGAGCAAATGGCCCAACTTTGCCATGAAACACCCTTGCCCATTGCATTGGATGAGGAGTTGATTGGCATTTTTGATGTAACGAAAAAAGTAGAGTTGCTACAAACCATACAACCGCAATACATTATTTTAAAGCCAAGTTTGGTGGGCGGGTACCAAGGTAGTCAAGAATGGATTTCCGTGGCCAAAGAACAAAATATAGGTTGGTGGATCACCAGCGCATTGGAAAGCAATATTGGCTTAAACGCTATTGCGCAGTGGACATATACCTTGGATAGCACCATGCCCCAAGGTCTGGGCACAGGAAGTTTATATACCAATAATATAGAAAGCCCATTAGAGGTTGAAAAAGGCGCTATTTTTTATAACAAGTCCCAAAAATGGGATAAAGAAATAATTGAAAATATATGTACATAGAACAAGGGTATAAAGGCAACATAGGCCTTTGGAAGTATTTGTTTTTGCCATTGGGCTTTATTGGTTTTATGGTGGTCAACTATATCATGACCATAAATTCGCCGATAAATACAGAAGATGCCATGCAACAGATCATCGACCAATTGGGCTCTAATGTGGTGCTTATTATTCTATTGGCACCTTTGGTGGTCGGATTTTTTGTGGTATTGGGTTGGACCTTATTGATCCATCAGCAATCCATTACCTCGTTGACCACTTCCAGAAAGAAAATCGATTGGAAACGAATATTTTTCGCCTTTGGACTTTGGGGTGGCATCACCATTATTTTAACTGGGATAGATATTTATTTTTCTCCGGAGGATTATGTTCTCAACTTTAACCTTACCAAGTTTATTCCTTTAGCCATTATTGCAATTTTGTTGATTCCATTGCAAACCAGTTTCGAGGAATACCTTTTTCGTGGACATATGATGCAAGGTATTGGACTTATGGCCAAAAACCGTTGGGTACCTTTGGTACTTACCTCTACACTTTTCGGTTTGATGCACTTAGCAAATCCTGAAGTGGAAAGACTTGGTCACGGAATTCTTATTTATTACATCGGAACAGGTTTCTTTTTGGGTATTTTAACCTTGATGGATGAAGGCTTGGAATTGGCACTCGGGTTTCACGCAGCCAATAATTTAATTACCGCTTTGTTGGTCACTGCCGATTGGACAGCATTTCAAACGAATTCAATTTATAAAGATGTGTCCGAACCCGTTTTGGGCTGGGATGTTTTGATTCCCGTTTTTGTGGTTTATCCGATTTTGCTGCTTATTTTCTCCAAAAAATACGGCTGGAAAAATTGGAAAGACAGACTTTTTGGAAAGGTTTTGTCAAAAGAGGAATTTGTGGCAATATCAAATGAAGCATCCGACTTGGCATAATATTCATCCTGATTTTAAGTTCAATGGAGCTTCTTTTACCAAAGGAGCATTGATTGAAAAAGGGAATTCATTGGTCAAACATGGTGAAGATTTTCAAGTCCAAATAGGGCAATTTTTATTGGATTGGCTTTCGGATGAGTCAACTGTGGAGGTTTCCACTTCGGGCTCGACAGGTACGCCCAAAATGATAAAATTGAAAAAGAACCATATGTTCAATTCAGCCTTGGCCACAGGAGATTATTTTAAATTGGAACCCAAACAAAAGGCACTTTTGTGTCTCCCTTGCACAGGAATTGCCGGTAAAATGATGTTGGTCCGCGCTATGGTTTCGGGGCTGCATTTAGATGCAGTGGAACCTGCTTCGAAACCTTTAAAAGAAGATAAAATCTATGATTTTGTGGCCATGGTACCCTTGCAGGTGCAAAACTCCATCAGCCAATTATCCCAAATTAAAACATTGATTATTGGTGGAGCTCCAGTCGACACAAAGCTTCGGGACAAATTACAGGGTAGTCCTGTTCAAGCATTTGAAACCTATGGGATGACCGAAACTATTACCCATATTGCCGTTAAAAAAATCAACCAACAACCCTCGGATTATTTTGAAATACTTTCAGGAGTTCAAATTGAAACGGATGAAAGAGGCTGTCTGGTAATAGATGCACCGAAAATTTCAGATGCTAAGGTGGTGACCAACGATTTGGTGGAAATTAAGAATGACACCCAGTTTAGATGGTTAGGTCGATACGATTCCATCATCAATTCTGGTGGTATCAAATTGTTTCCCGAAAAAATAGAAAAAGAAATAGCACCATTAATAGCTGTTCGCTTTTTTGTGGCAGGCCTGCCAGATGAAAGTTTGGGTCAAAAACTGGTACTGGTGATGGAGGGAGAACCACAAAATGAGCATGAACTGCTTCAATCTATTAAGGCATTGGCGACTATTTCCAAATATGAAGTGCCCAAACAGGTTTACTTTGTAAAAACCTTTGAAGAAACTGTCACTCAAAAAATCAATAGAACCAAAACACTCAATCGAATTACGTAAATTTATAAGCTTCAAACCAAAAATAACCCTCATGCGAAAAACCATCCAACTTTTATTATTTGTAGCACCTTTCATTGCTTTATCACAACAAATCCTGCCCGAAGTGGAACGGGCCCGAGTTGTGGACGAAATTTTGGAAGAACGTTTTAATGTTTTGCTGCCCCAATTGATGGATGATGCTGAAATTGATATGTGGATAGTGATTTCTAGGGAATACAATGAGGACCCAATTATAAGGACCATGCTTCCAGCTACATGGTTGAATGCCCGAAGACGTACCATTCTTCTATTTTATAGGGATAAATCGAAAAACACAATCGATAAATTGGCCGTAGCGCGTTACAATGTTGGGAAAAGTATTGTATCGGCTTGGGACAAAGAAAAGGAACCTGATCAATGGAAAAGACTCATGGAATTGATTTCGGAAAGAAATCCCAAAACCATTGGACTTAACTTTTCAGAAGACCACAATATTGCAGACGGACTCGATAAAACGGATTACGATGCCTTCATGGCCAATCTTCCTGGTAAATTCAAGAATAAAGTAGTTTCCGCAGAGCAATTGGGGGTACGTTGGATTGAAACCAGAACACCTCGTGAAATGGCCATTTTTGCCCAATTGACCGATATTACCCACGATATTGTGGCCGAAGCTTTTTCGGAAAAAGTAATCACTCCAGGTATCACCACAACCGATGATGTGGTTTGGTGGATGCGTCAAAAAGTGACTGATTTGGGATTGGAAACATGGTTTCACCCAACTGTTGACATTCAGCGGAACCAAGAAGAGTTGGTAGACCATTTGAGCTCTTTTTCTGGAGAGGTGGATGTGGACAAAGTAATTATGCCCGGTGACTTGTTGCATTGCGATTTTGGAATCACCTATTTACGATTGAACACCGATTGTCAAGAAATGGCCTATGTACTCAAACCGGAAGAAACCGAAGCACCTTCCTTTTTAAACAATGCGTTGTACGATGGTAATCGTGTGCAGGATTTCTTGACCACGAATATGATCAAGGGGCGGGTAGGAAATGATATTTTGGCCAAGGCATTGCAAGGAGCCAAAGATGCAGGGCTCCGACCATCCATCTATACCCATCCATTGGGAACGTATGGACACTCGGCTGGAACCACTATCGGAATGTGGGATGCTCAAGATGGTGTAATGAAAGATGATGGTGAAAATTATCCTTTGAACCCAAATACCTGTTATGCTATTGAGTTGAATGCCACCGTAAATATTCCGGAATGGAACCGTGATGTGCGCATTATGCTCGAAGAGCCCGGTTTTTATGGTGAGGACGGTTTTCGATACATCAATGGTAGGCAAACGGAATTATTGTTAATACCAAGACAAAAAGCACAATTGGGCAACTGATTTTTTGTAAATTTAGTAACCATCTAATATTCATCACATTATGAGGTTACTATTTTTTGTTGGCTTTATCATTCTATTTTCTGGACTATCTTTTGGTCAAAACACGATAACAGGTCGTATTACTGACGGAAAATCTTCTTTGCCCAATGTGAAGGTTTATAATCTAACTTCTGGTGCACAAATTAGTTCAGATACTCAAGGAACGTATCGAATCCAAGCAAAACCTAGGGAAGAGCTCCAATTTACCTATATGGGTATGGATACCGTTTCAATTATTGTGGAGGATGTTACCCGAATCCTAAATGTAAAAATGGACTTGAAGATTGAGGAATTGGATGAAGTGGAACTGGTCAGTGAAGTGGGAAGGAACAAACAGCGAATTTTAGAGCAACAATATGCCACCAACAAAAATTTGATTCGTACTGCCTTTGGAATAATTGATAAAGAGACCTTTGCGGGAAGACTGCCCATTCTTACCAACAAGGACATGATCAGCAACCACTATAATTTTGGAATGTATCTGATTGGAAAATTTGCGGGAACTAAAGTCATTCTTAACCGAGATTATACCTTTCAAGTGTATTCAAGAGGCATGGGTTCCATCATGGCTCAACAACCCATGATTTACGATATTGACAGTCAAATTTTCACGGAAGGGCCTTCATGGTTAGATCCAAATAATATTGAGCGCGTGGCACTTATGCCAGGCATTATGGCTACCGCAAAATACGGTACCATTGGTGCAGGAGGTGTGATTGTTGTAAATACTAAAAATGGCACTTACAAGGCAAATCCAAAGGAGCCCTACGATTATGCAAAACTTCGCAACAACTATATAAAAGGAGGTGTAGTTCAAAATGGAAAGGGAGCTTCCTTACCACAATATTTAATTGACCTTCAAAACAGTGAATCGTTTGAGGCCGCAAAGGCTGTTTATAATGAAAAAGGACAGGTGTATGTGAATCATCCGAACTTTTTATTGGATGCCTATGTCCATTTTTTTGAGGACAGGGGAGAAGTAGAATTTGCAGATTCCATTTTAGAGCGATTAGTTGAAGTAACAGATAAAAACCCTGTGATGTTAAAGGCTTTGGCCTATGTATTGGAAAATGAAGACAGACCTAAAGAGGCACATGAAATCTATAAGAAAGTTTACAAACTAAGACCCGATTATGCCCAAAGCTATATCGATTTGGCCAATAGCTACCGTAATTTGGATATGCCCGAATCGGCTACTTCATTATTTGCCAGACATTCTTATTTATTGGATGAAGGAATGCTGCAAAATGATTCGTTGAACTTGGCTACGCTCATGCAGCGAGAAATTGACAATCTCTTTTTATTGGAGAACAGTTCCATGAAAATTCATAAACGAAAGAAAACGGAACAAGATTTTTACAGCACGAGATTGGTTTTTGAATGGAGTGATTCAGAAGCGGAGTTTGACTTACAATTTGTAAATCCCGAAAATCAATATTTTAATTGGAAGCACAGTTTAGCAGAAATGCCAGAGCGTATTCGTTCGGAGAAAAGATTGGGCTTCTCCATGGCCGATTTTTTATTGGATGATGAATTGGCCGGTGTGTGGAAAATAAATGTGACCTATTTAGGGAACAAACAATTATCTCCTACATATCTTAAAGCTACCATTTACAAGAATTACGGCAGTAAAATCCAGAGCAAGGAGGTAAAAGTTTTTAAACTGAGCACAAAGGGAGTAAACCAACAACTTTTTGATTTAAGACTGCCATCAAGGGTCGCCAACAATTGATATCTGATTTATGAATAACTATGGATTGCCCCTTTTTTTGCTATGGGCTTGCACTAGTGCAATCGCCCAAGTTAAATCAATTGAAGGGCGAATTACCAATATGGGAGCTCCTTTATCAGGAGTGCACGTTATCAACCTTTCTTCAGAAGAAAAGGTATTTTCCAATTCAGATGGATTCTATAAAATCTTAGCAGAACCTAAAGAAGAGCTTCAATTTACCTACATGGGAATGGATACTGTTTCCATTATCATTGAAGATGTGACCAAAATCCTGAACATTTCCATGCGTTTGCGTACGGAACAATTGGAAGAAGTGGTGGTATCCAAAAAAGTTGATAAGCAAAAGGAATTGGGCATGGACTATTTTTCCGACCCAACTATTGTAAATTCTTTCTTCGGATATTTAAGTCCAAATACAGTGGCTTACCAGCTAAAGGTGATCGATGGTTCCGAATTTACTGTCGGTGCCGATATTCTAGATGCCATTGCAAGCAGACGATCTGGGATTCGAGTGAAAACCGTTTTAAAGGGAGGGATTCCAACAAAAGTATTGTATATGCGAGGAATGGGCTCCATCAGTAATCCAATACCAGCCATATATGAAGTAGATGGACAAGTGTTACAAGACCCGCCCGTTTGGATTGATTTGGCCATGGTGCTCCGAGTGGGTATCATCCCAGGGATTCAAGCAGTGGTTCGATATGGCCCAACAGCGAGTGGTGGTGTTGTAATCATTAACACAAAAGCTGGAGTTCATGGTTTGCGTGAGAATAACAGCAACAAGTTATACGATCAGGCAAGGTTGCGCAGCAATTTTGTTACTGGTAAAATCATTTCAAATAAAGATATAAAAGAGGGGTTTCCCGCTTATATGCAAGAAATGTATGAGTCTACATCAATAGAAGAAAGCCTTGATGTTTATCAAAAGTTTGAGAAACAATTTTCAAACATTCCGCACTTTTATTTAGATACCTACACCTTGCTCTTTGATAAACATGGAGCTTCAATTGCAGATAAAATTATTGCAGAAAATTTTGGAGTATTCGATAGCAATGCAAATTGGTTAAAATCGTTGGCATTCACCTACGAATCACAAAACCGTTTTAAAAAAGCGCACGAAGTTTATAAAAGAATTTACCGGCTAAGACCAGATTACGCTCAAAGTTTTATCGATTTGGCCAATAGTTACCGTAATTTGGACATGCCCGAATCGGCTAATGCTTTATTGGCTCGCCACTCCTTTTTATTGGATGAAGGAATGCTAGCCTCCGATTCTTTGCATCTTGGAGATATGATGCAACGTGAGATTGACAATTTAAATGTTGAAGGGAAGCTTGCAACCTCAAACGGAACCACAACGTCACAAGAGGAATATACTACCCGATTGGTTTTTGAGTGGAACGATTCCGAAGCGGAATTTGATTTGCAGTTTGTAAATCCAAACAATCAATACTTTAATTGGAAGCATAGCTTGGTCGAAATGCCCGATCGTATCCGCTCCGAAAAACAATTAGGTTTTTCCATGGCCGATTTTTTATTGGACGATCAATTACCCGGTATTTGGAAGGTAAACTCCACCTATTTAGGTAACAAGCAACTCACACCAACCTATTTAAAAGCGACCATTTATAAAAACTATGGCAGTAAATTTCAAACCAAAGAAATAAAAGTATTCCGTTTAGGTGTAAAAGAAGTGAATCAACAATTGTTCACCTTCCCAATAACTTCAAGTCTAGTACAAAGCAAATAATTTAAACCTGCAGAACACCCATGTTAAATGGCTTTTCAATCGGGGAGTGGTTGGCGGCTTCAATGCCCATGCTTATCCATTTTCGTGTATCCAATGGATCTATAATGCCATCGGTCCAAAGTCTTGCAGCGGCGTAATAGGGTGAAATCTGGTTGTCGTAGCGTTGTTTTATTTCATCAAAAAGTGCTTTTTCTTTTTCAGCATCCAAAGGTTCACCACTTTTTTCCAAACTTGCTTTTTCAATTTGCATCAATACCTTGGCAGCTGAATTACCACTCATTACGGCAAGTTCTGCACTTGGCCAAGCTACAATTAATCTAGGATCGTAGGCTTTTCCACACATGGCATAATTACCAGCGCCGTAACTGTTGCCGATCACGATGGTGAATTTCGGCACCACGGAATTACTCACGGCATTCACCATTTTGGCACCATCCTTAATAATGCCGCCGTGTTCACTTTTACTGCCCACCATAAAACCCGTTACATCTTGTAAAAACACTAAAGGGATTTTCTTTTGGTTGCAATTGGCAATAAATCGTGTTGCCTTGTCCGCTGAATCGGAATAAATGACCCCACCAAACTGCATTTCGCCTTTTTTTGTCTTCACCACCTTGCGTTGATTGGCCACAATGCCCACGGCCCAGCCATCTATTCGGGCATAACCAGTTAAAATGGTTTTTCCGTAGCCCTCTTTATATTGTTCAAACTCAGAATCGTCTACCAATCGTTTAATGATTTCCAACATATCATATTGGTCGCTGCGCGACCTGGGCAAGATTCCATAAATATCATCTGGGTTTTCAACTGGTTTTTTTGGTTCAGAGCGATTAAATCCAGCCTTATCAAAATCCCCAATTTTATCAACTATGTTTTTGATTTTGTCCAAAGCATCTTTGTCATCTTTGGCCTTGTAATCGGTTACTCCACTAATTTCTGAATGCGTGGTGGCCCCACCCAAAGTTTCATTATCTATGCTTTCGCCTATGGCGGCTTTTACCAAATAGCTTCCAGCTAAAAATATACTTCCTGTCTTGTCAACAATCAAAGCTTCGTCACTCATAATGGGCAAATAGGCACCACCGGCAACACAACTTCCCATCACGGCAGCAATTTGGGTAATCCCCATGCTGCTCATTATGGCATTATTTCTAAAAATGCGGCCAAAATGTTCTTTATCAGGGAATATCTCATCTTGCATGGGCAAATACACCCCAGCACTGTCCACCAAGTAAATAATGGGTAATTTATTTTCTATCGAAATTTCTTGAGCCCTTAGGTTTTTCTTTCCTGTAATCGGAAACCAAGCACCAGCTTTCACCGTCGCATCATTGGCGACCACCACACATTGTTTGCCTTTTACATACCCTACTTTGACCACCACACCACCGGATGGACAACCGCCATGTTCTTGGTACATGTCCTCACCGGCAAAAGCACCTATTTCAATGGAGTCAGTGTCGTTATCCAATAAGTAATCGATGCGTTCACGGGCGGTCATCTTGCCTTTGGCATGGTGCTTTTCTATACGACCTTTTCCGCCGCCTAATTTAACTTTGGCCAGTCTGCGTTTAAGATCAGAAAGTTGTAATTTATTATGGTCTTCGTTTTTATTGAAGTTAAGGTCCATAGGATCAAATATGATTAGTGGGATAAAGATAAGGAGTTATAATCATTACTTTTGAGGTATATGGAAAGCAAAATAAAATGGGGTATTCTGGGCCCAGGAAAAATAGCCAGAAAATTTGCAGCCGACCTACAATTGGTCGAGGATGCTGAAATTTCAGCTGTAGCCTCGCGGAATTTGGAACGTGCACAACAATTTTCAAACGAATTTGATGTGAAGCATGTTTTTGGGAGCTATGAAGAATTGTTTCAATCCAAAACGGTGGATGTGGTCTATGTGGCCACACCTCATAATTATCACAAGGATTTAACCATTCAGGCATTGGAGCATGGTATCGGGGTGATTTGTGAAAAACCTTTAGGTGTAGGTAGGAACGAAGTGGAGCAAATGATATCCGCATCCAAAAAGAACAAAGCCTTTTTAATGGAAGCGCTATGGTCCAGATTCAATCCCTCCATTCAAAAAATAAAAGAATTGGTGGATGAAGGTGCTATTGGCGATTTGGCCTATCTGCATGCCGATTTTGCCTTTTATGCGCTCGACCGGGATTTGGATTCCAGATTATTGAACCCTGATTTGGCTTCAGGTTCCATTCTCGATATTGGTATTTATCCCATTTTTCTATCCTATTTATTGTTGGGGATGCCCAACGAGATTATGGCCAAATCCAAATTTCATGAGAATGGGACAGAACTTCAAACAAGTATGATTTTCGATTATGAACATGCTCAGGCAGTTTTGTTCAGTGGTTTGATGGGGGATTCAAAAATGGAAGCAGAGCTATCGGGTTCCAAAGGAGAAATATTTATCAATCCCAGATGGCATGAAGCAGATGGGTTTACTTTGGTGAAAGGTGATGAAGAAAAAGTATTTGACTTTCCTTTAAAAGGAATCGGCTATTATTATGAGATTCTCGAGGTGCACCAGTGTTTGAGGAACCATCAGATTGAAAGTGAATCATGGTCGCATCAAAATAGTTTGGACTTGGCCGAATTATTGGATACGGTACGAAGAAAATGTGGTGTTACCTTTCCTTTTGAAACTTAAATCCTATTTTCGGCTTTGCATTAACCCTATTTTTACGATATTTGAATTTCTTCAGAAATAGATACAATGGGAATGAACAAGAACACAGTGCTAGCCTATGCCACATGGATTATGATTTTGGTAGGTTTGGGAATGATAGCACTTGGAGCTTTTAAATATGACGAGGTTGCTGGATATGGATTTGCCGCAGTAGGAATCGGCTTTTTTGCCGTTGCTTGGGTGTTCAATGCACTAAAAGGTAGAGTGTAACCTCTTTTTTCATAACAATTTAATTTTACAGTAAATGTCAGACGATAAGAAAGTCATTTTTTCAATGTCTGGGGTTACCAAGACCTATAAAACGGCCAATACCCCTGTGCTTAAAAATATTTATTTAAGCTTTTTCTATGGAGCCAAAATCGGGATTTTGGGTCTTAACGGTTCCGGTAAATCCACCTTGCTAAAAATTATAGCAGGGGTCGATAAAAATTATCAAGGTGATGTGGTTTTTTCACCCGGATATTCCGTTGGCTATTTGGAGCAGGAACCACAACTGGATGAAGATAAAACCGTACTAGAAGTAGTTAAGGAGGGTGTGGCCGAAACTGTTGCCATTTTGGACGAGTACAACAAAATCAATGACATGTTCGGTTTGCCCGAAGTCTATGAAGATGCCGATAAAATGCAGAAGCTGATGGATAAGCAGGCAGCACTTCAAGATCAGATAGATGCTTCAAATGCATGGGAACTGGACACCAAGTTGGAAATCGCGATGGACGCTTTGCGTACGCCAGACTCCGATAAGAAAATCAGCGTGCTGTCCGGTGGTGAGCGTAGACGAGTGGCGTTGTGTCGTTTGTTATTGAAAGAACCTGATGTTTTATTGTTGGATGAGCCTACCAACCACTTGGATGCCGAATCGGTACACTGGTTGGAGCATCACCTGGCACAATATAAAGGAACCGTAATCGCCGTAACGCACGACCGTTATTTCTTGGATAATGTTGCCGGTTGGATTTTGGAATTGGACCGTGGCGAAGGTATTCCGTGGAAAGGAAACTACTCTAGCTGGTTAGATCAGAAAGCCAAGCGATTAGAGCAAGAAAGCAAGCAAGCTTCCAAGCGTCAAAAAACCTTGGAGCGTGAGTTGGAATGGGTACGACAAGGTGCCAAAGGAAGACAAGCCAAGCAAAAGGCCCGTTTGAACAACTACGATAAATTGATGAGCCAAGACCAGAAACAGGTCGAGGAAAAATTGGAAATCTATATTCCGAACGGACCCCGTTTGGGAACCAATGTTATAGAGGCCAAGGGGGTAAGCAAAGCTTTTGGGGACAAATTACTCTATGAGGATTTGAACTTCAACTTACCGCAAGCAGGTATTGTTGGGATTATCGGGCCAAACGGTGCTGGTAAAACCACCATCTTTAAGATGATCATGGGAGAAGAAACTCCCGACAAGGGTGAGTTTATTGTGGGAGATACGGCAAAATTGGCCTATGTGGACCAGTCACATTCCAATATTGATCCTGAAAAATCAATATGGGAAAACTTCAGTGACAGTCAAGAATTGATCAATATGGGAGGGAGGCAAGTAAATTCCCGAGCTTATTTGAGTCGATTTAATTTCTCTGGAAGTGAACAGAACAAAAAAGTGAACATGCTTTCGGGTGGTGAACGTAACCGACTTCATTTGGCGATGACCTTAAAAGAAGAAGGGAACGTTTTACTATTGGATGAGCCTACCAACGATTTGGATGTAAATACGCTCCGTGCGTTGGAAGAAGGTTTGGAAAACTTTGCAGGTTGTGCCGTGATCATTTCCCACGATAGATGGTTCTTGGATAGAATCTGTACCCACATTCTTGCTTTTGAGGGGGATTCGCAGGTGTATTTCTTCGAAGGTTCCTTCTCTGATTACGAAGAGAACAAAAAGAAACGCTTGGGAACAGATATTATGCCCAAGCGTATCAAGTACAAAAAGTTGATTCGTTAAAAGGAGGTAATTATTCTTTCCTTTCGAGATTTTTGATTCCGTCCTCCAGTAATTTTTTGGCCTTTTCCAAATAAGCTTTCTGGTGGGCGGCCAAACTATTTGGGTCTTGATTCTCTGCAGGTACAGTCCCAATGGTTTTGGATAACTCTACCAATTGAATGATGGCATTCTCGGCCGAGATGAGTTTATCATCAGCATGCTTTTCAAATACTTTTACCATTTCTGCTTCCATGGAATTATTGGAATAAGTTATTGTTTCTTCCTCAATAATTTCGGAATCTTCATCAAGGGAGACTACATCCACATCTTCGTTTCGACCAGGTGATGAAACACCTAAAGTGCATTCATCTATAATGGTGATGAGCTCATTGATTTCACCCAAAGCTTTTTTGGTGAAAAAACGACCAGCTTCCCAATCAGTGGGTTCAATAGCTTTGTCCAAGGTTTCCATGGCATCAAGTCTTTTGTTTTTTGTCTTTTCGCACCCACACTCCTCCATAAAGGATTCGGATTTTTCAAGAGCAGTAAGTGCTCTTTCGGCATAATACATTTGATGCTCAAAATTGGTAGCGGACATCGCCTTTTTACTATGACTTAGCGCGTAAGTTACTTTGGAATAAAAATTGTCGCATTGACTATAAGTTGCATTTACGGCAAAAAAAAGTGCCGCAACTACAAGAACATGGGATTTGGGAGCCATATTAATGTATTTGATTTGGTTATTAGTTCGTTACCCTAACGGATAAAAAGGCAATTTATTTTGTATTGTTAATAATCTGCATTTGGATACCAATCCACGATTACCACTTCGATGTTTGGGTCACCTTGGTTTACCAAGTTTTTAAACTTGTTTACATCGCTTACATCGGGACGTCCTCTAAAGTGATAAGGATATACTTCTTTAGGCTTAAATTCAATAACGGCATCGGCAGCACTTTCCTCGGTCATGGTGTAAGGGAGGTTCATACAAATAAAAGCCTTGTCAATATTTTCAAGCGCACGCATTTCGGGAATATCTTCGGTATCGCCAGAAAAATAGATTCTTTCATCACCAAAAGTGAACACGTAGCCATTTCCTCTTCCTTTTACATGAAAGTCTTTGGCTTCTTCTCTTAGATTGTACATGGGAATAGCTTCTACAGAAAATCCAGCAATTTCTTTTACTTCACCATTTTTCATGGTGGTGGTTTTGGATTTGAGATTTTCGGGCATTTGCAAAGCCACGGCATCTGGAGCAATAATGGTTGTTCCTTCCAAATCCAGTTCATTTAAAGTTTCTGGGTTGTAGTGGTCCCCGTGTACATCGGTAACAAAAATAATATCTGGGGATTGTTGACCTTCAAAGGCAGCTTTTCCGCCAACCGGGTCTATATATATGGTATTTCCTTCGTACTCAATAACAGCAGTGGCATGTTCAATGGGGGTGATGGTAGCAGCTTCTGGCTTGGTTTCCATCACAGCAGTTTCCACTTCCGAAGTTTGTTCAGGTTGTTCTTTTTTCTCTTTACAAGATATTATGGACAAAGAAATTAATCCTGTCAATAAAAATAATTTGCTTTTCATATTGCTTTGTTTTCCTTAAAAATAAGGGTTTCCGAATACATTTATCGGAATCCATTAACATTTTTTTCTTTCAGATGATCCAAAAGCAAATCCAATGCGTATATAAACCAAACACGATTGATTAATAACCTTAAACTGAAATCAATTAAAAGAAAAAAATTATGACTGAAACAAAAAATAACAACGGATTGAAGGTAATTGCCGGATTGTTGGGTGTAGTTCTTTTGGGAACTATTATTTATACCGTTAGCCTTTATCAGGATAAAAAAGAGACTACACAAGCTTTAACTCAGGAAAAAGACTTGGTAGTTGAGGATTTGAACAACCTTAAGTCTGAGTACGACAAGGCTATTTTGGAAAGCAATGCTACCAATGAAGAGTTGGTTGCTGCCCGTGACAACATTGCAAAGTATATTGATTCTGTAAATAGCATGAAAGCTGATATTGCTTCCCTATCTCGTTACAGAAGACAAGTGAGTGTACTTAAAGCTGAAAGAGAAAAATTGATGAAGCAAGTAGATTCTTTGACGCAGTCCAACAGCTTGTTGGCCATGCAGAGAGACAGTACTTATGCTGAATTGGAAAAGCAAACTGTTTTCAACGATTCTTTGATTGTTCAAAACACGCAATTGGCTGATGCCGTTGAAAGAGGTTCTGCCCTAAGCTTGAGCACTATCAGTGTTGATGCTGTAAAAGAAAGAAGCAGTGGAAAATTGGTATCTACTTCTAGAGCCAGAGCTACTGATAAATTCAAAGTTTGTTTCACTATCGCTGACAACGTAATTGCTGAAGCTGGTGACAGAGAATTCTTTATCGAGGTTCTTGGACCACAAGGAAATGTATTGGGCGAAGGTTTGACCGCCTCTACTGAAGAAGGTACTTCCTTGACCTACAGTAAAGCCACAAACTTCTACTACGAAAATGATGCTTTGGATGTATGTGATTATCTAAACAAACCTGCTGATGAGTTCCAAAAAGGAAACTACATGGTAAACGTTTATGATAGCGGATTGAAATTATTGGGTACTTCTAAGTTCATCTTGAAATAATACACACTATTATCACTATCACTAAAAAGGCCCGTCCAATTTGGACGGGCCTTTTTTATGGGGTTCATTCTGTTTAAAAATTATTTTAAACTACCTACCATATCTTCAGGTTTCACCCATTCGTCATATTCTTCGGGGGTAACATAACCAAGATTAATGGCTTCCTCTTTTAACGTAGTACCATTTTTATGGGCGGTGTTGGCAATTTCAGCGGCTTTATAATAACCAATCTTGGTGTTCAAAGCTGTTACCAACATCAAGGAGTTGTTTAAAAGCGTTTTAATGATTTCATGGTTGGGCTCAATTCCAACTGCACAGTTTTCATCAAAACTAACACAAGCATCACCGATCAATTGAGCTGATTGTAGAATATTTGCTGCCATAACAGGTTTAAATACATTCAACTCATAATGACCCTGGGTACCTCCAATGCTAATGGCTACATCGTTACCCATTACTTGTGCACAAACCATGGTCATGGCCTCACATTGAGTCGGGTTTACTTTGCCTGGCATAATGGAACTTCCCGGTTCGTTGGCAGGAATTATAATTTCTCCAATTCCAGAACGGGGGCCAGAAGCCATCATTCGGATATCATTTGCAATTTTATTTAAGGAAACGGCCAATTGCTTTAGTGCGCCATGACTTTCTACAATGGCATCGTGAGCAGCCAAGGCTTCAAACTTATTTTCTGCGGTAATAAAGGGTTTGCCTGTAAACTCTGCAATGTATTTGGCCACCAAAACATCATACCCTTTTGGCGTGTTCAATCCCGTACCAACAGCAGTACCACCCAATGCCAATTCACTCAAATGTGGTAGGGTGTTTTTCAGCGCTTTTATCCCATGGTTCAATTGGGAAACATAACCGGAAAATTCTTGACCAAGGGTTAGGGGAGTGGCATCCATCAAGTGGGTTCTACCAATTTTAACCACATCTTTAAAGGCTTTCGATTTGGCTTCCAAAGTATCACGAAGTTGTTCAACACCTGGGATGGTCACTTCCACAATCTTTTTGTAGGCCGCAATATGCATTCCTGTTGGGAACGTATCGTTTGAAGACTGACTTTTGTTCACATCATCGTTAGGTTGGATGGTTTTTTCACCCTCACCAATTTTCTTGCCTGCAATTTCGTGGGCACGATTGGCAATTACCTCGTTCACGTTCATATTGCTCTGGGTTCCTGACCCAGTTTGCCAGATGACCAAGGGAAACTGGTCGTCGTGTTTGCCCTCCAAGATTTCGTCACAAACCTGTGCGATCAAATCTCGTTTTTCAACCGCTAATACGCCCAATTCGTTATTGGCGAAGGCAGCCGCTTTTTTAAGATAGGCAAAACCGTAAACCACATCTAATGGCATGGATGCCGGAGCACCTATTTTGAAGTTGTTTCGGGAGCGTTCTGTTTGGGCGCCCCAGTATTTGTCCGCGGGCACTTTTACCTCGCCCATGGTATCTTTTTCTATCCTAAAGCTCATAGTTAAAATATTATGTACACAAAGGTAGGGGTTAGGTCATTTAAATGGTAGTGGAATAAGATAAATACACTTTTTTTTGACTTAGGATTTGTTTTTTTTCCGAATAAGAAAGTATCTTTGTGTATCAAAAAGGAAGAAACATGTTTGAATTTGACCAATATTTAGGTTTTTTAGCTTTTTTAACAATTTTAACCATCGGATTTTGGTTGATGATTTTCTTGTTAACCTTTGTAGTACCTTATTGGTTGATTGGCAACCTTAGGGAAATGTTTAAAGAAAGAAAAGAGGCTAAACAAGCCCAATTAGAAAAATAAAAAAAGAAGCCATTTGGCTTCTTTTTTATTTTAGACCTTCTCGTATTTAATTGAATCTTCTTGTTGTAACGGTCGATATATTTTAAGATAAAACGCATAAAAAAAAGGAAGCCTTTCGGTCTTCCTTTTTTCAATATAGAGGTTGGTTGGTTTCTCTTGTTAGCCTTGATACTGCCCTTCGCCTTCGTCATCACCTCCGCCATTTTGTGGTCTTCCACCACGCTGACGTTCTTTAGGCTGATTGAATCTATAGATGAATGATAGGTTTACCTGACGTTGTCTCCATTGGAATTCACTATCGGAAGTAAATGTTGGAGTTTGGGTAAATGATCTACGCTTTCTGGAATTGAACAAGTCGCTTACATTTAACGAAAGTGTAGCCTTGTCTTTAAACAAATCCTTGCTCACTGCCAAGTTTAACGAAAACATAGGGTCAGATTCTGTTTGAGCATTCTGTCTTGGGCCCATGTAGAAGGAATTGGCTTGTAATTCCAATTTCCCTGGCAATGTGAACTTAGAACTCAATCGGGCAAAATAGCTCGAATTAGTGGTTCCATAATCAACTCCATTGAACTCTCCATCCGAGGAGAAGGTAAAGAAGTTGAAACTACCGTTCAATCTCCACCATTTGAAAGGACTGTAAATAACACCAGCTTCTGCACCGACACGCTCATTGGTAGAGAGGTTGATAGGAACCCTTCTAATAATCTGGATACCATCTGAGGTGAATTTCCCAGTGTTTTCGGTAATAAATTCAAAAGATTGTGTTTCACGTTGATAATAAACAGAAGATGTGAATGTCAACTTTTTCCATCTTTTCATGTACCCAAGGTCAAATGCATTGGCAAATGCAGGGTCCAAATCTGGATTCCCTTGAAAAACGTTGGTTCTACTTGATCTAGATGGAAAAGGATTTATAAACCATCCTCTTGGTCTGTTGATCCTTCTGTTATACCCCAATGAAATATTTTGAGTTTCCGATATTTCGTACACAAAGTTTACCGTTGGGAAAAGACCTAAATAGTTCTTGTCAAAATTAAGGTCAACATCTTCTCCCACTAAATCCTGTAGGGCTTGACTATCTATGGTTGCATCCACTTCACCTCGTAACTCGGTATTTTCCAAACGCAGCCCAAGTAGCACCGATATTTTACCGTATTTGTTGCCGTACTGGGTGTAAAGCGCATTTACATTTTCATGGTACGTAAATATGTTCGTAAGTTCATCGTTGGTCATGAAATTGCCAGTTCCTTGGTCCAAGGTATCCAATTGGTAATCGTTCACTTCTTTTTCAAAGGTACCGCGGTAACCTGCCTCGAACTGGGCATCGCCCATAGGCAATACATAGTCGATTTGGGCCAAAATATCATCTTGGGTTTGTTTTTCATAGATGTTTTCCAAGGCAATTAAACTGTCGCTAGGAATAATTTGGTCTTCACGAATTCCGGTTAGCCTATCCTCATTATCAAAAGAGTATTGAAAATCTGCTGTCAATTTCTGACCATTATCATCAATGTTATTGGTATAGTTGAAAGAGATTTGACGGCTATTGTCGTTTTCTTGCTGATCCTCAGTTCTAAAAGTTCTACTGTCTATAGCGCCATTGGCAAAACGTTGGTTGTCGTTTTCGGTCAAATCGTTCTCATCCGACCATCTATAGAAAAAACTACCGGTAACTGAAGATTTTTCGGTAAGGAAATACTCCATTCCAATATTAATATTGAAACCATCATCATTTCTGCTGATGTCCCTATCCTCCAAAATTCTATCAAATTGACTCTGTTCGGACAAATAAGTGTTGTCGTTATAACCTCCACCCGGAGACTCTCTGTGATAATACCCCAAGGTGTTAAAAATATTGAACTTATCTGTTCTGATATTGAAGTTTGTAGTAGCTCTAGCATTGAACGGAACACCTCCTGTAAGGTTAATGGAACCGTTGATTCCCAAGGTTTTTTCTTTCTTAAGAACAATATTAAGTATACCTGCGGTACCTTCAGCATCATATCGGGCAGAAGGACTAGTAATAACCTCAACTCTTTCTATAGCATCGGCAGGAAGTTGTTGCAATGCATCGGTAGAACCAAAACCGGCCAAGGCCGATGGTTTTCCATTAATAAGGATGCGAACGTTGTCGTTCCCTCTTAAACTAATGGCTCCTTCTACATCAACCGAAACAGAAGGTATATTCCCTAGTGCATCACTTACGTTACCACCACTTGTGGTAATATCCTTTCCAACATTATATATTTTTTTGTCTAAACGAACCTCTACGGTCGTTTTTTCACCAACAACTTCTACTTCTGCGAGTTGGGCAACATCTGGAGACAAAGAAATGGAACCTAAATTGGTGTCTTGGTTAAGGGTTTTACCTTTTAAGTTATATGTTTTGTACGAAATAAATTCTACACTGATGTTGTAGGTGCCAGGAGCAGTCTCAATTTCAAAGTTACCTTCCAAATCGGTAATTCCTCCAGTAACACTACTAGGGTCATCGGCCTTTTGCAGTACAAATGTGGCGTATTCCAGGGGTTGTCCGGAATCTGAATCCAATACTTTCCCAGAAATTGTGATGGGTTTTTGTCTTTGTTGCGCCTGACCCTGAAAAATACATGCGGTCAAAACCAACAAAGGAATAATTATCCTGTGCATAGTTTGATTTTAATACCGCTAAATTGTCAGGAATATGAGAAGGCACGAAATTAATCTCCATCAACAACGGATTTGTACCTGCGAATGACCTTAAAGAATTGTTAATCTTTTTTCTTATTCTTTTTACGCTTCTTTTTTACCTTGAACTGGTTATTCTGAAGCTCCACATAGGCCTCATATTTTTCAGGAGGGAGACCGGCCTTTAATTCTTCATCTTGTCGTTTTTGGATTTTTTCAACCTCTTCTTTCATTTTTAAAGGTTCCAATTCCAAAATTTGAAGATGGATACGTTGTTGTACCGATTGTGTTAATGAAGTTCGTACAATCGCCGCTTCGAAAGGGTCCAACCCCAATGCTTCTGTTATGGAGGGCATTTGTGCCTCCACAATTTCTTCTGCTGTTGGTGGTGTTTCCTTTTTGTCGGTCTCAACTGGACCTGCTTGTGGTACATAGCTACGTCCTCTGCCGTACATGTTTCCATAACCATAAGGTGAACCGTAACCGTATTGGGCAGTAACTTCGTTAACCGTAAAAAATCCGATACACAAGGTTAGCAACAAAAGGGATTGTAATCTTTTCATGGGATAAATATAAGATTTAGGATTTATTTTCCTGACGATAGGCTGTTAAAATAACTGATTATCAGAATTATAAAATACTTTTTATTTGCTCTGGAGGTCGACCAACAACGGCTTTTGGTCCATTGACCACTATTGGACGTTCTATGAGTTTTGGATGCTCTATCATTGCAGAAATCACCTCGTCGTCAGACAAAGATTTATCTTTGAAATTTTCTTTCCAAATGGCTTCGTTTTTACGCACCAAATCTAAAGGAGCAATACCCATTTTTTCAATTAAATGTATTAACTCAGCCTTGGTTGGAACTTCTTCCAGGTATTTTACAATTTCAAATTCCTGACCAGATTCTTCAATAATTTGTAACCCTTCCCTAGATTTTCTGCAACGTGGGTTGTGATATATTTTAATCATGATTCTTTAATTTTCTGATGTCTACTCCTCTTCTTTCTGCCCCATCATCATTAAATAGGCTTTTAAAAAGGCATCTAAATCGCCATCCATTACAGCGTCAACATTTCCAGTTTCTTCTGCAGTTCGCACATCTTTTACCAATTTATAAGGGTGCATTACATAGTTTCGGATTTGAGACCCCCATTCAATCTTCATTTTTGAAGATTCGATTTCTGCACGAGCTTCCTGTTTTTTGCGAAGCTCAATTTCGTACAACTGCGATTTCAACATTTTCATGGCCGTGGCCCTGTTGTCGTGCTGCGAGCGTGAATCGGAGCAGGAAATCTGAATCCCTGTGGGTTTGTGCACCAATTGCACCTTTGTTTCCACCTTGTTTACATTTTGTCCCCCTGCACCGCTGGAGCGTGCTGTTGTAATCTCAATATCTGAAGGGTTGATTTCAATTTCTATGGTATCGTCCACTAAGGGATACACATAAACCGATGCAAACGAAGTGTGTCTTTTGGCATTGCTGTCAAAAGGGGAGATGCGCACCAATCGGTGTACACCATTTTCACCCTTGAGCCATCCAAAGGCATATTCACCATCTATTTCTAAAGTGACCGTCTTGATACCTGCTACATCGCCTTCCTGATAATTGAGCTCTTTGACTTTATAGCCATTCTTTTCGGCCCACATCATGTACATACGCATGAGCATGGAGGCCCAATCGCAACTTTCGGTACCTCCGGCCCCAGCGGTAATCTGAAGCACTGCGGTAAGTTCATCACCTTCCTCGGAAAGCATGTTCTTAAACTCCAACTTTTCAATGAGTGCCAAGGATTTGTCAAACTGTGCAGCGACTTCTTCTTCAGAAACCTCTCCAGCTTGTTGAAACTCCATGAGTACTTCTAGATCACCGATCAAGGTCTTGGCCTCTTCGTAATCTTCTACCCATTTCTTTTTGGATTTAATGGACTGCATTTGTTTTTGGGCTTCTTGAGGGTTGTCCCAAAAACCGGGAGCGAGGGTTTTTTCTTCCTCGTTTTCTATTTCTATGAGTTTGGCATCAATGTCAAAGATACCTCCTTAACGCACCAAGGCGCTCAATAAGATCTTTCTGATGATCTGTAGTTACCATGTATTTGATTTTCGGTCAAAAATAAGTTTCTTTTGGCACATAGCCTTGTAATTTATCACTACTGTTGTTGCTGTGCCGCTTTTACCATTACAGTGTATTTGGTTTCATTCTTGCCTTGGGTGTACACAACGCCTTTTAGTGGGGCACAGTCGGTGTAATCTTTACCATGGCACACTTTAATATGGTTGTGATTGGCCAAAAGATTATTCGTTGGGTCAAAGCCAATCCAACCGACATTGGGCACAAGAGCCTCGGCCCATGCATGCATTTGGGAGTCTCCAAAAAATCCATTTCCTTGATGTAAATAACCTGAAACATAGCGGGTTGGTACTCCATGATGTTTTGCAATTGCGCAAAATAAATGGGTGAAATCCTGACAAACGCCATGTCGATTTTCAATGATTTCATCCAAGGAAGTGTCCACGTCGGTCACCCCAGTTTTAAAATACAAATGCCCGTAGGTCCACGTGTTCAATTCAGTTAAATTTTGGAAAAGGGATAACTCTTCTTTAAAAGTGTAGATATTATTGTGGTGTTCTTTAAGCACCGTGAATTTAGTCTTTCTTAAATAAGGTTCATGGTCAGTTTTAAACTCGATGCTGTTAATGATTTCTCTTTCGTCGGCAATGCTTAAAGGCAAATCAAAATCAAAGGGATTAACCTCTTTCTTGGTAAGCTTAAAATGAGCATTGAACTTAATATGGTCAATAGGTTTATTGGCACGAACTTGAACGGTGGTAAAACCCAACCCGTTGACGGATACACTGTTTTTTTCTCCCAGATCGTTTTCAAAATGCCAATAGGTAAGTTCTTGTGTTTCATTCTCCTCTGGAATAACAAGAAACTGCCAGAAAGCAGCATTCAACCCTTTTTCATACGAATTTTGGGTATCGTAATCTATTTCATAGTCGTACAACATTCACTGCATTTAAGGTGGAGCCAATTTAATTAAATTCACCTAGTAGTCGAAGAATTCTTTTTCCATGCTCTCGCTAATTTTGAACATTTTGTTAAGAATTAGGTCAAGGCTGCCCTGAATGTCTTCTTGAATTTCTTCAATTTGTTTGAATTCGAATTCAGCACGTATTTTTCCCACTTGGAATGCGGTGGATGCTTTTTCATATTCCACCTTTTTATCCAAGACCAATATATGTTTGTGCACCTGATTGATACAGTTCATAAATGAGCGTGGACAATTGGGATTAAGCAAAAGAAATTCTAGGGTAGAGGTACTATTGGGGGATTTCTTATAAAATCGACGCATCATATCATAAGATTCGGCGCATTTTAAAAGCGTACTCCATTCATAACTGTTGCCAATGGGGTCGCCATAGCTTCCTTGAGCCATTAAGGCATCGTTAAACTTGGTATTCACGATTCTTGTTATCTGGATTGCTCTTTCAATATTTACCCCCAACATGATGATGGCATATACTTCGTCATGCAGTAATGTACCTCTGATTTTACCTCGAAGAACGGCCGTCATTTCGGTCACATTTACGGTAAAATCGTATAAATTGGTTTTGGTGTAGGTGTCTGTTGGGTAATTTATCACAAAGTGATAAAACTTGTTCAGGGCTTCAAAAAGTTCAGTGGAAATAAGATCTCTGGAGCTACTGGCATTTTCACGTGCCAATTTGATACTGCTCAAGACGGAATAAAATTTATCCTTGTTCAATCCGATATTGTACAAAACCTCTTCTTCCTTTAATTCAAGGGAATCGTCCATTACAGGGTCACCCACCATAAAAAGCATGGACCGTAAAACAAACTGTCGTGATTGTGATAATTGATGTGGTGCATCGAGGGATGAGAAATAATTTACGTTCATAAAACGGGCAATATGTTCTGCACGTTCAATATATCTACCCATCCAAAATAGGTTATTGGCTACTCTTGCAAGCATAAAATTATTGTTTTAAAACCCAGGTGTCCTTGGAACCACCGCCTTGGGATGAGTTTACAATTAGGTTTCCTTCTTTTAATGCAACCCTTGTTAATCCGCCTTTGAGAACAAATTGTTCGTCCTGTCCGAGCACAGTAAAAGTTCTAAGATCAATATGGCGTTGTTCAAAGGACTCCTTTTCATCTATATAGGTTGGATGTACTGAGAGGGACATTATTGGTTGGGCTACATATTTTCTGGGATTGGCCTTAATTTCTTCTTTTACTTTTTCCATTTCTGCCTTGGTCAATCTATTTCCAATGGAAATACCATAACCACCGGCTTCATCCACGGGTTTTATCACCAGGTTCTTTATATTTTCCAGCACATATTGTAGTTCTTTAGGGCGACTGCAATGATAGGTGTGTACATTTTTTAAGATGGGCTCTTCTCCCAAATAATATTTAATAATGTCGGGCATGTAGGTATAAATAGCCTTGTCATCGGCCACACCCGTACCCGGAGCATTGGCAATGGTCACGTTTCCTTTTCTGTAGGCCGCAAATAGTCCTGGTACCCCCAAGGCTGAATCTGGGTGGAATTCCATGGGGTCAATGAACAAATCATCAATTCTTCGGTATACCACATCTACCCTCACGGGACCTTGCGTAGTTTTCATATATACAAAATCATTTTCCACAAAAAGGTCTCGTCCTTCCACCAATTCAACACCCATGGCCTTTGCCAAATAAGAATGCTCATAATAGGCCGAATTGAAGCTTCCGGGGGTGATCACCACGCAAACAGGACTGTCCACACCATGTGGCTTTACCGTTTCCAGTAGATTTAATAGGTTTTCGGCATAATTGGTTACGCTATAGGTTTTGTAGTGATTGAACACTCCGAACAGTGCTCTTTTTAAAGCGGTTCGGTTACAGATAACGTAGCTTACTCCCGAGGGACACCTTATGTTATCTTCCAAAACGTAATAATTGCCATCAGAATGTTTTATAATATCGGTACCCGAAATATGATTATAAATTTTGCTGGGCGGATCTACACCCATCATTTGATGCAGATAGTTGGGGGAGGAGCTCAATAACTCGATCGGAACAATTTTATCCTTTACTATTTTTTTATCGTGATATACATCCCACAAAAAATGATTAAGGGCAATATTGCGCTGAATGGCCCCCGTTTCGATAATATCCCACTCTTCTTTAGAAATAATACGGGGAAATAGGTCAAAAGGAAAAATTTTCTCTTGACTATGCTCGTCACCGTATACCTGAAAAGTAATTCCTTGATTAAAAAAGGAGGATTTAGCCTTGGTGTTCAGGTTTACATAATCTTCGATGGTTCTAGAGCCATACAAGTCTAAAAGCTTCTGATACACGGATTTAACCTCGCCATTGGTTTTAAAGACTTCATCAAAAAGTCCTTCCTTTTTGGTATAGCTTGAAAAGATTGATTTATCGATTGGTGGGACCATATTTGTTTTTTCTTAAAATATGGAAATTCAATGGCTTATGAAATGAATATCACAAAAAAATTGCCCCTTCAAAAAACAAATACCCCAAAAATAACCATACTATTTTATTAATTTGAATGATGTTCCGAATGTCTGTTGTAAACCCTATTTTTTAAAATGATTTCCATATTTTAGGGCAATATTTCAACCAAATTATGAAGAATTCAGTATCCCTCTTATCCCTATTTTTAATGGCCTGTTTGGGTCTGGGAGCCCAAACTTTTGAGAAAACGAAAGATTTTCAAAAATTCAGCGGTTATTTCAACTTTTTCTATGATGATAAAACCGATAAAATCTACCTCCAGGTAGATGACCTAGAAAAAGAATTCCTATATGTTTATGCTTTAAGTAGCGGTGTGGGTAGTAACGACCTTGGTCTTGACCGAGGTCAATTAGGTAACGAACAGGTTGTATTTTTTAAGAAGGCGGGAACCAAATTATTATTGGTTCAGCCCAACCTTACCTTTAGGGCCATTACCGATAACGATTTGGAGCGTAAGGCTGTGGAGCAGGCTTTTGCAAAATCAGTTTTGGAAGGTTTTAAAATTGAAGAAGAATCTAACGGAAGCTATCTTATCGATTTCACCGATTTCCTAATGCGCGATGCCCATGGCGTTTCCAACCGATTAAAGCAAAGAAAACAAGGATCGTACAGTTTGGATAAATCCAAAAGTGCTTGGGCTTTTGATAGAACCAAAGCATTCCCTAAAAATGTGGAGTTTGATGTGACCTTGACTTTTAAAGGCGACCCACAAGGTTACTTTATCAGGTCTGTGACACCAACACCTGGTTTGGTGACCGTTGCCCAGCATCATTCTTTGATTGCATTGCCGGACTATGAATTTGAAAAGAGGGATTTTGATCCAAGAAGTGGAGGCTATCCTTTCTCTTACTACGATTATGCAACACCAGTACAGGAATCGTTGATCAAACGTTCCGTTAGAAGACACCACTTAGAGAAGAAAGACCCTAATGCGGAGGTGAGTGAAGCCGTAGAACCTATTATTTATTATTTGGACAATGGAACACCTGAACCCATACGTTCTGCTTTGTTGGATGGCGGTAAATGGTGGAACCAAGCTTTTGAAGCTGCAGGTTACAAAGATGCTTTCCAAATGAAAATGTTGCCAGACGATGCAGATCCTTTGGATGTTAGATATAATGTAGTGCAATGGGTGCACCGTTCCACAAGAGGTTGGAGTTACGGAAGCAGTGTTGTTGATCCTAGAACTGGTGAAATCCTTAAAGGACACGTAAGTTTAGGAAGTCTTCGAATCCGTCAAGATTTTTTGATTGCCCAAGCGTTGATGAACAAGCCTTTTGAGGAAAGAGATGACAATTACCAACCGATGTTGGAAATGGCCTTGGCCAGAATCCGTCAGCTTTCTGCCCACGAAATAGGTCATACTTTAGGCTTTACCCACAACTTTGCGGCAAGTACTAATAATCGTGCTTCAGTTATGGATTATCCACATCCACAATTTGAGTTGGACGGTGATGATATCAGTTTTGCAAATGCCTACGATATTGGAATCGGGGAGTGGGACAAAGTGATTGTAAAATATGCCTATTCAGATTTTCCTGAGGGTACTGATGAGAAAGCAGCATTAAATGCCATTTTGAAACAAGCTCAGGACGACGGATTACGCTACATTTCCGATCAAGATGCAAGGCCGCAAGGCGGAGCGCATTACTTGGCGCACTTGTGGGACAATGGCAAGAGTGCCAGTGAAGAATTGGATGCCATGTTGGACATCAGAAAACAAGCTATTGAAAATTTTTCCATCGACAACATTAAAACAGGCGAGCCGTATTCCGTTTTGGAAGATGTGTTCGTACCCATCTACTTTTTCCATAGATACCAAACCGAAGCAGTTTCTAAAGTAGTAGGTGGTTTGGATTATAACTATGCTGTAAAAGATGGAGGACAAACCCCTGTTAAAATAGTGAGCAAGGACATTCAAGAAGATGCCATGGAATCCATTCTAAAAACATTGGATGCTGAAGTAATTGCCATTCCAAAAGATAAATTGGCCTTATTCCCACCAAGAGCGATTGGCTTTAACAGAAGCAGAGAGTCGATCAACAGTAGAACAGGAGTTAGTTTTGATGCATTGGCAGCTGCTGAAACTTCTGCAGATATGACTTTGGGGCTGTTGTTGCACCCAGAACGTGCTTCCCGTTTGATTCAACAAAAAAGCTTGGATAAAAACAACTTGGGTCTTGAAGAGGTTTTGCATGAAGTTATTGAAGGAACCATCGAATTGAGTCACAAAGATGCTTACGAAGCAGAAGTACAGAATACTATCAATTACAGAGTATTGTACCACATTATGAATTTGGCCGCGCACAACGAAGTGCATCCTCAGGTAAATGCCATTGCGTACCAAACCTTGGGCGAATTAAAAGCCGAATTGTTAAGCAATGGTAAAGGTGCTACGGCTGCCGAAATGGTCCGTAGAATAGACGCATTTACCAAAGAACCTTCAGAATTTAAATTGATTCCAGTAGAAAAAATCCCTGATGGATCACCTATTGGGATGGACTGCATGGACTAAATAAACTCAAGTTCAAGCTCAAAGATCAATTTTGATTTTTGTGAAGAAACTTGAAATTTTGATGAAAAATAAAGTATTGTGTTTGATCTTTATTTTGAATTTAAACTTTTATGACAATTAACTTGATAAGTGATACAGTCACAAGGCCTTCAGCAAGAATGTTGGAGGCCATGATGACTGCCAAGGTAGGTGATGATGTTTTTAAAAACGATCCTACCGTTAATGAATTGGAGGCCAAAGTGGCCGAATATTTTGGTATGGAAGCTGCTCTATTTTTCCCGAGTGGCACCATGACCAACCAAACCGCCATTAAAATCCATACCCAACCAGGTGACCAGTTGATTTGTGACAAATATGCCCACATTTATAATTATGAGGGTGGTGGTGTAAGTTTTAACAGTGGGGTTTCTTGTAAATTGGTGGATGGTGACCGTGGTATGATGACCGCAGAACAGGTTGAAGCCTCTATTAACCCACCAGATTTTTACCACAGTCCGTTAACGACTTTGGTTTGTATTGAGAATACAACCAATAAAGGAGGTGGTGCTTGCTGGGATTTTGAGGAGTTGAAAAAAATCCGAAATGTTTGCGACGAACATAATCTAAAATACCATTTGGATGGTGCCCGTTTGTGGAACGCCTTGATAAAAAAAGGGGAGGACCCAAAAGCCTATGGTCAATTGTTTGATACCATCAGTGTTTGCTTAAGCAAAGGCATGGGATGCCCTGTGGGTTCCGTTTTGTTGGGAAGCAAAGCTGACATCGATAAAGCCATTCGCATTCGTAAAGTGTTTGGTGGCGGTATGCGTCAGTCGGGATTTTTAGCCGCAGCGGGAATCTACGCCCTGGAAAACAATGCGGCGCGATTGGCCGAGGACCATAAAAAAGCAGCAGAAATAGGGGAAGTGCTTCAATCCTTGCATTTCATAAAAAAAGTGGAGCCGATTGAGACCAACATCATCATTTTTGAAATTGATGAAGCTAAAATGTCATCTGAGGATTTCTTGTCTAGATTGACCAAAAACAACGTTTCCATTATTGGAATGGGTCAGGGAAAATTGCGCATTGTCACCCATTTGGACTACACCGACGAAATGCACGCCGATTTCTTGAATATCCTAAAAACTATTGGGTAGTTTGTCACTTTGAGTGCCCGCCTGCGGCAGTAGTGCAGTTGAAGACTCAGCATCGCATTTAGATTTCTCAATCGTCGCTATGCTCCTCATTTCGAAATGACAGGTATTGGTTTTGTCATTTTGAACCGACCTAAGGAGTGTGAGAAATCTCTAATTGGTTATTCATTTAAATCGGAAACTCGACCTGACAATTCAAGTTCAAGTATCAAGCTCAAGAGCATCGAACAATCCAAGAATCCAAAAATCCAGCTATCCGAACTTGTTCTCGATACGCTTCGCACTCGAACTGATGGATAAATGTTCAAGTATCAAGTTCAAGAGCATCGAACAATCCAAGAATCCAAAAATCCAGCTATCCGAACCGTTCTCGATACATTCCGAAATGCTTTCGGAACACTCGAACTGACGTCCCACCACTGAATTCTAACTACTAATTATTGAATACTAACAGCTAACTACTTCATAAAAGCATCCATGCCTGGAATATTCGGCATGCCTTCTTTAGCTACTGCAGCCAATTCCGTTTCATTCACTTTGGTGGCTTTTTCAATGGCTTTATTGAGTGTTAGTATTAGATAATCTTCCAATTGCTCTTTGTCTTCCAACAACGAATCATCAATAGTGATTGATTTTATCTGTCTATTCGCCGTCAAGGTCACTTTTATCTTGCCATCCGAAGATTGTTCGTCTACCATTACCGTGTTCAAACGTTCTTTTGTGGCTTCCACTTTTTTCTGGGCTTCCTTTAATTTGCCCATCATTCCCATTAAATCTCCAAACATAGTTTCAATTTTTAGGTTTCATATTATAATGCAACTGTCATGTCGAGCGCAGCCGAGACATTCACCCTTCGACTGCGCTCAGGATGACTCAATGCATTAAAATTGTAAAATGTAAGCCCAAAAGTAGTAAATTGGCTAAAACACTAACCAATGAAACAGTACATTCCAAAGGTATTTATTCTGGGATTATGCCTTATTTTTGCAAGCTCTTGTAAAAACAGTAAAGAAGAATCCATGAGTTTAACTCCCCCTGTGGCCCCAAAACATCCGACAAAATTAGAAAAGCACAGAGATGTTCGTATCGACGATTATTATTGGATGAACAATCGGGAGGACCAACAAGTTTTGGATTACCTGAATGCCGAGAACGAGTATTACCAAAAAATGACGGCCCATACCCAAGCATTCCAAGAAGAACTTTTCAAGGAAATGAAGGCCAGAATTAAAGAGGACGATTCTTCCGTGCCCTATAAATTGGATGGTTACTGGTACATTACCCGCTACGAGGAAGGGAAGGAATACCCCATTTATTCCAGAAAAAAGGAATCTCTGGATGCTGAGGAGGATTTGTTGTTTGATTGCAATGTAATGGCTGAAGGTCATGAATTTTTTAATTTAAGAGGTGTTTCGGTAAGTCCAGACAATACCATGGCCTCTTTTGGAACGGATACTATTTCCAGAAGACAATATAATATTCAAATAAAGAACCTGGATACTGGGGGAATTTATCCAGATATTATCGAAAATACCACAGGAAGCTCCGTTTGGGCCAACGATAATAAAACTTTGTTTTACACAAAAAAAGACCCGGTAACGCTTCGTTCCGATAAAATATTTAAACATGTTTTGGGGACTTCTTCTGATGAGGACGAATTGGTGTTTCACGAAAAAGATTCTACCTACAACACGTTTGTGTACAAGACCAAATCAAGAAAATTTATTGTCATTGGTTCAGGAAGCACCTTGACTACTGAATTCCGTTTTTTAAACGCGGATGACCCAACTGGCGAATTCACTATTTTCTCACCAAGGGAAAAAGGCGTAGAATATTCCATTTCTCATTACGATGGCAACTTTTATGTGTTGACCAATAAAGATAAGGCGACAAACTTTAAGTTGATGATTACTGATGAAGAGAACACCAATTCAGACCATTGGAAAGAATTTATTCCTCATCGCGAAGACGTATTATTAGAAGATATTGAGATTTTTAAAGACTATTATGTGCTTTCGGAGCGCGATAATGGCCTAAACAAAATGAAAATCTCCAAATGGGATGGTTCAGAAAGCTATTATTTGCCTTTTGATAGCGAAACCTACGTTGCAGGTCCATCAACCAACCTTGATTTTGATACCAAAGAACTCCGTTACTATTACAACGATATGGGAGCTCCATATTCCATTATCGATTTTAATATGGAGACCAAGGAGAAAACGGTTAAAAAAGAACAAGAAGTTCTCGGCGGCACCTTTGATAAAAACAACTACAAAACAGAACGGCTTTGGGCCACCGCAAGGGATGGTGTAAAAGTTCCCATTTCTTTGGTGTATCATAAAGATACCCCATTGGATGGCACCAGTCCGTTGTTGCAGTATGGTTACGGTTCTTATGGGGCGACCATAGACCCGTATTTTTCTTCAATTCGCTTAAGTTTATTGGATAGAGGTTTTGTGTATGCCATTGCACACATAAGAGGAGGGGAGTATTTGGGAAGACCTTGGTACGAAGATGGAAAATTGTTTACCAAAATGAACACCTTTACCGACTTTATTGATGTTTCCAAGTTTTTAATTGACTCCAAATACACGAGTACAGAGCATTTATATGCCATGGGTGGTTCTGCCGGTGGACTTTTAATGGGAGCTGTGATCAATATGGCGCCTGAATTGTACCACGGTGTTATTGCTGGTGTACCCTTTGTGGATGTGGTCACGACCATGTTGGATGACACCATTCCATTGACTACAGGAGAATATGACGAATGGGGAAATCCGAATGTGAAAGAATATTACGATTATATCAAAAGCTACTCTCCTTACGATAATGTAGAGTCCAAAGCCTATCCCAATATGTACGTTTCCACAGGGTTGCACGATTCACAAGTACAGTATTGGGAACCAGCAAAATGGGTGGCCAAATTGAGAGAATATAAAACCGATGACAACCTTTTATTTTTGGATACCAATATGGATGCTGGACATGGTGGTGCCTCGGGCCGATTTGAGGCTTTGAAGGAAACCGCGAAGGAATACGCTTTCATTTTGGATCTTGAAGGAAAAGTCAATTAAAAAATAAAATATTACATTTGCAGCGAGTAAATTACTTATCCTCATAAGTTTTACTCCTTACCTAATACCAGTTATGAAGAAACAGATAAATGCGCATAGCAATATCCTAGACCTAATTGGAAGTACCCCCTTAGTTAAGCTAAACAGAATCACAGCCCCACTTACTGGAAACTTCTACGCTAAATTGGAATCCTTTAATCCTGGGCACTCCGCAAAAGATAGAATTGCAAATCATATCATTGAGGAAGCCGAGCGTAAGGGTATTTTAAAACCTGATAGTACCATTATCGAAACTACTTCGGGCAACACAGGCTTTAGCCTTGCCATGGTGAGTATTGTTAAGGGTTACAAGTGTATTTTGGCAGTAAGCTCAAAATCATCTCCAGATAAAATTGACATGCTTCGTACCATGGGTGCCAAAGTTTACGTTTGTCCTGCACACGTAAGTGCCGATGATCCAAGATCGTACTACGAAGTGGCTAAAAGACTGCATAGCGAGACTCCAAATTCCATTTACATCAATCAATATTTCAATGAATTGAATATTGATGCCCATTACAAAAGTACCGGTCCTGAAATCTGGGAACAGACCAACGGACAAATTACCCATTTGGTGGCCTGTAGTGGAACAGGAGGGACTATTTCAGGAATTGCCCGTTATTTAAAGGAACAAAATCCAAATATTAAAATATTGGGGGTTGATGCATACGGTTCCGTTTTGAAAAAATACCATGAAACCGGAGAGTTCGACCATAATGAAGTATATCCATACCGAATTGAAGGATTGGGTAAAAACTTGATTCCCGCCGCAACCGATTTTAACAGTATTGACCGTTACGTTAAGGTAACCGATGGCGAAAGTGCACATATGGCCCGTAAATTGGCTCATACTGAGGGAATTTTTGCAGGATATACCAGTGGTGCCGCTACACAAGCATTGTTTCAATTGAACACCGAAGGTGAATTTACGGAAGACAGTAACGTAGTTGTGGTATTCCCAGACCATGGTTCAAGGTATATGAGCAAAGTGTACAGCAACGAATGGATGGAGAATCAAGGCTTTTTCGATATCCAGGATGCCGAAGTGCCCGAAAAGATTGAGTATATCAAATAAAACACTACTACTCTATAACACCTCAGAACGGCAATGATTTTCATTGCCGTTTTTTATTGGAAAAATTCGTTATGTGAGGTTCATAAAAATCTATACTTTTGCATTTGAAACAAATTAAAGGTAGATGAGAGATTTATTCGATAGAATCATTGAGAACAAAGGACCATTAGGAAAATGGGCTTCACAGGCTGAAGGGTATTTTGTTTTTCCAAAATTGGAAGGACCTATTTCCAATAGGATGAAATTCCAAGGAAAAGATGTAATAACCTGGAGTATCAATGACTATCTCGGATTGGCCAATCTGCCGGAAATTAAGAAGGTTGACGGAGAAGCTGCTTTGGAGCACGGGGCCGCTTACCCAATGGGAGCTCGAATGATGAGTGGACACACTGATTACCATGAGCAATTGGAAAATGAATTGGCAGCGTTTGTCAATAAAGAAGCTTCGTACCTGTTAAACTTCGGTTACCAAGGTTTTATGTCCGTAATTGACGCCTTGGTTTCCAAAGACGATATTATTGTTTACGATGTAGATTGCCACGCCTGTATTATTGATGGTGTGCGTTTACATATGGGAAAACGTTTCACATTTAAGCACAACGATCCAGAAAGTTTGGAGAAAAACTTGGAGCGTGCCACTAAAATGGCCAATGAGACTGGTGGAGGTATTTTGGTTATTTCCGAAGGAGTATTCGGAATGCGCGGTGAACAAGGTATTTTAAAAGAAATTGTTGCCCTTAAAGATAAATACCAATTTAGATTATTGGTTGATGACGCCCATGGGTTTGGAACTTTGGGTAAAACAGGTGCCGGAGCAGGAGAGGAGCAAGGAGTTCAAGACCAAATTGATGTCTATTTGGCCACTTTTGCAAAATCAATGGCAGGAATCGGTGCTTTTGTTGCTGCTGATAAAGAAATTATTGAGTATTTAAAATACAATCTCAGATCGCAAATGTTCGCGAAATCTTTGCCCATGGTATACGTAAAAGGTGCCTTGAAAAGATTGGATATGTTGCGTACGATGCCAGAATTGAAAGCCAAACTTTGGGAAAACGTAAATGCGCTTCAAAACGGACTTAAAGACCGTGGATTTGATATTGGAACCACCACAAGTTGTGTTACACCAGTGTATTTGAACGGTAGTATCCCTGAAGCGATGGCCTTGGTGAAAGACCTACGTGAGAACCATGGTATCTTCTGTTCTATCGTGGTATATCCCGTAATCCCAAAAGGATTGATTCTTTTACGTTTGATTCCGACCGCAACGCACACAATGAAAGATATCGAGGAAACTCTCGATGCTTTTTCTGCCATTAGAGAGCGTTTGCAAAATGGAACTTACAAAAGACTTTCTGCTGCTGTAGCTGCCGCAATGGGGGAATAATCAGGTAAGAATTCCAGTCATTTATTAATAAAAATGCTTCCTGTTTTTCAATAACGGAAAGTGCGACCAATCTATTATTAAAATATCTGGTCATTCACCAATCAATACCACTGGAGCACCTCCTGAGGATATACGATTGGCATCCGCTGCAATTTCTAGCATCCCTGGCGAAGACATCGCTTCATACAATGCTTCAGCAGACTCGAATGGCATGGTAAACATCTGGTAATACGGTGAAGTACTACCTGGTTGTGAAATAAATTTAGTTATGGTATAGGGTTTCACATGTACGGGGATATGTGTTTTTTCATGAAAAAGCGCAATATGGCCTACATAATCTTCTTCAAACTTATTTACATCAATGGGTTGAGGGTAAAGAACAAACAAATTCATTGGTAGTAGTTTTAATTGATGCCTACTCTAATCGGTTTTCGGCTTACCCCGTAGTCGCAGTAAATTATTATCTGATGGTTGATTTCACAAAAAATCAAGAGTGATAATCAAACATTTTAAAATGAAGTAATTTGTATCGTTTTGGCGACGATGCTCTACCAGCTATAAATAGGGTATTTAGCTTTTATTTTGAATACAAGGCTTTTTTTCCAATAACCAGGTTTATCAATATTCTTAGTATAAAATACACAAGCAGTATAATAATAAATGGACCAAAACTTAATTTAAAGTGTAATTCACCAAACGGCCATAACAACTTATCTAATAAGGGCCCAAATACTGCTATGTATAGTGAAAGCCAAATTCCAATAGCTGCTACTTCAATTACTAAATTTTTCCTGTTGAACATTTTTTGAACGGCCATTTTTATAAATGGGACAACCAAAATGAATGATAATACACCTGAGAAACTAAACATAAGCCAATACCATGGATGTTGTGCGAAAACAGACCCGTCTCTATTTATATGATCGAAATAATCAAAAATGGTATATCCAATAAGAATAATTATTAAATAGCTTAAAGGGTATTTAAATAGCTCCGATATTTTCATACTTCTTTTTTATCCTCTTTTATGAGTTATGAGGTATAGTTTCATACATTCAATGGTACCCTTATTCCTTGTATTATGGTGAAATTTTACCATTTGTTTTTTTACCTATCTTTTTTTCTGTACACAAACTTATGTCCGCTCCAATCTGCATCAATAGCAGCAACCTTGGTGTCTACAAGCCCGTTCTTAAGTCCAAAATTCAATATGAATAGTTGATCTAAATCGGTTTCGATTTTTGAGCTTTTTTTAGGCCAACTGATCCATAACATTCCATCTTTTCTAAGATTGGGTTTTGCTATTGAAAAATAGTGAACCAATTCTTCTTTTGTTGTACAAAAAATATGAATGAAATTAATTGTGTTGGGTATTTCCTGTTCCTGAAGTATGTCCACATCTTTTGGGAAATGCTCAAAAAAATCAGGATAACTTTTTGGGGTATTGAAAACCTGAAGAGCATCCCCTTCTTTTATGCCCAACTTTTTTGCAAGTGGGGTGCCTGAATATCCTACGGTTTTCATAAATCGGTGAATGTCTTATTGAACGGAACTTATCACCAACAATTTAGGGCATTTTCAGATAGGAAAGAGGTTCTTAGAATCTAATCCCAAATTTCAAGGATAATTCCGGGTTAAGAAAAGGAGGGTCGTAAACCTCATTGTCAACCATGATGTTGTCGTCTCCTGCAAACCGAAGACTTAATCCTGCCCATGGACTCAAATAAAATCTTTTACTCAAATTTATGAGGTAGCCTAGGCTTCCATTCCATAAAAAGCTTTGGTAGGATGTTGTTTCAATTTTTTGTGCAGATCTAATGGTACCATCCCATAAAACCAATCCGCTACCAAGCCATAAACCTGTTTGGTTCTCTTTTAAAAAATAATCGGCGATAAGGGCGTAGGAGTTGATTTTATTGTCGGTAAACCCATCTGGAACAATAAAATCTGGCATATTGACCTTTGCGAAAAGTGCGCGGCCCCCAAAATGACCTTTTCTAGCCCAAATAGCTCCAAAATAACCTCCAGTAATATAAGGGAGTATATCTATTTCTATACCAGCCTTTAGCTTTTCTTGTTGTTGCGCTTGAGTGGTTTGAACAAGCAAAATCAGCGCAATAAAACCGACAAGTATTTTGCTATGCCTTGTAAATAGAGGTATGGTAAAGGTCATGCTACCTTAAATTGGCTACACTAAATTAAAGCTTTTTAAGCTCAAGGGTGTCCAAAAATAAATCCACGATCTTTTTGTCTTCAGGATAATCTTCATTCAATAACATTGTCACAACGATGATGCCTTCATCTTTTCTACCGTAAGTGGCCACCGTATAGACTTCTTTATCTCCCTTATAGGTCAAAGTAGCTTGAATCCCTTCAATGGTTTGCCCGCTTTTGAGTTGTTTTTTGAATTCTGCCTCTGTTTTCTCATAACCATAGGTAATGCTCTCCTTGGTGATTTCGTTGAGCATCAACCGCGTTAAACTGCTCGGGTCAATGGTTCTGTATTTTTGCACCATAAAACCATTTCCGGTAGAGCTCATGATCATGCATTGATCTATACCTTCATCAATATCTGAATTGGAAACACTATAGGTTTTATCGTGACTGAAGGATACCATGTCATCGGAATAGGTCAACACATCTGGCTGTGTTAATTTCAGGGTCAAACTTTCACCTTTAGCAGTTTTGTACTGAACTTCTTGGTTTAAGTCTACTTGAACCGAATCTTGATTGATAATTATAAAATAGTTCCCTTGTGCCTGAGCAAAATGGATAAAACCCAAAAGGAACAACCCTAAGGTGATGATTGATTTTCTCATAGTTTAAATGGTCAACACTTTATTGTGTTGGTTGGAAGGTATAAAACGAGAATTGTGTTTGGGTATTGTTTAAATTTATGATGATGTTTTTATTGGATTAAAGGTCTTTGACGTAAGTGCAGCGTCTTTTAATAACCTTTGGGTCAAAATGTTTCCACATCTGCTGAATGGCAAGATTGTCCTCCAGTTCTGGCGTTCTGATACAGTTAATAACACCTCGTTTTTTAAAAGTGTGGTAAAATTCATTAAAAATGATGGAGGTAACCCCTTTATTTTGATAGTTAGGGTGAATTCCAATCAGGTAAAAAATGGCGTCGGTACTCTTTTTTCGGGCCCTTAGTAAGTGGAATATACCAAATGGAAACAGTTTTCCATTTGCCTTTTGAAGTGCTCTGGAAAAAGAAGGCATTACAATCGCGAAGGCTACCAAATTGTCATCAGAATCAATAACAAATTTGATATACTCAGGGTTGATAAAACTGATATATTTCTTCTTGAAGTACTCTTTTTGAATATCTGTAATCCTTACAAAGGAGGATAATTTGGAATAGGTATCATTAAAAAGATCAAACATTTTATCCACCCAAGGCATGATTTCGGAACTTTTGGTAAAATTCATTTCCTTAAGACCATATCTTTTCTTGATCAGCAAGTTGGCCTTTTCAAAAAGCTTTGGGTCGGCATTCGCAGCCAAAAATTTACTCTCCCTATACTGTTTTTCCACTTTAAAACCATGTTTTTCAAAATGGGATTGATAATAGGGATGGTTGTACCAAGTGACCATGGTGCCAATGTGGTCAAAGCCTTCCGTAAGCACCCCAACCTTATCCAAATTGGAAAAACCAACCGGGCCTTCCATATATTCCAAGTGATGTTCCTGGCCAATTTCCCGTACTTTGTCCAACAAGGCTTTAGAAACTTCAAGGTCATCGATAAAATCAAACCACCCAAAACGCATTTTCTTCACGTTTTGGTCTTTAACTTCCAGCCAGTTGATAATGGCAGCCACACGACCAACAATTTTATCGTCTTTTAAGGCTAAAAAGAAGGTAGCTTCTGCATCTTTAAAAACGGGATTTACCGTTTTGTCAAAGGATTCCATTTCGTCTTTGATGATAGGTGGCACCCAATATGGCGACCCTTTATAGAGTGAAAATGGAAATTTTACAAAGCGTTTTAAGTCAGATTGGTTCTGGACTTCTTTTACGGTAACCATACATCCTAATTATTCCCCAATATTAGGAATATTACCTTCAGTAGAAAAGTCTAGTGGGCAAAACTTAAAAATCTATGCCGTCTTTATTTCTTTTCTTACGCTTTTTTGATTTTTTCCTATTGGAATTCTTTTTGATTTTTCCGTTCACACCGGATTGTTGTTCAACAATAGGGATGAAATCATCTTTGTGAAAATCCAGGCGATAGGAAAAGCCCAAAACCACAAAAACCCTTGAGGGAGAATCGTTAAACCCTGAACCCAAATGGAAATCAGCTTGGAAGTTCTTGTTGATCAAGCGTGCCACTCCGGTTCTTAAGATCACATCGGAATAACGCTCACCAGAAATACCCTGCCCTTCAAAAAACACGCTCCATCTGGGGTCCCGAAAGGCATGTGTTACCGAAAGAGCATAACGCCATTCAGGAAAATCGGTTCCAATTCTGTCGTATGCAATATTTGAAATCAAAACAAACCTTGGTGAAAGTCTGCTTTGTGTAGCAATGGCACCACGATAGGAAATGGTAGGTTCACCAACATAAAACGGATTGTCTCCCAAGGTAAAATTGGCGCCACCATAAAGTGAAACGGCTGGAATCAAGTTTTTCCATTGGAACAGGTTATTGGCCCTCCAACTATATAAATTGGGTTTGTTACGTTCTGGATCCTTATAGGGGTCAAAAATTAAATATTTTAGACCAGCTCTATTTCGAGAAAAGTTGGTCAATTTGCCCTCTATGCCCAAATCGGGATAGGTTATGTTTTGTGTGATAAAGGAGCCTTCTACATTAATTTCCAATTCTTCAAAAAGCAATCCGTATCTCAAGGCATAATCCACCCCAAAAATGTTGGAATCGGAATTTAAATCTACATTATCCTGTTGTTCATACAACATTCCCACTTCGGCCTGCACCACATTTTTACCTACGGCATAGGCACTGGCAGCACGTCCGGGCCTATTGGAATTGATGACATCGGTATACTGGGCGCAAAGAATTGCTGGAAAAAGTAAGAGTACTGCAAATGACTTTTTTACCATGGAAAAATCCATATAACTAGGTTTTAATACTATTTTAAGATACGTTTGACGGGTTTCCGAGACTAACAATGTAATTTTGAAACAATAATGAAAGCTATATGGTTTTACTGAAAACGATATTAATAGGCATCTTATTATACTATGGCTTTAAATTGCTCTGGAAATGGTTGGCGCCAAAAATGCTCAACTATGCCGTAAAGAAGACCAATGAAAAATTTAGTCAGCAGTTTGGCAATTATCAAGATAACTTTGGGCAACAGAAAAGGGAAGGTGAGACAATTGTAAACAAAAAGACCTTCGATAAAAAATCCAATCCCTCAAAAAAAGTTGGAGAATACATAGATTTTGAGGAAATTGATTAATATTTGTCTTTTCAAAACCTATCCATGAATCTTTCTCCAAAAGCCCTTATTACACATATTTGCGTTATCGGTTTATTTATTCTTGCCTCACTGGTTTATTTTTATCCAGTGCTGCAGGGGAAGGCCATTTACCAATCGGATATTGCCCAATATAAGGGAATGGCCAAGGAAAGAAACGATTACAAGGAAGTTACAGGAGAAGAATCGTATTGGACCAATAGTGCTTTTGGCGGTATGCCCACCTATCAGTTAGGGGCCAATTACCCACATGATTATGTAAAAAAACTCGACCGATTGATTCGGTTTTTGCCCAGACCAGCAGATTATCTTTTTCTTTATTTGGTGGGCTTCTATATTTTATTGCTTTGCCTCAAGGTCGATTTTAGATTGGCCGCTCTGGGAGCTCTGGCCTTCGGGTTTTCAACCTATCTCATCATCATTTTGGGGGTAGGTCACAATGCCAAAGCCCATGCCCTCGGCTATATTCCCATGGTTCTAGGAGGAATACTACTGGTCTTTAGAAAAAAATACGTGTTGGGCTTTATATTGACTGCATTGGCCATGGCGCTGGAAATCAGTGCTAACCACTACCAAATGACTTATTATTTTATGTTACTGGTGCTGGTATTTGGTTTGGTCTACCTTATTTATGCTATCAAGGAAAAGGAATTAAAGCATTTTTTTATCTCTGTCGGACTTTGTGTGTTGGCTGTGGTCCTGTCTATTGCCACCAACGCTACAGGCCTTATGGCTACAAAGGAATATGCCGATTGGAGCACCCGTGGAAAATCGGAATTGACCATTAATCCAGATGGAAGCCCAAAAGAGCCAAGTACTGGTCTGGACAGGGATTATATTACCCAATATAGTTATGGCATTGCCGAATCTTTGGATTTGTTTGTGCCAAGATTGTTTGGAGGTTCAGGAGGAGAGGATTTAGGAAAAAACTCCAAAGCTTATGAATATTTGACCAATCAAGGACTGTCGCCAAGCAAGGCATTGGAATTATCAAGTGGTTTGCCTTTGTATTGGGGCGACCAGCCCATTGTTGCGGGTCCAGCCTATGTGGGTGCGATTATTTTCTTTTTGTTTGTTTTGGGAGTGATTTTGGTGCCTGGTAAGAAAAAGTGGTGGTTACTTTCGGGTGCAATTTTGTCCTTGGTACTGTCCTGGGGAAAAAATTTCTCTTTATTGACCAATTTTATGATTGATTACTTCCCACTTTACAACAAGTTTAGGGCAGTTTCCTCCATTCAGGTGGTGTTGGAACTCTGTTTGCCGCTTCTAGGTGTTTTAGGGCTGCGTGAATTATTCAAATCTTCAGTGGATTCCAAAGAAAAAATGAAGGCTTTAAAATTGAGTTTCTTCATTGCTGCAGGACTGGGTATTTTGATTTTCCTTTTAAAAGGGTTCTTCAATTTTGAAGGAATGCGTGACGAAATGTACCGTGGCTATTTTGGCGATGAACTAATGGGCATGATCCAACGTGATCGTGAAGCCGTTTACATTAGCGATACCATTAGATCATTGATTTATGTTGCTCTGGCTGCCGCCGTGTTATGGTTTTTTATCAAAGATAAAATCAACAAAAACATCATGGTCTTTACCTTGTCAGCCTTGATTTTGTTCGATTTGGTGGGTGTGGCCTTACGATATGTGAATGAAGGTGATTTTGTGCGTCAACGTCAGGTGAACGAACCTTTTCAGGCAAGTCAAGTAGACCAAATGATTCAGCAGGATGATGCCATATTCCGGGTATTTGACCCTAACGAAGGCTTAAATGGGGCTAGAACATCCTATTTCCATAAGTCCATTGGGGGGTATCATGCCGCAAAACCTAGAGCATTGGAAAATTTGGTGGAATATCATTTGTATAGAAACAATCTTGAGGTGTTGAATATGTTGAATGTGAAATATATTATCCAACAAGATGAAGATGGTAGCAGTTTCCCTGCTTTGAATGATGATGCCAATGGAAATGCTTGGTTTGTTTCTGAATTATTGCCCGTTGCCTCAGCTAATGAATCTATTCAAAAATTGACAGATTTCAATTCCAAGTCTCAAGCGGTGGTGAATACCCAAACATATCCTAGCCTTACCAAACATCGTTATGAAGTGGACTCTTTGGCTCAAATTAATTTGGTGGATTATCGTCCGGATTATTTAAAATATCAATCAGCTAATTCTAGCGATGGCTTCGCAGTCTTTTCGGAAATGTATTATCCATCGGGCTGGAATGCATTTATTGATGGAGAACCCCAACCGCACTTTAAAGTGGATTATGCACTGAGAGGCATGAAAATTCCAGCAGGGGAGCATCAAATCGAGTTTACATTTGAACCCCAGGTGGTACAAACCGGAAGTCAAATTTCCCTAGCAGCGTGCATTCTTCTTGGATTAATAATTGTTGGAGGGGTGGGCTTTACGCTTTATCCTAAAAAATCGGAAGATTCGTAATGCGAAAGGTTTTGGTCATAGCGTACTATTGGCCTCCTGCTGGGGGACCAGGGGTACAACGGTGGCTTAAATTTGTAAAATACCTTCCGGATTTTGGTTTTGAACCTATTGTTTATGTTCCAGAGAATCCAAGTTATCCCATTATGGATGAAAATTTGGTTTCAGAAGTACCAGAACATGTCAAAATTTTAAAGAAGCCCATTAGAGAACCTTATGCGTGGGCCTCCCTTATTTCCAAAAAGAAAACCCAGACCATAAGTTCAGGCATCATCAAAGAAAAAAAGCCTTCTTTGATTGAAAAGCTATTGCTTTGGGTACGGGGCAACCTATTTATTCCCGATGCTCGGAAACTTTGGGTGAAACCTTCCACTACATATTTGGCCAAAGTAATTGCAGAGGAAGGCATTCAAACCATTATTACAACCGGCCCCCCTCATAGTTTGCATTTGATCGGGTTGGGACTCAAGAAAAAATATAATATTCAGTGGATTGCAGATTTTCGAGATCCTTGGACCTCTATCGGTTATCATAAAAAATTACGGCTAACCCAATATTCAAAACAAAAACACAAGTCATTGGAGAAAGGTGTGTTGCTGAAGGCCGATAAAATAGTGGTGACAAGTCACGCCACTAAATTAGAATTTGAGGCCATCACTCCCAAACCCATAAAAGTCATCACCAATGGTTTTGACGATGATCTAGCAACAGTTACATTGGATAAGGCATTTACTATTTCGCATATTGGCTCATTGCTAACCGGCAGAAACCCTTTAGGGTTTTGGAAAGCTGTACAGGAATTGGCCAATGAAAATGAAGACTTTAAAAACGCTGTCAACATTCAATTGGCCGGAGTAGTAGGGGAAGAGGTGATTGCATCCATCAAGGAATTTGAACTGGAAGGATTTGTGCATCAATTAGGCTATTTATCCCATGACGAGGTTTTACAAGTTCAGCAAAAATCCCAATTACTTTTGTTGTTGGAAATTGATTCCGAAGAAACCCAAGGCATAATTCCAGGTAAACTTTTTGAATACTTCAACGCTAAACGTCCTATTTTGGCCATTGGACCTAAAGAGTGGGAGGCAGGTGCCATGGTCGTGGAACATAAAGCAGGTAATTTTTGTTTGCATACCGATGTTGTGCAATTAAAATCGGTACTTTTAGATGCCTTTAAGCACTATCAAGCAGGAAATTTAAATTGCAATTCCATTGGAATAGAACAATTTCACAGAAAGGCATTAACGGAATCTCTGGCTAAATTTATATAATGGGCGTTGTTCTAAAACAATCCATACAAAATGTAGTGGTTACCTATGTGGGGTTCTTGTTTGGGGCCGTCAACACCCTATTTTTATACACCAAAATTTTACCGGATGAATATTATGGACTGGTCACCTTTATTTTAGCGTCGGGTGCTATTTTAATGCCCTTAATGGCATTTGGAGTGCACAATACTTTGGTGAAGTTTTATAGTGGGTATACCGAACAGGAGAAAGACAGCTTTTTAAGTTTAATGTTGTTGACACCCTTATTGGGAATTTTGCCCATTGCACTGATTGGTTTTGTTTGGCATGATGCTTTGGGCGATTGGGTTTCTCAAGTAAACCCCATGGTGAAAAATTATTTATGGTATGTTTTTTTGGTGGGACTTGCCATGGCTTATTTTGAGGTTTTTTACGCATGGTGCAAAGTGCATATGAAATCGGTCTTTGGTAATTTTATGAAGGAGGTCTTTGCACGAATCGGAGTTTCGGTACTGTTGCTCCTTTTTTATTTTGATGTAATTAGTTTGGATGTGTTTTTTAAGTGTTTGGTTGGACTCTATCTCTTAAGAACCATCGTTATTCAACTTTACGCTTTCCGATTGCGGTTTCCTAAACTCAACTTTCATTTTCCAAAGGGAACCAGGGAAATACTTTCTTATTCGTTTTTAATTATTTTAGGAGGTTCGGCAGCATTGATTTTGTTGGAAATCGACAAAGTGATGCTCAATCAGTTCATCAGCATTGAAAATGTGGCTTATTATGGCGTTTCGGTCTACATTGCAACAGTTATTATTGTTCCCTCGCGTTCAATGCACCAAATCACTTATCCGTTAACGGCGGAACTTTTGAATACTGGTGATATTGATGGGTTGGGAAAATTATATCAAAAATCTTCTTTGACCTTGTTTATCGCTTCAGGTATTTTGTTTGTGCTGATTATCCTCAACCTTACGGACCTTTATCAAATGCTACCGGAGAATTATCGAAATGGTTTTACCATTGTTTTTCTAATTGGTTTGGCTAAGGTGATGGATTCATTGTTGGGAAACATTAACTCTATTCTCTATAACTCCCAATACTATAAAACCGTGCTCATTTTTGGGGTTTGTTTGGCTGGATTGACCATTGTTTTGAATTTAATTTTAATTCCTAGGCTTGGATTGGAAGGTGCTGCTTTGGCCAGTTTTGTTTCCATTTTCATTTTTAATTTGGTCAAATTGGTTTTTGTGAAACAAAAATTTGGCATTATGCCCTTTACAGCAGCTACCTTTAAGGTGTTTGTAACTTTTTTAGTATTGGGTTCATTATTTTCATTGTTACAGTTCCCGTTTCAACCCATTTTTAATATTGCCCTTAAATCGGCCTTGATTATCCTTATGTTTCTTGGTATTCTCTATCGATTTAACCTATCTGAAGATGTTTCGGACATTATGGCCAAATGGCTCAAAAAAATACCCCGCAGGGAATAAATCCATCTACGGGGTAAACAACTAACCAACCTAAAAACTTATCTAATTCCTTCTAGAATTATTTGATTTTGCAGCTCTTGAAGCACCTGCTTTTACTGTTCTTGAGCTATTGCCTCTACTTTTTACTGTAGTTCTCGAACTTTTATTTACAGTCGCTCTACTGCTATTTCCAATACCTCTACTACTTACAGATTTACTTGCTTTTCTGTTTGTAGATTCTGGTCTTCTATACGTTGTCTTGGTGGAACGTGTAACCGTTCTCCCATTATTGTTTGTGGTTACCCTTTTGGTGTTCACACTGGTTCTGTTGGGTGACCGTGTAACCGTTTTAGAGGAAACACTCCTGCTACTTCTATTGCCATTATCGTTTCTTTTATAATCGCTTTTACGAATAGCTTTACCAGGTGCAGCTTGTCTTCTCACAGTATTATTGGAACTCGTTACACTATTTCCTTTTCTGTAATTGTTTTGCTCAACATATTTATTGTTCCTACCTGAATTTCCACGTCTTTGTACATTGTTGTCACGTACAGCAACCCTTCTATCATTTCGGTAAATGTTATCTCTTCTGTAACGATTATCGTTTCTATATTCCTTACCAACTTTAGCATAGGATCTACGTGTGTTATATCTGTAAGGTGCATAATAGGTGTACCTTACTGGGCTATAATATCTTCTGTACGGTCTTGCATACACATTACAAAATCCAACTGCAGGTCTAGCAAAATACCTATGGTACGGTCTGTACACATAATGTCTGTTGTAGATGTTGATGTATCCGGTGTAGTGACTAAATACTCCACCTCGGTAATAGATGTTCAAACCTCCGATTCTACGAACTCTACCATTGTTGTACCAGATGTCAACATTACCAATTTGTGAAACACGTCCGTAATAATCGTAGAATACAGGAATGTTCTCTACTTGTACCACTGCACCGTAATCATCATACTGTACAAACGGGTTATAGTTATATCCGGAGTTGAAGGTAACCCCAACATTACCAATTTGGGCACCAACATTTACATTGACTCTATTATCCATGTAAAAATCGAACTCACCATCTGGATATACTGAAAAGGTTACTCCATCTTCCATAAAGATGAAAGAATTTCCATATCGATAAGTATCAACTATTATGGTTGTATTATCTATTGATGCTGCTTGGATACTTGGTATGCCAAAAGCAATCGCTGCTATAAAGAGTACTAACTTTTTCATACTATAGGGTTTTAAGTTCAAGATGTAACTATTTACATCCACCCATTAAGTATCAAGCAGCGTGCCAAAAATTTTTAATCAATGTAACTAGCTGATAAATAGATATGTAAAAATTATTTTTTAATAATAAACATAGACCTTCGATTTAGTTGATGTTCTTCCTCGGAACATTTTACACCATTGGAACAGTTGTTTAACAGTCTAGTTTCACCATAGCCTTTTGCGGTTAACCTACTTGCAGAAATGCCATGGTCAATAAGCCATTTTCTGGTGGAACGCGCCCTGTTTTCGGACAACCTTAGGTTGAATGATGAACTGGATCTGGAATCGGTATGGGATTCTATGTGGATTTTAAGTTGTGGATACTCTTTCAAGGCCTGTAAAATTTTAGCCAATTCTACCTCGGCATCGGGTCGAATATTGTATTTGCCATAATCAAAATAGATGGGCTGTAAGTCCAATCGGCAGCCAAGGTCATCTGGTGGGCAATCTGGAACCATTTGAATATCTACTTGAAGCGCATTTTTTCCACGGGGCGTGGTTAACGTGGTTTCTGTGGGATGGTATTTTCCATCCTCGTAAGAAACCCTGATGGCATAAGGCTGTAAACAGTCTATATTATCGGAAAATGAGTAAATACCTGTTTCCGAGGTCTTTTGCTCCTCCAAAGGATTATTTTTATCATCAATTAATATAATGGTGGCGTTGGAAACCGGCGCACCGGTTACCGCATCCGTAACAAGTCCTTCGATGGTGATGTCACAGCTTTCATAAAATGCATAGATGTCGTCAGAAACACTACCATCTTCACCATCTCTATTGGAAGAAAAGTAACCACTGTTCAAGGTTTCATTTATAATGAACCCGAAATCATCTTGATTGGTATTTATAGGTTGTTTAAGGTTGGTCACTTCGGAATACTTCCCTTTGAGGTTCAAGGAAACCACAAAAATATCCAATCCGCCCAGGCCTACGTGGCCATCACTGGAAAAGTATAGATTATTGGTCTCGCTAATAAATGGGAACGATTCACGTTCAATAGTATTTATGGTATTTCCAAGGTTTACCGGTTTTCCATAATGGTCACCTCCCAAAATATCTACATACCAAATATCAGATTTACCTAAGGTTCCCGGCATATTAGATGAAAAATACAAGCGTCTTTCGTCAATGCTAAGCGTTGGATGAGCCACAGAATAGGCATCGCTATTAAAAGGCAATTCTTTAATATTGGTCCATTCGCCCTTGGAATTTTTTTCTGCCTTGTAAATTTTGAGCCCCACTAATCTATTCTTCCCTCTCTTTTTCTTTCCATTGATGTAATTGTTTCTTGTAAAATATACCGTTTCGCCATCTTTGGTAAATGCAGTAGAGGATTCGTGGTAAGGCGTATTGATTTTTCCACGTAAAGCAATTGGATTTTTTAATTTCCCGACCGAATCTATTTCAGCTTCATACAGATCCAAGAAAGGGAGACCTGTCCACTCATCCGTTTTACTCCCTTTTGAGCTTTTTGATGCTGAAGCGTAGACTATTTTTTCTCCATAATAGGAAGGCCCAAAATCAGAACTGCCTGAAGATTCGGTGGCGTTAATAAAAGTGTATTCCGTTTCGGTGGAATCTAAAAGTGCATTTAAGGTATAATGATTGGTTGTAGAATTTTGAATGGATTCTTGGTATTTTTCCATCATTTTGGAAGCAGCAGCGTATTGATCAATACTTTTTAAAGATTGAGCATATCTATAATAGTAATCTGCATCCATTGCTTCGGGATAATTCATCAAAAGTCTATTGTACCATTCTACAGCCTCTACATATTCACTGTTGAAATAATAGGTGTCTCCCAATTTTTTGAACACTTGGGCCGATTGATAACCATCTTTTACGATGTTTAGGTAAATCTTTCGGGCATCTATATAAGCATAGTTGTCAAATTCTTCATTGGCCTTTTTAATTTTAGGGTTTTGGGCGCAAATATTTAGCGTTAGAAGAAATAAGGATATAATTGGGAGGAATCTTGTTTTCATGCTAAAATTTTAAAAGAACCTTGGGGTTAGGATTCGGTCCGATCTATTGAAAATTTCAAAACGCAGAAAGACTTCATAAGAACCGTTACTGTATTGTTCCAAATTGGTAGTTTGGTAATCATAAGCAAGTCCTGCAAAAAATCCCCTTGAAATTTGAAAGCCTGCCATGGCACTGAAAGAAGCACTCCAGCGATAGGAAGCTCCAAGAACAAATTTTTCGTTGAACATAAAATTTGCAGCAAAATCCCATTGTAATGGAGCACCACTTACATATTTTACCAAAGTAGTTGGCTTGAATTTTAGATTTCTGTTCAAATCAAATACGTAGCCCGTAATGAAAAAATAGTGTAGGCGTTCTATAGCAATGTCATCTTTATCCGGGTTTTCAAGAGAGCTTTCATCAAATTGCTCCGTATTTAAAAAATTGGGCACCGACAAACCGGCGTAAAACTTCTCACTATATAAATAAAGGCCGGTTCCCAATTGCGGTTGCAGCTTGTTGTCTACAGTGCCTTGGAAGAATGGGTCTGTGGGATCAAAAATTTCTAATTTGGAATAATCAATATTCAATAGGTCCAAACCTGCCTTAAGACCAAATGCCAATCTTGTTGTGTTGGTCAAATAAATTTTATAGGACCAATCCATTACAACATTAGCTTCTGTAGCCGGACCAATTTTATCATAAACAAGTGAGAGACCCAGCCCCATATCATTGTAACGACCCACAGGTGTATTCATCGTAAAAGTCCCCGTTTCAGGAGCCCCCTCAAGATTCATCCATTGTGTTCTTCCTAAAAAACCAAAACTTAAGGCCCCTCTAGATCCGGCATAAGCTGGATTTACAATTTGGGTATTGTACATGTACTGTGTGTATTGCGGGTCTTGCTGGGCATAAATTATTTGGGAAAAGATCAAACATAATATTGCAATACGACAAAGAATTTTAATTGGTTTAAACATTTTGGTTCTTTATATAAGAGGTAAAAGGATGGATAATTTTATGTTGAAATTCGAATTAATCCCTGTTGATGTAGAGGTATCCTGAGTAACTGCTTTCCCCTGGATGCTCCCCTGAAAAACTTAAGATGTAGAAATAGGTGCCGCTGGGTAATTCCTTATCTTTTTGAAGCGTTGCACGACCTTCTGAAATTCCATGGAACAAATTTGAATCTTGGCCATAACCATTGGACTCATAGACCAGTACACCCCATCGATTGAAAATTTTCAAGTTATTGTCGGGATAGTTTTCAATTCCGTTGATTTGGAAATAGTCATTAATACCATCGTTATTTGGAGTAATACCATTGAAAATCTCAAATTCTGTAATTGGTCCTGGAATATCACACATATCGTTGGGCACTAAAGTTTGTGTGGGATCATTCTCATCTGGACTGTTATCGTCAGAGATATCGGATACAGAAAAATCGATATTGGTCAGCTTGGCTGAAACTGTTGCCGAATTGGTCACCAAACCTGTATCGATGTCATTTTGGGTGAGGGCATAATTGGCTTCATAGGTCCAAGTTTCACCGACCGATAAGATATTGTCGTTGTTGGTGTCGGTTCCAGCAACTGGACCCGATACAGTACCTCCAAATAGATTATTATCCGTAAGAACTACTTCTCGTAGGTTTAAATCACCAGGGTTGGACACGGTGAAGGTGTAATTGATACTTTCTGGACATCCATTGTTGTCCAAACCGGATAAAATTGCCGTTTTTATCAAGGTAATTCTTGGGGAAGCATCAGCTATGCAAGAACCGGGTGGAACAAGTGTAATGGTATATCCATCAGCATCTATTGCAGTTTCATGGGAATAATCGGAGATAGGTATATTGGTTTGATCCACCATTCCAGAAGCAAGGGCTCGGTTGGACACTTGACCTTCATCCAAATCGGCTTGGGTCAAACCGTGAAGAGCTTCATAAACCCATGTTTCTCCTACTGACAATATTCCATCATCATTGGCATCAAACTCAGGTAATAATCCGCTAATTTCTTCACCTAAAAAATCATCTTCAAGAGTAATATTAATGATGTCAACTTCGCCATTGTTTGTCAATTCAAAAGTGTATACAATGCTATCGGAACAACCATCGCCATTAACGTCGACCAAATCACCTTGTTTTAAGAGGTACATGTTGGCGGCGCCTTCTGCACAGGCCTCACTGAACTGGGTGATTGTTTCACGATCCTCTATATTATTTGTGTGGTCGGAAAGGTCCGAAACGGGTAGATCATACCCAACCGTTAAGGCTGTAACCGATGCTTGATTTTGAACCTCACCTGCATCGATATCATCTTCAGTCAAGTCATAAATAGCTTCGTAAGTCCAAGATTCATTTGGGGATAGCATTTCATCTAAACCTATATCATCACCATCCAAAGGACCAGGAATGTCAGTAAGTCCCAATTCATCCTCATCCTCAACAATGATTCCATAGAGATTGGTCGTACCAGTATTGGTTACCATAAACCTGTAGACAATACTTTCAAAACAACCATCATTATTGACATCTAGGGGAGTTCCCGTTTTTATAAGCCCGATGTTGCCAGTACCTATTACACAGGCATCATTGGGCACTTGGGTAGTTGTTTCACGATCTTCAATATTGTTTGTATGATCAGAGAGATCGAACATTGGCAAATTAAGTCCCTCAGTTAAGGCCGTGACGGTTGCTTGGTTAGTAACCTCTCCAGCATCAATATCATTTTGGGTTAGGGGGTAAAGTACTTCATAGGTCCATACTTCATTTGGAGACAAAATGCCGTCCAATCCAATATCACTGCCTTCTGTTGGACCCGGAATATCTGCAAGACCCAATAGTTCTTCATCTTCGACTACAATTGAATGTAGATTTACTTCTCCCGTATTGGTCACGGTAAAGGTATATCGAATGCTATCATCACAGTCATATTGGTCGGCATTTATAACTTGGCCAGTTTTTATCAATCCTATGCCAGCACCTCCATCAACGCAACCATTGGTTATCTCGGTTATTGTGGGTCGGTTGTTAAATTCATCGGTATGATCGGAATCATCGGCCACGGGGAGTTCTAGGCCTACAGTTTTGGCAACAACGGTTGCTTGGTTTACTTTTACGCCTAAATCTAAATCTTCTTGTTTTATGGCATATACGACCTGATAAAACCAAACTTCGCCCACCGATAGGATTCCGTCCATATCAATATCATTGCCTTCCATAGGTCCAGGAATATTCGCTAAACCGAGTTCGTCTTCATCTTCCAGCACAATGTCCTTAAGATCCACACCCCCAGTATTGATAACTTCAAACGTATATAGAATGCTTTCGTCACATCCATTTTCGTCCAAATCGTGTACTTCGCCTGTTTTTATAAGAGCGATGGCTCCAGAGCCCTCAATACAGGCATCATTGGCAACTAGGGTATGGGTTTCGTTGTCATCAATATTGTTATCAAAATCGGAATCATCGACAACAGGTAGGTTTAAACCTTCGGTAAGCCCAACAACAGTAGCTTGATTAATTACTTCTCCAGCATCAATATCTTCTTGTTTTAGTTGATATAGTGCTTCGTAAGTCCATACTTCATTGGGGGACAAAATGCCATCCAAACCAATATCACTGCCATCCGTAGGTCCTGGAATATCGGCTAGTCCCAATTGATCCTCATCTTCAACAACAATAGAATGAAGATTTATTTCGCCAACGTTTGTTACGGTAAATGTGTAAAGGATACTTTCATCACAACCATTTTCATCAGCATCAATCGGCACTCCCGTTTTGATCAAGGCTATTTCTGGATTACCTTCGGAACAACTAGTGGTTACAATTACTCTTGTCCACCGGTTATTGAAATTATCCGTATTATCTGAATTATCGGAAACAGGAAGTTCCAGTCCTACTGTTTTTCCCATCACCGTTGCTTGGTTGACCACTGAACCTAAATCTATATCTTCTGGTGTAATGGCATAAACGGCATGATACGTCCACACTTCGCCTACTGAAAGAATTTCATCCATACCTATGTCGCTACCCTCTATTGGGCCTGGAATATCAGCAAGTCCTAATAATTCTTCATCCTCCAGTACAATATCTTTAAGGTCCACATCGCCCATATTGGTCACGGTGAATTCATAAAGAATACTTTCGTCGCAACCATCCCCATCAAGATCATACAAATCACCTGTTTTTATAAGTGCAATGCCTCCTGCGCCATCGGCACAGGCATTGATTACTGGTGTTCTGGTCATTCCATTTAGGAATGGATCACTTGAGTGGGAGTCGTCCTGCACCAAAACATTGGAGCCTACAGTATAAGCATCCACGGATGCTTGGTTATTCACACTTCCGTTATCAATATCGATCTGTTTAATGGCATAAAGTGCTTCATAGGTCCAAGTTTCTCCAACGGAAAGAATTTCATCCATTCCAACATCACTGTTTTCGGTTGGGCCAGGAATATCCACAAGACCTAAAACATCCTCATCCTCAATTACGATGTCATACAAATCCACATTCCCTGTATTGGTGACTGTGAATTTGTAAAGGATGCTGTCAATACATCCATCTTCATTCACATCAACGTAGCCATCACCAACTTTTACCAATCCTATTTGTGCAAAATCAATACATGCGGGTTCATCAATTGCAGTAATGGTAAAGTCATCGCTGTTAAAATCATCTGGATGAGAATAATCGGATACCGGAGTGTCCGTATTTACAATTTCGGCATTAACAATGGCTTGATTTTGCATTGTACCCCCGATCAATAAATCAGTGTCGATTAGCCAATTAAAGGTGTAACTCCATGTTTCACCTGGAGATAAAATCCCATCGTTACCTACGTCATCAGCGGCTGAGGGACCAGGGATATTGCCTTCATACACCACGGGGTCTGTAACAACCACTTGATCTAGAGGCATATTTCCTGTATTTTGAACGGTAATTTGGTAAACTATGGACTCTTTACATCCATCGGCGTTCAAATCTTGATTGTCGCCTATTTTAAGTATTCCAATATTGGGGTTTTGGCAGAGGCTTAGGTCCATAATAGTTTCATCATTTTCCAAGCCGCTATTATCATCAGATAAATCTTGTACAGTAACCCCAGGTTGACCTTCCACGTCAGCAGTTATGGTGGCTTGATTGGTAACCGACCCAGCAATGATATCTGCTGGTAAAATATTATAAAAAGCTACATACACCCAACCTTCACCAGGATCTAGTTTTCCATTTAGGTTGGTATCTCCAGAAGCTGGACCGGCAATATCTCCCCCTAGCAAGGGATCGTTTACAACCACATTGATAAAAACTTCATCTTCTGTACTCTGGTTTTTTGCCGTAAAAGTATATTCAATCATATCACACCCATCTGCAGCACCTGAAATATCTCGAGGAATTCCAGTTTTGACCAGTGTGATTTGAGGCACATAAGGAGTAGATATTTCGTTTTTATGAAGAATAGGTTCATTGTTTCCCATGTAACTTCCAAAAAGACTAAGGGAACAAAAAAGTATCAACAGTAATAGAACCAATAAAGTAATGGCCCTTTTGTTTGGGAGTAGTTGTTTTAGCATACGTTAGTTTTTTGGTGTAGTTGGGAACTGTTCACCAAAGCGCTTAAACAATTAAAAAGGTAAGATTTAGGAACAGCACATTAATTGGTAAATATCGATTTATGATCAATACGGTGTTGTTACCAATTAACGGATAGGGGGTTTGAGTTGACGGTTCGCCATTTTGATTTGACGAAATGTAAAGAGGAAGCCTTAAATAAATTTAAGACCCATAGGTTTTTGCAAATATTATCTTACAAAACTGATATTGAGAAGGATAAGATGTGAGTAATATAATTTATCTAAACTAATTTAGGCTGCAAATAGGTAACTGTATGGGATTCTTTGTTGGATATAATTTCCTCAGGGGTACCCTCCACAACCAAATTTCCGCCATCTTCCCCTCCTTGTAGTCCCAGATCGATAATATAATCGGCACATTTAATCAAGTCGATATTGTGCTCGATGACGATAACAGAATGTCCTTTATCAATCAATTCATCAAAAGATTTAAGTAGTTTTTTAATGTCGTGGAAATGAAGCCCAGTGGTGGGTTCATCAAAAATGAAAAGTGCTTTTTCCTTGGTATTCCCCTTTACTAAAAACGAAGCCAATTTTATACGCTGTGCCTCGCCACCTGAAAGGGTAGAGGAGGACTGCCCCAAAGTTACATACCCCAATCCTACATCTTGAAGCGGTTGTAACTTATTTACAATTTTGGTCTGTTTATAGGTTTTAAAATGGACAATGGCATCATCGATGGTCATATTTAAAAGGTCATTAATGTTTTTGTCCTCAAACTTGACCTCTAGAATGTCTTTTTTGAAGCGTTTTCCGTTACAAGCATCGCATTCCAAATGCACATCGGCCATGAATTGCATCTCCACAGTGATTTCACCCTCACCCTTACATTTTTCGCAGCGACCACCATCCACATTAAAAGAGAAATGCTTTGCTTGATATCCACGAAGCTTGCTCAATTTTTGGGATGCGAACAGACTTCGAATATCATCATACGCCTTTATATAGGTAACGGGGTTGGAACGGGAAGATCGTCCAATGGGATTTTGATCTACAAATTCTACATGTTTTATGTGGGCGTATTTGCCTTCAATAGATGAAAACTGACCCGCTTTTTCACCATAACCGCCAATTTCCTTTAAAATAGCCGGATACAGTATTTTTTTAATGAGCGTACTTTTTCCACTACCGGATACTCCTGTAACCACGGTAAGCATATTTAAAGGAAAAGTAACGTTGATGTTTTTAAGATTGTTCTCGCGTGCTCCTTTAATTTGGATGTAGTGTTTGGAATTTCTTCGTTCTTTGGGCACCTCAATTTCCATAGTACCATTAAGGTAAGAAGCTGTCAAGGATTCGGAATTTAAAATAGTTTCCCATGAACCTGCTGCCACGACTTTTCCGCCCAAAGTTCCTGCTTCGGGGCCTATATCGATGATTTCGTCCGCAGCTTTCATAATATCCTCATCATGTTCCACTACGATCACGGTATTTCCCAGATCACGTAGGGATTTTAAAACCTCAATTAGGTTCTCGGTATCCTTGGGGTGCAAACCAATACTCGGCTCGTCCAAAATGTACATGGAGCCCACCAAACTACTCCCCAAAGATGTGGCTAGGTTAATACGCTGACTTTCCCCTCCAGATAAGGTGTTTGATTTTCTATTAAGGGTGAGGTACCCCAATCCCACTTTATCCAAAAATTCCAAGCGGGTGGTAATTTCTTTCAATAATCGATTGGAAACCGTTGTATCGTGTTCGGATAATTGAAGCTCCTCGAAAAATGGAATCAATTTTTTAATGGGAAGTTCAATCAAATCTGAAATGGATTTGGCTCCCACGGTTACGTAATTTGCTTCTTTGCGTAATCGCTTTCCCTTGCAAACGGTGCATTTGGTTTTACCTCGGTAACGAGACAACATTACCCGATTTTGGATCTTATAGCTCTTCTCTTCAAGTTGCTCAAAGAATTCATTCAATCCCACAAAATGCTCGTTGCCTTCCCAAACCAATTGTTGTTGTGCTTCCGAAAGTTCGAACCAAGGTTTGTGAATGGGAAAATCAAATTTGTAAGCTGAGTTTACCAATTGATCACGATACCATCCCATGCTTTCTCCCCGCCAAGGAAACACAGCATTTTCATAAACCGATAGGGCTGTATTGGGAATCACCAAATCTTCATCAATACCGATTACATCGCCATAGCCCTCACATTTGGGACAGGCTCCATAAGGATTGTTAAAACTGAACAAGTGCACATTGGGTTCTAAAAACTTTATCCCATCCAATTCGAACTGGTTGCTAAACGTTCTGGTGTCGCCGCTGCCCAAGTTCTCAATGGCGCAAACTCCTTTTCCTTCAAAAAAGGCATTGTCTACCGCATTGGCCAAACGATTGTAGAAATCTTCATCATCTTTTATTATGATTCGGTCGACCACCAAGTCAAATTCCCGACCAATATCTTCAGGTGCTTGATCTATTCGTATTACTTTACCTTGATACTTGATTCTAGCATACCCTTGTTTGGAAAAAAGTCCTAGTGATTTTAAGGGCTCCCTATCTTCTTTAATTTGGATAGGAGCAAGCAACAATAATTTATCTCCCTCAGATAACTCCTTTATATAATTGATAACATCGGTTACCGTATGCTTTTTTACTTCCTTGCCAGAAATGGGGGAGATGGTCTTCCCAATTCGCGCATATAATAATTTAAGGTAATCGTAGATTTCGGTAGTCGTGCCCACCGTAGACCTTGGGTTGGTGGAATTCACTTTTTGCTCGATGGCAATGGCAGGAGCTATACCTTTAATATATTCCACCTTAGGTTTGTCCAACTTGCCCAAAAACTGTCTGGCATAAGACGAAAGACTTTCCACATACCTACGTTGCCCTTCCGCATAAAGGGTATCAAAAGCCAGGCTCGATTTTCCTGAACCGGATAAGCCCGTAATAACCACCAACTTATTTCGGGGAATTACAACATCTATATTTTTAAGGTTGTGCAGCTTGGCACCTTTTATGATGATATTTTGCTTTGGATCAACATTGATATTGACTGGCATATGCTAAAATTAGGGACTCAAAGATACGATTCACAACACTTAATACGTATATTGCATCAGTTAACATATAAAAATCGGCAACTCACAACATAGATTGTAGATCGCCTGTCTATTTATCTATATTTGAAGTGTAATTAAAATTCTGATAGGCCTATACAGCAATAATTACTTTTTACAGATTAAAAACTAATACCTAAAGTCTTTCTTGGAAAAGAGAGGCTGTGATTTTAACCAAAAAAAGTAATTTGTATGGAACTACAGATTAAAGACTCGATTTTAGTAAAGAATTATATTGACGGAGACGAAAAGGCTCTTGAAATTCTTATCAACAGACACAATCAACGAATCACCAGTTTTATTTACTCAAAGGTTTTGGACCGCGATGTTGCAGAGGACATCTTCCAAGATACCTTTATTAAGGTGATCAAAACCCTAAAAAGAGGATCGTACAGCGAGGAAGGTAAATTTTTGCCTTGGGTGATGCGTATTGCACACAACCTGATCATCGACCACTTTAGAAAAAACAAGAGAATGCCCAAGTTCGAGGGTAGTGATGATTTCAATATCTTCTCCGTAATCAAGGACGATAAGCTAAATGTTGAAAAACAAATCATCAAAGATCAGATTGAAAGTGATCTTACCCTTTTAATCGATGAATTGCCAGATGATCAACGAGAAGTGTTGATCATGCGTATCTACAAGGATATGAGTTTTAAGGAAATCTCCGAAAACACTGGGGTTAGCATCAATACAGCTTTGGGTAGAATGCGATATGCCTTGATCAATTTGAGAAAAATCGTTGATCGAAAGAATATCGTTTTAACGAATTAATAGGGCATTATATCGAAGCTTGCAATATTTCCATTTTAGCGGCGTTATCTAATTGTAACATTTTTACGCTAGAATATGGAAAACATTTACTCTGAAGAACAAAAATCCGTAAAAACGGTAAAAGCAAGTAAGAGAACAGTTGACTTCTTACTTAGCTATTCGAAATCGATTCATGTAGTTGACTACAAAAAACATCAGTTTGAAGTAACGTTAAATTAATTTAAGGGTCAAACTGACAGAAAGAGCCGCAATTAGCGGCTCTTTTTGTTTTTATAGTATTCGTTGATCACTGATTTTCTGCCAATGGTCTTCGTGATAATGTCCTTATCCAAATCCCAACCCCTTGCTGGGGAATATTCCCTGCCGTACCATATAATTTGAAGATGCAAACGGTTCCACAATTCTTTGGGGAACAATCTTTTGGCATCACGTTCGGTTTGCACCACATTTTTTCCATTACTAAATCCCCATCGGTACAAGAGTCTATGGATATGGGTGTCCACAGGAAAAGCTGGAATACCAAAAGCCTGTGATACCACTACACTGGCCGTTTTATGACCCACTGCCGGCAATTCTTCCAATAGCGCAATGTCCCTCGGTACTTCACCATTGTATTTTTCTATCAAGATTTTAGAAAGGCCATAAATACCTTTGGCTTTCATAGGGGAGAGCCCTACGGGTTTTATGATCTCACGGATTTCATCTTCCGAAAGTTTTACCATATCAAATGGATTGTCTGCTTTTTCAAAAAGTAAAGGGGTAATCTGGTTCACCCGAACATCGGTACTTTGGGCAGACATCAATACCGCAATGAGCAGGGTATAGGGGTCTTTATGGTCCAACGGAATGGGAATGGTCGGATAAAGTTCATCTAAGGTTTTTATGGTGAAATCAACCTTTTCTTGTTTGGTCATAATTGTTTAACTTTACATATCATTTCATTAAACAATAATTTAAAGAAACAATACCTATGAACATGTTAAAAGTAGGGGATAAAGTACCTGAATTTTCTGCAAAAGACCAAGACGGCAATAGCATAAATCTAAGTGATTATAAAGGAAAGAAACTTGTGGTTTTCTTCTATCCGAAAGCCAACACACCTGGTTGCACTGCCGAAGCCTGTAATTTACGCGATAACTATGCAGAATTGCAAGAAAAAGGCTTTGAATTATTGGGTGTAAGTGCCGATTCTGAAAAAAAACAGGCCAGTTTTAGGGATAAATTTGAGTTTCAGTTCCCATTATTGGCAGATGAGGACCATACCGTGATCAATACGTTCGGAGTTTGGGGACCTAAAAAATTTATGGGAAAAGAATATGATGGTATCCACAGAACCACTTTTGTAATTAATGGTGATGGCGTAGTGGAAAAGGTTATCGAAAAAGTAAAGACCAAAGACCATGCAGCACAGTTACTTGACGGTTAAGGGTGAAAGGTTGCCATTCTGAACGAAGTGATGAATCTATTTCAATAAACAATTTCAGACATCTTATTTATAGACATCTGAAATTCTCTAATAATCTAAAAGAGTTTCTAGGGTAGCTACGCTTCCTCAGAATGACAAATATTTAAAGTACGAAGTAGGGAAAAGGGAGAAAGTGAATTGTTGTAAGTCGGGACACCGAAAAATTGTCAACCATCAACGAAAAACAAATGAACAAGTTACAGTAAACAGAAACCAATTATCAATTATTTTCTCCTAACTCCTAACTCCTAACTCCTAACTCCTAACTCCTAACTCCTGACTACTCCTTTTCCTCGAGTACTTGTCGGGTAAAGAGCTGCTTTTCTTTGATGATTTCAGCAATACCTTCAGGTAATTCGTTTTCCCAACCCTCTTCGTTGTTGATGATTTTTTTGAGTACATCCCTAGAGAAAATATGCATCACATCTGGGTCGTAATCGATAATATCCATCACCTTACCATTGTACTTGAAGAATTTGTACAATTCTTTCATTCGTGGGTGGACTTTTACATTGTTACTGGTCAAAATTTGTCCAGTTTCTGGGTCCTTCATAGGGTATAAGTACACTTTCAAATCCTTAAAGAATAATTTACCAAAGGCTTCCAGGATACCACCACTTAAGTGACGGTAATATTTTTCATCGAATACATCCACCAAGTTGTTAACGCCCATGGTCAATCCAATTTTGGCCTTGGTGTAATTGTTAAAGAACTCCACCAATTTGTAATACTCTTGGAAGTTTGAAATCAACACGTTATGCCCAAGGGAGCAGAGGAGTTCCGCACGGTCCATAAAGTCCTGTTCGTCAATTTCACCACTTGCTTTAAGGTTGGAAAGGGTAATTTCAAAAACCACGATGGTGTTCTTGTACTCAACGGTCTGTTCGCGCACAAAAATATCGTAGGATTTTTGGAACATATCCATATTCACCTTTGTTACAGGCCTAAAACTACCACGTAGCGCCAAGATGTTCTTTTTGTATAGAACAGCTGCAGGTAATAGGTTATTTCCATCAGGACCGAACATAACGGCATCGGTCATTCCATTTTTAATCAGCTGTAAACTCATCAATCGGTTGTCCACATCGGTAAAATTGGGCCCCGTAAAATTGATCATATCAATCTCCAAGGTGTCCTTATCAATGTGGTCGTAAAGATATTTAAGCAGTTTTTTAGGCTTATGGAACTTAAAGAACGCCCCGTACATAAGATTTACCCCAAGAATACCCAATGTTTCTTGCTGCAAACGGGCTTCATTTTGTTTGAATCGGATATGAAGCACAATTTCATCATATTCCTTTTGATTGGGATCTAATTGAAATCGAAGTCCAACCCAACCGTGACCTTTATACCTTTTTGAAAAGTCAATGGTCGCTACTGTATTGGCAAAACAGAAAAAGAGGTAATTGGGGTTGCTCTCACGACTGATGCGTTCTTCCACCAAATGCATTTCGTGGTTCAGCATCTTTTTCAATCGTGACTGGGTCACATAGCGCCCATCCTCCTCAACGCCATAAATGGCATCACTAAAACTTTTGTCGTAGGCACTCATCGCCTTTGCAATGGTTCCCGATGCACCACCGGCCCTAAAAAAATGTCTTGCGGTTTCTTGTCCCGCCCCAATTTCTGCAAAAGTTCCATAAATATCCTTGTTCAGGTTTATGCGCAGGGTTTTTGCTTTTATGGAGGGAATATTCTCGAAGTTATTTTCTCTACTAGGTACGGTAGGCATATCCTAAATTTTAAGTGGGACAAAGTTACACTCTTAACGCAATCTATTAAATAAATAAGTTATAATTTTGGAAATAATGGATGATCAAATGACCATTACTTTTCTGGGCACGGGTACTTCGCAGGGAATTCCCATTATTGGAAGCAATCATCCCGTTTGTTTGAGCGACGACCCCAAGGACAAAAGATTGCGTGTTTCCGTTTTAATTTCGTGGAAAGATTACAATTATGTAATTGATTGCGGCCCCGATTTTAGGCAACAAATGCTTGACAATCCCATCGACCATTTAAATGGAATCTTATTTACCCACGAACATGCGGACCATACCGCTGGAATCGATGATATTCGTCCTTTTTTCTTTAGACAAGGCGACATTCCCATTTATGCACATGCAAGGGTTGTTGAATCCTTGAAGAGGCGTTTCGATTATATTTTTGCCAACGAAAATCGTTATCCAGGTGCTCCTGCGGTTCAAGTATTTGAAGTGGAAAAGGACAAAAACATCCCTTTGGGGGATTTGGATGTGGTTCCCATTGAATGTTATCATAATCGGCTTCCAGTTTTTGGCTACCGTTTTGGTGAATTTGTGTACCTAACGGATGTAAAAAAGGTGCATGAGGACGAAATCAAAAAAATGAAAGGAGCTAAGGTGCTAGTGGTCAACGCCCTTCGGATTGAGCCACATCACTCCCATTTTAATTTGGACGAAGCCTTGGAATTTGCCCAAGAAGTGGGAGCAGAGGAAACCTATTTTACACATATTAGCCATATGTTGGGTTTTCATGAAGAAGTGGAAAAAAATCTTCCCGAAAATGTACATTTGGCTTACGATAACCTACAAATAAAAATTTAAGATGTTGAAGAGTAGAATATTTTTATACCTATTTGTTTTCACCTTTTTGTTGGTGCTTTTTCAATTTGTAACGGCCAATAATATGCAAAAAGCATTGACTGAAGATATTCAACAACGTGATGCACAATTGGAAAAATTAGAAGATTCCTTAAAAACCATGCACCTAAAGGTGTTGGATATGCAATATTTTTCTTTGGAAAACAATGATGATGCCTTGGTGTACTACGACCATTTAAATTTGGAAAATCCTACTCGCTATATTGAGGATAAATTGTTGGAAACTAACGAGAAATCCGGAGACAATCCTTTGATTCCGTATGAGGGGATGGAAAGTGATTTTAAAATCAATAAAATCAAGGTGCTCAACCATAAATGGATTTTGACCGATTTTTCAGATGGGAAATATTGGGGCGAATTATTGTTGGAATACGAACTGAAAGATGATTTAAGCGTCGACTTTACGATGTTGGATCATTTGTTGTATGCGCGAAGCAACTAACAGTGAACAATTAGCAATTTCCAATTAACAATTAACAGTTTGTAAAAAGGAAAGGGTTAAGGGTGAAAGGTGAAAAGCAAAAGTTCTAAGTGCGAAGTTGGAATTACAAAGTACGGACGACGAACAACCATCAACCATCAACGAAAAACGAATGTATCCTAAACGTCATGCTGAACTTGTTTCAGCATCTCATATCAGTTTGACACGAATTTTATGAATGGCACGAATTTATAAATCAAACAATCCAACCATCAAATCCGTTCTTCTAACCACTTTTTAAAAGAGTAGAAATTCTGGGGAGAAACGCCATGTCCAACAGGAAATTCCTCAAAAGTATTGTCGATGCCCATTTCATTTAAGAATTCAGGAGCTTTTTGCGCCCATTCCAAAGGAATCACCTGGTCTACTTGTCCGTGTGAGCAGTAGAAATTAAGTTGACTATGGTCTTTTTCTTTATACCCCTCAATCAATATTTTCTGGTTGATATAACCACTTAAAGCAATTACATTTTTTACTTTTTTAGGGTAGGATAGGGCTACCGCATAACTAAGAATGGTTCCCTGGCTAAATCCTAACAGCGTAATATTGGTAGCATCCAAATTGTACGCAGCAATGGCTTCATCAATAAAATGTGCAATCTTATCCCTTGATTCCTTGGCTTGCTCATCATCACTCCATTTGCCTTGTTCGGCATCAAAATTAATGGCATACCACGCATGGCCAAAAGGCTCCAAATTATAGGGGGCTTTTACCGAAAACACCATTAATTCCTCTGGCAATTCTGGGGCAAAGGAAAACAAATCCTCTTCATTGCTTCCATACCCGTGAAACATAAAAAGAGCTGCCTTTTTTTCAAGATTAGAGGTTGATGGGCGCAAAAGATAATCTAAAGATAATGGGGTAAGGGACATTGTAAAGTTTTATGAAATGAATGTAAACCATTTTTGAAAATAGATGCCCAATACAGGCAGTGGTTTGGTTTTTTCGTTTAAGGCTTGCAAAAAACCAAAAACCCAAATCACTAAATAAAAAATATAAATGGGAATGGACAAATACACCATTCCGGAGTAGGTGAGTAAAATGGCCAAAGCATGAAATAGCACGTGAATTCCAAAAGCTTGACGAATGTGGAATCTTGCAAAAGCATTTTTGGGTTCCATATTCATGGTAATGGCGATTAAACAACCAATAATGGTAATATAGGCCACAATGGCAGCAGATTTACCTTCTTTAACTCCACTCATTAAAGTACTATTTGATCGTTATTGATAATTCCATACACCTTTCCTTTAAGTTCAGCGTCCAAATACATGCTGTTTTTGGATGTGGAAAGAATGTCCTTATCCATAAAAGTATTGCTGCCTTCTGGATTGAAAAGGGTAAGATTGGCTTCTGCTCCTTCTTCCAATTTTGGAGGTTTAACCCCAAATCTTGTTCGGCCTTGGGTTAAAAATGAAATAGTCTCGTCCAATTCGAATAGCGTATTCAAACTACCGAAAGCAGACTCCAGACCTAAACTTCCGTTTTTTGCATTATCAAATTCAACGCGCTTGTGTTCCACATCCATGGGAATATGGTCCGTGGTCACAAAATCTATAGTGCCCTCTTTTAAACCTTTTATCAAGGCTTTGTTATCTGATTTGGTCCGAAGTGGAGGAGATACTTTAAAATGGGTATCAAAACCCTTTAGGGTTTCATCCGTAAAGAACAGGTTGTGAATGGCCACGCTACAACTAACGTCCAATCCTTTCTTTTTGGCATTGGCAATCAGTTTAACCGAACCCGCTGTTGAAATGGTAGGAATATGCAACTTACCGCCCGTATATTCCAAAATGAACAAGTCACGGGCTATCTGAAGTTCTTCCGCCAAAGCTGGAATGCCTTTCAATCCTAAAATGGTGGAAACTTCGCCCTCGTGCGCCACACCATTTCCTTTTATGCTTCCATCTTGAGGAAAGGAGAATACCAATCCACCAAAGTTTTGGGCGTAAAGCAAAGCTATCTTGAGCAAATTGGCATTGCTGATTTGCTTTTTAAAATCATAGTAAGCAACGGCACCAGCATTCTTCATATCAAAAAGCTCTGCTAAGTCAATGCCTTCTGCATTTTTTGTAAGTGTTCCAAGTGGATGGATGTTGGTGGGTTTCCCCAAACCTCTTTCCTTTAGGAAAACCACATTGGAACTAGTGTCTGGAACGGGTTGGGTATTCGGATTGAGCACGATATCGGTAAAACCACTTTTTCCAGCTGCAAACAATCCGTTGGCGATGGTTTCACGTTCTTCAAAACCAGGCTCACCAAAACTTACGCCACTATCAAACCAACCCAAGGAAACATGTAGATTTTCTAAATCGACCACTTTGGTATTGGATGGCGATTCGATTTTAGCTCCAATTTTTTCAATGATTCCTTTTTTAATAAGGATATCCCTTGTTTTGAGGTGAAGCTCCTTGTTTTCTGGGCATACAATTTTTGCCGATTTCAGCAGAATGTTCATGTAACAAATTTTTGAATGATAACCTCTACAAGCGCCAGAAGCAACGCTAAAATAACAAACCATTTCCAATAAGCAGTTATGTTGTTGTCAGCTTTCAGGTAATCAAAAAGCTCGGTAATGGAATCTTGGGTGCTTGTTTGGGGCAACTCGTTAATGGATAAGTAATTGAGTTCACTTTCCCATCTAGGGTAATTAAAACTAATTTTTTTTAAATCTTGCTCGTTTTGTATCACCGAATATATGCCGTCCTCAGTAGGGAGTTCGTCGAAAGAAAGTCGCACTCGATTCGGGAAATTTTGTTGCAACGGAATAAACTCATAACCCTCCTTGGCCACTTTTAAAATTTTGTCTCCACTGGTCTCTGTGTTGATGTCAATCGAACTAGGTTCACCTAGGGTTTGATATAATTGAGGGCTTTTAGACCCTGATTGTGACATATTATAAAAGGTTGGCACAATCAAAGGGGAATTGATAAAGTTGGAATTCCCTAAATCTAATGAAGTGGAAAATATATAAACTCCGTCCAAACCAACTAGAAAAGGTTCACCGCCCTGCAACGACAAGATGCTTGGCAACCTACTTTGAAGTCTAAAATGTGATTGTGTTGTTGGATATTGAAAATTGGTTACTTCCCTTTCAAACACATTTTTATATAGAGGATGATCAAAAGCAATTTGGGTAATACTAGAGGGTTGCACAATTTTTTCAGTAAATCGAGCACCTGCTATAGATGATAACAGCGCATTGTAATTGTTGATGTCAGCATCATTTGCTGGGACAATAATCACCGTTCCACCATTGTTTTTAAAACTGGTCAATACATTTTGCAAACTGGTGGGAATGGAGGTCAAATCATTTAAAATGACCACATTTTGCTCATCCAATGCGCTATAATTGAATTGGTTAAGTGTGAATTTTTGAAATTCAAATTCCTCTCCCCGAAAAAGTCGATTCAAATAATCACTATCTGAATTGGAAATGGCAACCACCTTTACTTTTTCAGGAGTGTTGATGTTGAAATAAAAGGTATTATCGAAGCTCAAACCACTTTCTGAAATAAACAATCTGCCGTTCAATTCTTGATTGTTGGGTACGGTAAACAATACTTCTGCATTACCATTCGATGTGAATTTTGCAGCAGATTTAGCGATTAATACTTCATTATTATATAATGAGATGGGTAAATTATCATCCTCATTGCCGCCAGAAAGCAACACCATTAGAGATGCTTGCTCGCTTGCATTACCTTCCAAATAAATAGAGTCGATGGATACATTTCCTATTTCTTGGGGGCGCATTGGCACCAAATGAATGTTTAGCAAGGAATCCATCGCTGTATTTGTATCCAATAATCGTTGTTGAAAATCAGAAATGACTATCAGGTTTTTTATGGTGGCAGCAGATTTTGAAAAAAGGGTGTTTGCCTTTAGCCCAATCTCGTTCAAATTCAATTGTTTGGGTGAAAAGGGGAGGGCCAACAACGAATTTTGAATATCCTTTATAGTGACCTTGGCAAAGGTTTTTTCATTCGTGAATAAACTGAAAATTTGTTCTTGCTCACTGTTTTTAATCAAGTCTTGGACCGCTCGTTCCAGCAATGAAAATCCATTGTTTTTGGCTTGCATGCTGAACGAATCATCCAAATAGATAACGGTTTCCTTTTCTTGCAACGCGGTTTCTGAAGAAGAAAAAGGTTGGGCAAAAGCAATGATGATCGCCGCTAAAAGTAAAAGACGAGTTACCAACAACAGCCATTTTTTCAAGCTGTTGCTTTTACGGGATTCCGACACCACCTTTTGCAGCATGGCCACATTGGTAAAGGGAGTTTTTTTAAATCGCCTTAATTGAAATAAATGAATGAGAATAGGAATGATAAGAAGAAAAAGTGCCCAAAGAATTTCTGGATGTTTAAACTGCATTCCCATTATTGCTTGATCAAAGATAGGCATTAAAATATTCGGATTGCAATAATCAATGTTCAATAAACAATAATCAATCAACAATAGGTAAAGTAGAATAGTAAAGTAAATTATTGTCATTTCGAGCTGTCATCCCGAGCGGAGTCGAGGGAGCAGTCGAGAAATCTTATTACTCAATAAACATTTAACAAGGAACAATGTTTATTTGGTGAATGGGAAAAAGTGAATGCTTGTCATTCTGAGCAACGCGAAGAATCTAAAATTCAGATATAAGACATAAGATATTAGATTTCTAAAATCCAAAAATCTAAGAGTCAAAAAGAGAATCCTCGTCGCTACGCTCTGTCGGAATGACAAAAGCCAGGTCAGGGAAAAACGACAAACCATCAACCATTAACGAAAAATGAAACAACAATCAACAGAAAAAGAAATAATCAAGCATGGGCTTTTGCCCAAACCCCCTAAAATAATCAACAATTTCTTGTTGTGCCTTTTCATTGGCAACCGTAATAATACTTTGTGGCTTGTTTAGTTCTTGCAATGCATTAAAATGAACCATTCGCTTCCCATAAATCTTCTTGCCAATCTTTTTAGGGTTGTTGCACAGCCAAACAAAGTCTATTTTCTGCTTTTTAAGTCCAAGCGCAATTTTCTTTCCTTTAAATCCAGCGCCCCAAACCACCAGCGGACGGTTTTTATCAAATTCTAGTTTTAGGAAATAGTGCAGTTTAATATCCAAAAAATAATTTTGAGCGTAGTGTTCATGCGTTCGGGAAGTTCTTGTGTTGTAATCCCGCCATAAATGGAGTATTTGTTGACATGGAATTATTTTTAAACCAGCTTCATAAAATCGGAATGTGAGGTCGTAATCTTCAGGATATCTGTCGTGCTTAAATCCACCACAAGAATCAAAATCGGTTCGGTATGTCATCCAACAAGGTGAGGGAATCACACATTCCTTAAAAATTTCAGAGTAATTGGATCCTTGAGAAGTTAATTGGTTCAGCCACGCTTCGTACCGTTCGTACCCATTGCTTATACCTCGTTTGGAGAAGTATTTCACCTGTCCAACCGCAACATGACCTGCTCCATTTTCCAACAAAGAATCCACCATGACCTGCAATCGGTCTGGTTTCATGATGTCGTCTGAATCCATTCGGGTTACAAATTCACCTTCACCTTGAGTGTATCCCGTTTGCAAAGCAGGTATAATCCCACTTCCTTTATTTTGAATGACTTTGAAACGTTCATCCTTTTCAGCATAAACCGAAACGAGATCGAAACTTTGATCCTTGGAGTGGTCGTTTACGGCTAAAACTTCCCAATTTTTATAGGATTGGTTTAAAATGGAATCCAAACATTCGGGCAGAAAATGGGCGGTGTTCTTAAAGGGAATTATAATACTTATTTTGCCACTTTGCATGCTCTAAAGTAACAAAATCTTATCGGACTAATTTTTAATCGAATGGAAGTTGGTCAGGGGCAATAAATCTCGCTTTTGCATTTTCAAGGTTTAGCGGATTTGTGCCATAATGTATTAAAATCAATGATTTAAATGCATTATTCAAACGTGGATTTTCATTGATGAATCCGATAAAGCTTGTTGCATTGGACTTCTTTCTAAAATGTTGAACCACTTTTACCGAAGCAACAGTAAGCGTTAAATGGAACTTTGTTCCATCCCCGTGAAGCTTGCCGAAATTTTGAATTGTTTGACACGTCTTTTCTATAGCCAATTTTTCATCAAATTGATTCAAATAAAGCCACGCCAATCGTATGTGGGCTTCATGGGTAAAGAGGTTTGGGGGAAAACCTCCTTGTTCCATGTCCTTTATAAATTGCTCGTCCGAAACCTCCAAATGGTGGTTGGGTCGATGCGTTTCCAAATTGGGTCGAGTACAGGGCATGCCAAGAAATCTTATTTTTTATTGATATCCTTAAAGGTCAGCATATCCCAAATACGTTTGGATGCTCCATTGTAAAAGCCTGTTTCATCCACATAACTTTTTGGGTTATTGAACGTACCAAAAATGATGTCATAAAGCGAAATATCGGAATAGTTATAGGCATGTATGCCTTTGGCATGGTGCACAGCATGCGCTTCAGGACGTTGCACAATATACCCCAACCAAACAGGCGTTTTAATATTGGCATGTTGAAAAATGGCCAAAAACGTAGTGAACAAGATGAACGCAGTTGCCGCTTGTGGTGTAAATCCAGCAACCACGACCAAACATAGGCTTCCCAAAAGGCTAAAACCAATCATATCCATCGGACTAAAATAAAAGGCACCGTAACTGTCCATTCGCTCGGCACTATGGTGCATTTGGTGAAAAATTTTCCAAAGGGTATCGTTTTTGTGCATGGCGTAATGCCAAACATACAATCCAAATTCATAGATCATTACCGCAACAAAGGCACCCCAAAAAGTTCCCAAAGAGGTAAGGTCAAAAATTTGATAATCCACCAAATAGGCATCCCATATTAACGGAAAATAGGTAGATAAATAAAAGAATACAGCAAAAGAGGAAAGTCCAATAAGTCTCCAATTTTTAACTTTTGGCAGTTCTCTGGCTGGAAAAAGCTCTTCCCAAAGGATCAAAATGGCATACATGCCCAAAATAATCAAGGAAATAGGGTCAGTTAGTACTGCCCATGGATTCGGTAAATTTTTTAAAATCTCTAACATTGTCTAAAAGGTTTTGTTGTTTACCCATTAGGCATAAGTTTAAAACTTACATTGTAAGGTGGGGCCGTAAGCTTTTAAAAAGTCCAGTCGTGGGGCACTTCTGGGGTATAGCTGCAATAGCTTCCCGTTTTAATGGAAAGTGATAAATGTTTGGCCAATTGTGGATGTGATTTTTCTATTTTTTTTATCGCATTTCGAATTCGCCAAGTTACCGCTGCCCTTGCTTTTTCAATGGACGAACCAGTCTTTCTTATTTTGTTGGAAAGACCAACCGTTTGCGACAATTGCTCTGTGAATGATTCCAATTCTTCCCGAAGCGCGTCTGCTTTTTCATAAAAGCCTATTTCTTCAGCATCAGAAATGGCAACTTGAAGCCTTAAAGCCTCTCGTTTGTATTCTTTTTTGGCTTTTTCATCTATCAAAGGTGTTCCGCTTTCCACCAAAACGGTTCCCATAAGATCTGTACAATGAAAATCCTTTTCTGGTTCTTGAAGTAATTGGGCTATGTCGTGTAACCCTTTACAATCTTTAAGTGTTGCGGTTTTGTTGGCGTATTGAATCTCCCAAAATTCCCCATTTTGAATAAAACTTCCTTGATGGGCTCCCAGCTTGGTTTTCGTTTTTGATGTTTCCAATGGAGCCCCTAAAATATGATTCCAAAAGGGTTCTAACTGGCTTGATTTTTTATGTGGATTCACCACTTTTTGCCAATCAACAGCTTCTTTATCTGTAGCTAGCTTTCCCTTATTGATATGCTTTTGAAAATAATCTTTATAAAGGGTCCAATATTCTTTCATTTTATCCAGCTGTCCCAAATGAAAGTAGGTTGCTGAAAGAAAGGCAGTAAAATCAATCCAAATACCTAAGTTGGATACTTTGCTTCCAATGTCCAGTGCTTTTTCAAATTCACCTTTTTCAAAATAAACGATCAAGCCAGCCAATAAATAGGCTTCGGGTTGTAATGGATTTAAGTTTCTAGCCTTATTGTACAGTTGTTCAGCTTCCTCCAAATAGCCCAACCAAACAAAACAATTGGAAATCAAGATCAAGTTGTCGGCATCACTTGGGTTCATGCGCAACGATTTACGCAGCACATGTTCTGATTTTTCATATTCTCCCAAATAGGCAAAGGTGCGACCTAAAACGGAAAGGGAAACATAATCGTTTTCATCCAACTCAATGGCCTTTAAAGCATAATCATGGGCGCCTTGCTGACTTAATTCCCAGCGATCCCATAATTGGCAGCTCCATTCATTAAAATAGGAAAGTGAAATTCCGGTGTAGGCCCTGGCAAAATTTGGATTGATTTTGAGGGCATTTTCAAAGTAATTGCGGGCCTTTAAATCGCTTTCGATGGTTCCTTTTTTGATTTCAACCATGCCCAATAACCAATTTTCATAGGCTGCAAGTTCCACCGATTCCTTTTTATAGGAATAGGAGAGGAGATCGTACTCTATTTGTTGTTGCAAGACACTCACCATTTGTTGCGTTATGGCATCTTGGGTATTAAGAATGGAATCCATGGTTTCGTCATGATTGCCCGCAAAAACAATTTTATTGTCTTTGGAACGCACCAATTGCACACTGATTCTGAATCCATTGGACGTTGTTCTAAAACTTCCCGTGATGAGATAATCGGCTCCTAATTTTGCAATATTTTCTGAATCGTAAATATCCTGAATGCCAATACTGGAGTACTGGGATATGACGGATAGCCCTATAAACTTGGAGAAATTTATAATAAGGTCGTCCGTAAACCCTTTAATTATTGGACTGATGTTTTCGGTACTACCAATAATTTGAAAGGGTAAAACCGCTAAAGTAGTTTCCCTGTTTTGAATAAGTTTCACGTTGATTTGATTGATTGGTCTAAGATACAAAACAAAGCTATATGGCTGATGTTCAATGTGTCAATGCCCAAAAAGTTTGTGCAACCGTGAAAATTAATTAATGGAAATGCTATTTCAAGGCTTCCTGAATGCTTTCGTTGACCATTTTTTCCATGATTTTGTAACCGGCTTTGGTCACATGTACTTCATCGGTGGTCAGTTCAGATGGTAATCCGTTTCTATCGTCGGCCATGGCAGCAAAATAATCCAAGTAAATGGCTCCATTTTCTTTTGCAACCGCTTTTAAAAGTTCATTGAGCTTGGGAATTTTCACATTCGGATTCAGTCCTGGTCGCCAAGGATAATCGAAAGCGGGCAGTACGGAACAAACAATTGGTTTTATATTGTTGGCATTGGCCAATTCCACCATACCAAGGATATTATCTCGAATTTGCTCCAAGGTCATTGGCCCCGTATTTCCAGCAATATCGTTGGTTCCTGCCAGAATCACCACCACTTTGGGTTGTAGGTTAATCACATCTTGACGAAAGCGCAAAAGCATTTGTGGGGTGGTTTGTCCACCAATGCCACGGTTCACATAGTTATTGTCGGTAAAGAAATTTGGGTTGGCATCGCCCCACATTTCGGTTATGGAATTGCCCATAAACACTACTCTGTTTTCATCTGGCGTTGGGGCGGAAAGCTCCATATTCGCCTTTGCGTATTTTTCCAAATTGGGCCAATCTTGGGCCATGGTTTTTGAAGTGAGGGTAAATCCTAAAAATGAGAGCATGATCCAAAGGATGCTTTGTTTGTTCATAATGTGCAGTTTGGTTAAAAATAGGAATTAAGTCCTTAGCTGAAAAGTAGAAAAAGGATGAAAAACAAAATTATTGTAAAAACAACTGCCCATGCGGTTTGTCTTTTCTCCTTTTGCCTTTGAATGAACATTCTTCTCTGAATTCGAACAATGTCTCTTCGGGTAGATTTTTTAAAATGAAGTTTAGTGACACTTTGTTTTCCAAATACATCTTCTTTCGTTTTTTTACTTCTACCTCGAGACCTAAGTAGTGCTCTATTGCCTTCTATTACATTTTTAGCATGTTGTGCAAATCCTCCTCCTCCCATAATTATATTATTTTTACATATAAGTATGGATTATTGAAAATTTGTTACATTATTTAGCGATATAACCAATTAAATGCAACAAAAAAGCGATGTGACTAATTAAACCACACCGCTTTAAAAGCTTTTATAAAACTACAATAACTAGTATTTCGCGCTCTTCCCGTTTGCTTGGGTTCTTAAAATAAACGCTCTTATATCTTCATTGGCTGTTTTCAAATCTTCTTTTCTCAAATACATCATGTGTCCGGAACGGTATCCTTTCCACTCAAATCTATCTTTCATTTTACCACTTGGGTCAACTTGAGACATGGTGTATTTAGCTGCAAAATACGTACAGGCACCATCATAATAACCAGACTGCACCAAAACGTTCAAGTATGGGTTTTGTGCCATGGCTTGACGAAGATCGTCACGAACATTATCATTGCTGTCATCCCAAGGGTGAACTGGGCCGAACATATTGTATTTAATGTCGGTCTTAAAGTTCAATTCCTCTTGCAAGTAATAGTTAATAGCTGGCGTAAAACTGTGCAGCCATGAGGTCAATTCTGGGGAATAATCGGGTCTTGTACCGAACAATTGCTTATCGATACCTAAATAACGGCTGTCCAAACGACCAATAGTGTATCCACCATCTTCTTTCAATAAGGCTTTCCAGAAAAACTGGGTAGGTACATCCAAGTTGTGATCAATGATGTCTTTGGCATCCAAACCAGAGTAACGGGCCATTTTATCGGCAATCGCTTTACGTTCCGCATCAGGAATAAACCCTCCTTTGGCAATGGCAGGCAATAATTCTTCAATGGTAAATTTTTCTACTTCCGGCAGCACTTCCAATAGGTCTTTGCTTTGCAAATCAGAAGGAAGTTTCTTGTGGTGCCAAGCCGTTGCTGCATAATACGGCATGTTCAAGGCACTGGAAACTGGGTCGTTGTCTCTAAACACTTTGTAATCGGCAGGGGAAACCATAATTACCCCGTTCAAATACATCCATTGTTGGTTTTGAAGCGCCAAGGAAAGCCCCATTACACGGGTACCTCCATAACTTTCACCCACAATATATTTTGGAGAGTTCCAACGGTTGTTTCTTGTTACGAAAGTGTTCAGCCATTCAGACAAATATTTGGTGTCCGCATTGATTCCGAAGAATTTTTTGCGATCAACCTCTTTTCCTGTTTCAGGAATAGTTCTGGAATATCCTGTATTCACTGGATTTACATAAACAATATCAGTAACGTCCAATACAGAATATGGGTTTTCTTTTACCCCATAAGGCTGAACAGGATAACCTTCATCGTCAATTTTAAGGATTCTAGGTCCAGTGTACGCCAAGTGCATCCAAACAGAACCTGAACCTGGTCCACCATTAAATGAAATCAACAAAGGTCTTGATGATCTATCCTTTACACCATCTTTAGTGTAGTAGGTATAATGCAATGTTGCAATGGGCTCTCCCAATTCGTCCCAAACAGGTTGCATACCCGTTACAGCGGTATAATCAATCCGAGAACCGTTAATGGTTACGGCATGTTGGGATGTGATGGTCGTGTCGACGGGGATTTTTCGTTCTTGGGCCAACACAAGGGTAGTGCAGAGCGTTAAGCCCAACAGTAAAAGTTTTTTCATTTTATAAGATTGAATTAGTTGGCTTAAAAATAAGGATTTTGAATTGGCTTAAACTGTTAAAAGAATTGTAAATGCATTTATAAATCTAAGTTTAGGCAATTATCACTAATTTTAAAATGAAACTCACTGAATTCAAAAGCCATGAAAAAAATATCCCGAAGAAATTTTAATAATATCACTGCCAAGGGCATAGGTGGTGCCGCTTTGTTTTCCGCAGCTCCTTTCGCCTGCGCTATGGGGAACAACCAAGATAAAAAAAGCTTGGGCATTGCTTTGGTGGGATTGGGAAGTTATAGCACCTACCAATTGGCACCTGCTCTGCAGGACACACAATATTGTCATTTGGCCGGAATTGTTACGGGTACTCCTGAAAAGGAGAAAACTTGGGCGGACAAATACAACATCCCACAAAAGAATATTTACAACTATCAAAATTTTGATGATATCGCCAATAATCCCAATATCGATGCCATTTATGTGGTATTGCCCAATAGTATGCATGCAGAGTTTTGCATTAGAGCTGCCAAAGCAGGGAAACATGTGATTTGCGAAAAGCCTATGGCGGTTAGTGTTGAAGAGTGTGATGCCATTATCAATGCTTGTAAAGAGGCAGGAGTAAAATTGGGAATGGGATACCGCTTACAATCTGAGCCCTATACAAAACAGGTAAAGAAATTTGTAAAAGAAAAAACCTTTGGTGATATCAATTTTGTTTCGGCAGATGCAGCGTATCGTTCTGGTGGAAATCCTGACCAATGGCGATTGAATAAAGCCTTATCTGGTGGTGGGGCGTTGATGAATATGGGAGTTTACGCCATTCAAAGTGCCATTTATGGTACAGGGCAAAATCCGATTTCGGTTTCAGCACAAGAATTTAGTACACGTCCTGAATATTTTAAAGAAACTGATGAAACCATTACCGCACAATTTGAATTTCCAAATGGAGCCGTGGGGAATATTTCCACCTCACACAATTTTAATGCGAATGCCATGTATGTTTCTGGTAACTCGGGTTGGTTTGAATTACAACCAGCAAACAATTATGGACCGTTGCACGGAAGAACTTCAAAGGGTGATGAGATTAAATTTCCACATGAAAGCCAACAAAAGCTCCAAATGGATGATTTTGCAAGACACGTTTTGTTTAACGAACCCAATATCGCCCCGGGAGAAATGGGTAAACGTGACATGATCATCGTGGAAGCTATTTACGAATCTATAGCAAAAGGTGGACAAAAAATCAATTTGGATATTGAACCTGGTTATGGGTTTGGGGGGTAAATTAATTGGATTTAAAGCATATTATTCAAATCTTGACTGCCTATAATTGCCATTATTTCAACAACATCATCGTTGATTTTGTAATAAATGTTATCAGAGCCGCAAACACATCGTTTATAACCCTTTTTTATATGATCAACGGATTCAAATGAAAAGGGTTGTTTTGCAATAAGATTAAAATACTCGAAAAATATTTCAAAGTACTTATCAGCTTGAACCATTCCGAATTTATGAACCCCGTATTGGTGAATTCGAATTAAATCTTCTTTTGCAGTAGTACTCAGTCTATATTTTGCCATTTAACATTGATTTGGATTGAGCTAAAATATCATCTTTACTATCATTGGTAAATCCGCTATTTTCAGCTTTCTCCAACTTGGCTTTGAGCCAATCAATTTGAACTTGTTGTTTTCTGGCTTGCCGTATCAAATCATTGACTACTTCACTTTTACTGGAATATTCTTGGCTTTCTACTTGAGATTTTAGCCAATCATCATTGGGTTTTGTAAATGAAATGCTTTGACGAGACATGATTGTTTAATTTGGTGTAATAATACATCAAATATGCATCAAAAGCAATAAACAAAGATTGTTTTTAAGGAATTCAATGCTATGAATTGAGCAAATTTACTTCCTCATTGCCACAAAGGTGCCATTGGGTTGAATCAAAACAAGCTCTTTCATTTTTTCATTTTCCAAGGTTTTAAATTTAGTCTTGAATCCCTCGAGTCCTTTAATATTGAAACCATCTTCACCCGTGGCCAATAAATTATATTCGGGTTGTCCAGGCACAAACATATACAAACCTTCACCCTTTATGTAGACTTTGATTTCTATTCCAGTTAGTTCGTACTCCCCTTCATATTTTTTCAATTCACTTACATCTAAATCCAACGCCTTGGGTTCTCGCTTAAATTCGATAGGGTGGTCAAGGGAAGGCTCAATTTGTACTTTCATGGAGGATATGTCCCCAGCATCATTAGTGGTAAAATTGAATTTCACGGGCATTTCATCAAAATCCTCAATACCTGTAGATGTCACTTCCAAAGGTTCAAAAATGTCATAGTAACGATGTTTCAAATAAAATTTAAGCAGTTTAAAATGCACAAAAAGCGAATCGGATTCCTTGGTGATTTCAAAACGTCCATATCCCTTGTTTTCATAAAAACCAGTATAGGCACTTAGGTCATGCGATGGCGTAGTATTTTTAATTTCTGTTGAATCTGCGGCATTCTTGCCAGCTTCTTTGGCTTTTTGTTCTTCTTCTTTCTGTTTACGGTAATAATCGGCCCAATCTGTTTTCTTGGTATTGAAGATATGGTCGGCTACCGTATTTCGAATCAATGTGGGGACGGAAGAACCATTTTGATTGGTTAATACCACGATACCTAAACTATCCGTTGGAAAAAAAGCGGTACTTGCTGAAAACCCATCAATATTACCACCATGCTCCACACGGTAATGCCCTCGGTAAGCACTAACCATCCAGCCATACCCATAATTGGCCAAGAACATATCGGGGTTTTCATCGCTAGGATAACCAGAACCTATAACGGCATGAGAACTTATGGCTTCTTTCACATAATTTTCCGGTAAGATGGTGGAATCCTTAAATTTTCCATTGTTGATCCAAACTTTTAGCCAATTGGCCATTTCTGACACACTACTGTTGATGCTTCCGGCTGGCGCCATGGCCGCAATTTGATAATAATCCATTTTTCGGGTAATGCTATCCTTAAAATATTCGTAACCTACAGCGGCATTTTCGCTGTTTTCCAATGCTTTGATGGATAGGTTGGAACGATTCATCTGTAAGGGGCTAAAAAAACGTTCCTTAATATTCTCTTCCCAAGATTTTCCTGTGATTCGTTCAGCGATAACGCCTTGCAACAAAAACATAAAGTTGTTGTAGTGCCATTTTTGACGAAGTCCTGTAAAAGGTTCATGATATTGAATTCTTTGAACCAAACTATCACGATTAAAAGTAGGGAAGAGGTACCAAGAGCCATCGTGTCTTGGGATTCCGGTTTGATGGCTCATTAAATCCCTGATATTAATTTCGTTGTTCAATTGATCGTTGTAAAACCGTAGTTCTGGTATGTAATCGATTGGGCTATCGTTAAAGGTGAGGGATTCATTGTTCCGAAGTTGCCCGAGAATTGCACTGGTAAATGCCTTGGAACAGGAACCAATGGCCAACAACGTATTTTCATCCATTGGAATTTTGTTTTCCAAATCACGATATCCGAAACCTTTGGCATAAAGTGTTTTACCGCCTTCAACAATGGCAACTGCAAACCCTGGTGCATGTGTAATTTCTAGAATCTTCTCAAATTCCTTTTCAATATTTTTTAAGCGTTTGTCAGTTTGAGAGAAGCCAAAAGCGGCAAATAGTAAGAATATTGCCGAAAGCAGTTGATTTTTCATAAGTTGGTTTGTTAATGGTTTTTTAGCAGATATTAAGATAATATTTTAACAACCTAAATGGTAGAAACTTATATAAAAAATCAGCTTTTCTGTACGAATGGGTGTTTACAACCTTAGAACCGTTCAAAAACTCCCAAACCAAATAGGGCGAAATCGTATTTCACGGGGTCGCTAGAATCCAATTTTCTTAAACTCTTATCCAGCTCTTGCAAAGCTTTGGCATCATTCTGTTTGCGTTTCAGCAATTTTAGCTTGCGGGCCACATTTCCCGAGTGCACATCCAAGGGACATGATAGTTTGGATGGGGGAATGTTTTTCCAAATGCCAAAATCTACTCCTGTGGCATTGTCACGAACCATCCATCGTAAAAACATATTGATGCGTTTAGCTGCGGAACCTTTATTGGGATCGGAAACATGCTTCTGGGTTCTATTTTGATGGGGGAGCTCAAAAAACACCTCTTTAAACTTAGAAATGGCGGGTTGCATGGAGTGTTTGGTCTGGTGCTCAGTGAAAATCGTCTCTAATCCTCCGTGGTTTTTGTAAATATTTTGAAGACTTTTTACAAAGTAACCGAGGTCAATTCCATTAAAAGTACGGTGCACAAAAGGGGAGAGAGACTCCAAATCGTCTTCCTTATGATTCATTACAAAATCAATGGGCGAGTTGCCCATTAATCCCATTAATTTTGTGGCGTTGTTGATGATGCTCTTTCGGTTACCCCATGCAATGGTTGCTGTTAAAAATCCACTGATTTCAACATCTTCTTTTTGAGTAAATAGGTGTGGAATCTGCAACGGGTCATCCTCCAAAAACTTGGGATTGTTGTATTCAAGTACTTTGGCATCCAAAAATTCTTTGAGCTCTGCCTTGGTCATATCAATCTTTCGAAACGATCACGCCATCCACCATGGTCAACTTTCGATCGGCCATATCCGCTAGTTCTCTATTGTGGGTTACCAAAACAAAGGTTTGTCCAAATTCATCCCTAAGCTGAAAAAACAATTTATGAAGGTTGTCCGCACTTTCGGAATCTAAATTTCCACTGGGCTCATCGGCAAAAACCACCGAGGGTTTATTCATTAAACTACGTGCTACGGCAACCCTTTGTTGTTCCCCTCCAGAAAGTTCGTTTGGTTTGTGGTGATAACGGTCTTTCAACCCTAAAAAATCCAATAACTCCTTGGCTCTTGTTTCAGCTTCAGCCTTGGGTGTCTTTTTTATAAATGCAGGGATACAAACATTTTCCAGTGCCGTAAATTCTGGGAGCAATTGATGAAATTGGAAGATAAATCCGATATGTTCATTTCTGAACTTGGCCAAGTTTTTGTCGTTCAGTTGAGTAGTGTTGGTTTCATTGATCAATAAGGTGCTATCGTTTGCATTGGACGGACTGTCCAAAGTGCCCAAAATCTGCAACAAGGTAGTTTTTCCTGCTCCCGAAGCTCCAACGATAGATACAACTTCGCCTTTTTTTATTTCAAGATCAACCCCTTTTAAAACTTTAAGGTCTCCGTAACTCTTCTGAATGTTTGTGGCCTTTATCATAAATACAACTTCGCTGGTCTAAGATAATCAATACTGTTGTATAGCAAAGATTGTATTTTCTGGAATTAAATTCGACTAAGCCCAATATAAATATTAGTTGTGAATCATTTTCTCAATCAAATATTGTTTAACTTTGAATAATAATGGATAAACAAAATAACAACAATTTAGAAACCGCAATCTTTGCAGGAGGTTGTTTTTGGTGTACCGAAGCCGTTTTTCAACGCTTGAACGGTGTTGCTGAAGTACTTTCTGGTTATACAGGTGGGAATATTAAAAATCCAGCCTATCGCGAAATATGTACAGGCCGAACTGGTCATGCAGAGGCAATAAAAATAACTTTTGATCCAAATAAAGTTTCCTATACAGAATTATTAGAGGTGTTTTTTGCCACTCACGATCCAACAACTTTAAATAGACAGGGCAATGATGTGGGTACGCAATACCGAAGTGAAATTTTTTACACCAACGAACAACAAATGCAACAGGCCGAGGAGTTTATTGCGCTGTTAGAAAAAGAAAACATCTTTGCGTCACCAATAGTGACTGCCATTTCCGAAGAAAAGCCATTTTATTTGGCAGAAGAGGAACATCAAAATTATTACAACGACCATAGGCAACAACCCTATTGCCAAGTTATTATAGATCCAAAAATCAAAAAGCTCAACACTTACTTTTCTAAAAAACTACAGCATGGCACCTTATAGAAACCTTGAGGAATACAATATTGAAATCACCAATGAGGTCAAGGAACATTTTGCCAATATTATGACCGATATTGGGGAGGATGTGGAACGCGAAGGTTTATTGAAAACTCCCGAGCGTGCGGCAAAAGCTATGCTTTTTCTAACCCAAGGCTATAAACAGGATGCCGAAGAAATTTTAAAGGGTGCCATGTTTGCAGAAAGTTACGACGATATGGTCATCATCAAGGATATTGAATTGTATTCCCTTTGCGAACACCATATGTTGCCATTCTTTGGAAAGGCCCACGTTGCCTATATTCCAAACGGACATATTGTAGGGTTGAGCAAGATTCCACGGGTGGTAGATGTTTTTGCAAGAAGATTACAGGTGCAGGAACGGTTGACACATGATATTTTGGAATGCATCAACAACACCTTAAAACCGAAAGGAGTTGCTGTTGTGATTGAAGCTGCGCACATGTGTATGATGATGCGTGGGGTACAAAAACAAAATTCTGTGACCACCACTTCAGGGTTTAGAGGGCAATTTGAAAAAATTGAAACCCGTAACGAATTTTTGAAGTTGATCAGTTCCGATTTATCCTAAGTGATTTTTCCAAGTCGGGGGGAATTCCTATTTTTCATTCATGGCAAAAGAAAAAGACCAAAAATACCGCAATCTATTATTGGGGTTATTGTTTGATGGTATTGGAATGATTTCCTTTATAATTCCTGGAATTGGGGAGTTTTCCGATGTAATCTGGGCCCCGGTAGCAGGGTGGCTCATGACCCGTTTGTACAAGGGCAGGGTAGGACAAGCAGCTGGTCTTATCACTTTTACGGAGGAACTTATTCCTGGTTTGGATTTTATTCCCACATTTACCCTAACATGGATTTACACCTATCTTTTGAGCAAGAAAAAAGGTCAACCTAAAAAAGATTGACCTTTAATTCCCTAATTGTCATTTCAAACATAGTGAGAAATCCCATTGCAAATTCATGATAAGAGATTCCTCTTCGCACTGCTCTGTCGGGAATGACAAACTCTTAAAAATGAGAAGTAAATCCTATAACGGAACACTCAAGCTAAAAGAGATATTTCTACCGATGTTGGAAATTCCATCCGCTTTTAATCGTGATAAGTGAGAAATATAATCCTTATCAAAAATGTTGTTTCCTGTAATGGAGTACCCTACTTTTTGATTGAAGATTTTCATATCACCACCCACACCGATATTAAATAAGTTATAGCGAGAGGTAGGTGTCTCAAAATCAGCAACCTTGTTTTGGTCAAAGTTGGTTTGAAGCGTTACAAATGCATAGCATTTATAATCTTGGTTCCTTTTTTTCCATTCCACCCTGAAGGTATTGGTCCATCGGTTGGCAGGAATCAAAGGTAAATTGGAATTATCATCCAATTCCCCATAAACAATATCATAGCTACTTTCCAAATGTAACCAGTCGATAGGGTGTGGGTGCAAGTGAAAACCAAATTCACCACCATACAAAATCGCATTTTGCTGTTGAAAATCGTAAACAGGATCCAACTCTCTAAATTCTCCTGTAGGTTCCAAATAAATGTAATCGTTCACAATATTGTAAAAGGTGTTGATGTAGGCTTCGAGATGTTTATTGCCATATTCCAAAGCCAAATCAATCTGGAAGTTTTGTTCGCTATCCAAATCCGGATTTCCGATTTCCACACGATTTGCTCCACTGTGCAATCCGTTGGAAGAGAGTTCCGATAGGTTAGGTGCCCTAAATCCTGTAGCCAAATTTAAGCGTCCCATAATATTTTGGGTCAAATCCATTCGGTAACCCAAAGCCGCATTAAAACTGTTGAAATTTCTATCCAACGCAGGGATATACTCCTCATCACCTTCTATTCCGCTTGCTTCGCCATTCAAAGACCTAATGTCGTAACGCAAACCCAATTGTAGGTCACTCTTATTGAAATGGATGTGTGATGTGGCCAACACGCCAAAATCGTTGGTGATGGCATCGGGAACCAATACTTCTTCCCCAAAATTCTCGTTTTTTTGGTGCATCCCCTGGATTCCGAAGATAGTGGTCATTTTTCCCCACTGAGGGTTAAATTGAATGTTGTAATTGAAAGTGCTCAAACGCATATCTAAGGCTGCGCCTTCTTCTTCTCCATGTTCTTCCTCTGCATGTTCCTCCTCTTCAGCGTGTTCTTCCTCACCTTCATGTTCTTCTTCGTGATGATGCTCCTCAAACTCCTTTCTATTATTCACTGTATATCCAAAAGTGGCCTCCAAACTCGATTTTTTGAAGAAGAAATTGTTTTTGGAACTGATTATGTGTGTAGAAAGTTCTTGAAAAGGCTCCAACGGTTCGCGATCGTTGTTTTGAACGCCAATTTCTTCTGGAATTCCAAGATCTGAAGCATTATAATTGTAGCGCAATTCTGTTTTGAACTTTGCCGCTTGGTAAGCCAAACCTGTTTTTAGGTCTGCTTCGTTAAATCGTGAATTGGTAACACTTGTTCCATCACCTGTTTCATAATCCGCATTGGATGCGTAGGCACCTCGAACCAAGAATTTTAGTTTTTCACCTGAAGTTTTAAACCCTGCATTGGCATTGTACCCCAATGTATTGGTAAAATACCTCATGTTTACATCACCAGAGGTTTCCCCAGAAGTTTCAAATTTCTCAGGATTTAAATAAAGTACACCTCCCAATGCATCGGAACCATACAATAAGGAAGCAGGTCCTTTGATTACTTCAACACTGGAAATTCCAGCATCATTAAGTCCCAAACCGTGTTCTCCACCATATTGCTGATTTTCTAAACGAATTCCTTGAGTGTACACCAAAACACGGTTAAAGCTCAGACCTCGGATCACGGGTTTTCCAATTCCAACACCAGTTGAAACAGAAGAAACCCCCGGGATGTTTGTGATTCCTTCGGAAAGTGTGATGCCGCCCTGCTGCTTGAGTTCTTCCATTGATTTTTGTTCCACTTTCATCACATTTTCGCGCTGTAATTTGTGGAATGGTGTGGAAAGAACCACTTCGTCCATTTCAATGGCTGAAGCCATCATTTGGTAATCGAAGTTATTTGTTCCAGTAGTAATCTCAAAAGTTGCCGAATAGGTTTCGTAACCGATATAGGAAATCACCAATTTATAGCTGCCCTCAGGCAAATTTTTTAAAGTATAGTGACCCGTTTCATCTGTAACAGCGCCATTTTCAAGTTGTGGAATGTATACGGATACCTGCTCTAATGGCTCACCGGTTTCTGCATCGGAAATGGTTCCAGAAATAGTATTTTGTGCAAATATGGATAGTGGAATCAATGCAAAAAGCATTGACATATAAAGTTGTTTCATTGTGAAAATTAATAGGGTTAAAAAAATAAAATCCAATAATTAAGAAACAACAGGGGGACCTCGTAAGGCGTGGTACGAAAATTTATGGGGTTTAAATGAAGTGACGTAAAAATCCGTTTGAAGTGCTACATATGGAACTTCAATGGAAACATTTTCAAAAACTGGGGAGAAAAGTACTTTGGAGGCTAGATTAAAATCATGAAAGTCACAATCCAAATCTCCATCGTGAATGTGCACCGTTCCTTGGGCAACACATTGCTTTTCTGAATTATGCTCATAAATGGCATGACCTAATTTTATAACTGAGGGAGCCAGTATCCCGATAGTCAAAATAAGGGATAGGAAAAAGGTGGTTTTTTTGTGGAGGATTGAGGTCATCTGCTGCAAATGTAACCAACCCATATGGAATTTGTGTGTTAAGGAAAACTTAAACTAAGGCACTAGAAAGCCCAAACCCATTCGTTTGAGCATTTTTTTCTCAAAAGCCCAGAAAAATTTAAACTGACCGAACAACCATCCGATGCATACCAATAAAATTTGATAAATAGGAAAAATCATCAAAATTCTGCAAGTCCAATAGATTGCTTTTGGTACATTTTCATCATCCAATCCTATCCAATGCACCAATGGACCTGCTAATTTTCCAGCAAGGCTTCCTGTTATGGCAAAAACAATAAAAATGGCAATCATTTCCCATTTTTGTTCCACCACCCATTTATTTTCCAGCTTTTTAAAACACCAGATAAAAAATTTGATGAGCCCATAGAAAATTGAAATACTCACAGTTCCCGTAAAAATCCACTCTGCAGCGGTATTGTTCATGCCGAAAGCATGAAGCAATTTACGAGCAATCATATATGCCGTTAAAAAAGTAAGAAAGGCTCCTAAAATTGGAAAAAGTAGTTGCCAGTTGTTTGAGATTTCCCAACGATCTTTAATTTTCTGCATGCGAACCAATTAATTGGGTGCAAAAATAGTACATTATATTCTAGGCAAAAAGGGCCCTAAGCGTTGATTGTATTTTCGTTGGAAATAGATAAAATAATTGTAGAGTTTGTAATTCACCTCATATCCATAATCTATGTTTGGATCGTAATTGATTTGCATTTCGTAAAGGTTAGGATTGAATCGGATAGGATCCAACACTCTTTGGTTCCAGTTGATGACCAATACCGCATTTCTGTTTTCCAAATACGATTGTGAATAATAGCCCTCTGGACGAGCAATGGAATTTAACCAAGTATAAAATCCAGGTTCTATAATGATAATTTCATATTCGGTTTCCTCATCTGATATTTCGACGGGTTCTTCGTTGTCAGATTTAAACAATTCTTTTTCATCCTCTGAAATGTCAACAACCTCTTTTTGCGAAGAACACGAAGCCAATAACAGCATCAAAACCAATAAAAATCCAAAAGGCGCTAAAAGTTTCTTTTTCATGAATATAAGTTACAAAAAAAGCCATTCGGATATCCGAATGGCTTTGTTAAACTATGTTTAATAAAATGCTATTTTCCGAAAAGACCACCAAGCATGCCGCCTAGACCACTGCTTTTCTGTCCGCTGCTATTTAAAACCATACCGGCCAAATCATCTATCACACTGCCGTCACCATCACTATCCAAAAATGATTCAACCAAGGATTGTTGTTTGGCAGCAGCTTTATCTCCGCCCATTAGCCCACCTAAAAGTCCATTTAGACCGTCTGGAGTACTTACGGATTGTTGTTTTGTTTGTTTTCCTAAATATCCCAAAAGAATTGGGGCAGCAATTTTTAGGATTTGAGAAATTGTTCCCGTATCAATTCCTGATTTACTGCTCAATGCATTTTCTACCTGCGGTTGTTTGGCTCCAAGGATATGGCCTAGAATGCCAGCACCATCATCCATGACATTTTGGTCGACACCCCCTCCGAACAAACCTCCAAGGTCGTCCAAAATTCCACCATCATGTTTTGAAGAAAGGGCATCCATCAAACCTTGTGCGCCACCCGGAGTAGTAGTGTTTTTTTTCATGGCACCCATTAACAAAGGCATGGCCATGCTCAGTACATCAGCTGTTTTGCTTTCGTCTTGTCCGGTTTGGCCAGCTACGCCACTCACCAGCTGTTGCCCCATCGGGCTATTCAATAAATCTAATAATCCTGACATCTTAATACAGTTAAGGTTAGAGGGTGAAGGTACAAAAAAGTGGCATCTAAAACGGTTAAATCACCTTGTTAAAAAGCTATTTTAGCAATTTGATAACCTTGTTTGCCAATTCAATTCCGATTCGTTCTTGGGCTTGTATTGTTGAAGCACCAATGTGTGGCGACAAGGATATTTTTGGGTTCATCAAAATTTGAATTTCTGGCGTAGGTTCGGATTCGAACACGTCCAATCCAGCAAAAGCGAGATGGTCGGAATCCAAAGCTTCAACCAAAGCCACCTCGTCCAAAACACCACCACGGGATGTGTTGATAACTCCTGCGCCATTTTTCATCAATTCAAACTCTTTTTTGCCAAGCACATAGGAATCTTGGGCAGGCACATGAATCGAAACAAAATCAGCTTCTTTTAAAACCGTTTCAAAATCTGAAGCTTTCAGTCCAAATCTTATGGATTGTCCATCAAAAAAGGGAACTTCTAAGGTGATATCAGTAACATGATGGTCTGTAAAAATAACTTTCATTCCCAAAGCGTAGGCCATCTTAGCCACAGCTTGACCAATGCGACCAAATCCGATAATCCCAAGTGTTTTTCCTCGAAGTTCAATGCCTCCTTTATAGCTTTTTTTTAGTGCTTTAAATTGACTATCGCCATCCAAGGGCATATTTCGATTCGCATCATGCAAAAAACGAGCTGCACCGAAAAGATGTGCAAAAACCAGTTCGGCCACAGAATCCACTGAAGCTTCGGGCGTGTTAAAAACATGAATACCTTTGGATTGTGCATAACCCACGTCAATATTGTCCATTCCAACACCGCCACGGCCAATCAGTTTAAGATTTGGGCAAGCGTCTATGATTTCTTTGGAAACTTCGGTAGCACTGCGCACCAAAAGTCCCTCAATGTTGTTTTTGTTGATGTAATTAGTAAGCTGTTCTTGTGCAACACGGGTATTTTTAACTTCGAAACCAGCTTTTTCAAGGAATTCTTTGCCCGTTTGGGCCAAGCCATCGTTGGCTAAAATTTTCGTCATTAAGTTTATCCTTTCTTTTCCAATTCGCTCATAATATCCACCAATACACCAACACTTTCCAAAGGAAGTGCGTTGTACATTGAGGCTCTATACCCACCCACGGAACGGTGACCGTTGATTCCGCTAATTCCAGCTTCTTTGCACATGGCATCAAAAACATCTTTTAGTTCATCATCGGTAATGTTGAATGTGGCATTCATGATGGAACGGTCTTCTTTGGCGGCAAATCCAGAGAAAACGGGATTAAGTTCGATTTCAGAATAAATAAGATTGGCTTTACGCTCATTGATTTCCTCGATAGCCGCGATACCCCCCAAATCTTTTAGCCATTGCATGGTCAGCATAGAAACGTACACCGCAAAAACAGGAGGGGTGTTGAACATACTATCCTTACTCACGTGCACTGAATAATCAAGCATGGAAGGAATCTTACGGGTGATTTTTCCCATAATATCTTCCTTCACCACCACCAAAGTAGCTCCAGCTGGTCCCATATTTTTTTGAGCACCTGCATAGATCAAATCAAACTTGGAAAAATCCAGTTGTCTTGAGAAAATATCGGAACTCATATCGCAGACCAAAGGTACATTCGTTTCTGGAAATTCCTTGATTTGAGTACCATAAATGGTATTGTTGGAGGTAAGGTGCAAATAATCCAAATCAGAAGGAATGTTGTATCCTTTTGGGATATATTTAAAATTATCTTCTTGGGAAGAGGCAACTTCCACAACTTCACCGAACATACGGGCCTCTTTTATTGCCTTTTGACTCCAAGTTCCAGTATTTACATAACCTGCTTTTTTATCCAATAAATTATAAGCGGTCATTAAAAATTGCATACTGGCACCTCCTTGTAGGAAAATAGCTTGATATCCTTTACCCTCCAACCCTAAAAGCTCTAAAGCTAGTGAACGCGCCTTTTCCATAATGGCCACAAACTCTTTGCTACGGTGAGAGATTTCTATAAGTGAAAGTCCAATGCCATCGAGTTCCACGACAGCTTCGGAGGCCTTTTGTAATACCTCCTTAGGTAAAATACAAGGTCCAGCGCTAAAATTGTGCATTTTCATAGTGATGATTTGAAGGGTAAAGGTCGAAAAATTTCTTGGATGAAAAAACGATTCTTGGGCAATGCATTTATTTAAAGTTGAAGCAGAAATTCTAGGGTATCCACTCCGTCTGCGTAGTCGTTTAATTTTGGTTTTTGGGTTTCTCCGAAAGGCACATCCCCTTTAGCGGAAACTACACATTGAATTTGGTCGTCCAATGCTTTTAGTTGATTTCTTAAATCTGATTCATTTTCATAATAGGTGTAGAACAAAGCAGAAATAGGAGAGGAGAGGCTTTCATCTTCCTTTAGCACCAAAAAACCGTTGTCCAAAATTTTGAACTCGCTCATCAAATACACCGCCTTGTTGTAATCATAATTGTTGGCGTATTTGTTTTCGTTGATAATATCCTTGAATTCGAAAATAGCATTGAAGAACGGTTCAAAATCATAATCCTTGGGCACAAAAATCTTGGATACGTTTCGGCATCCCAATCCGTAATAACGGAAAATATCTTCACCCAAGGCCTGAAGTTCTTCTTTGGTTTCTTTTCCAGTTAAAATGGCCACCGAGTTTCTATTTTTACGGATGATATTGGGTTTCTTCCCAAAATAATATTCAAAATAGCGACTGGTGTTGTTGCTTCCTGTGGCGATGACGGCATCAAAATCCTCCATTTTTCCTTCTACAAAGGCGATGTAATCTTTTAAAGAAGGTTCTTGATCTATTAAAACTTTGGTTAGAAAAGGAAGCAATATTTTATCGTTCGAAGATAATTTGGCCAACACCTTATTTCCCGATAGCAAAACACAAATAAAATCGTGAAAACCGACTAAAGGAATGTTTCCAGCCATTACAATTCCGATGGTTTTAGGGGCTTCTAAAGGTTGAATGTCATATTTGGACAACCATTCGGTAAGGTTTTCTTCAGTTAAAGCATCCCCCCATTGTTGCAATGAAAACATAATATTTTCCCTTGTAAACCAGCCATTATGTTGTTCTGCGCTATAAATGGCTTGCAGCAATCCATCATCCGGATTTCCATCGTTGGAGTAATAATTTTCACAAAATTCTGTTAGATAATTTCCGAGTTTAACAAAAGCTGCCATGGTTTGCATATGCGACCTTATTATATTTGTACACTAATTTAGTAGGGTTTATTTTTGTCAAAAGTAAGCATGCTGGAAAGAATCAGCTTAAAAGGAAAAGAAAAATATGGCAATAATTATAACAGATGAGTGCATAAACTGCGGTGCTTGCGAGCCAGAGTGCCCAAACACAGCAATTTATGAAGGTGCGGATGATTGGAGATACAGTGATGGTACTTCGTTGACCGGCAATGTTGTTTTGCCCAACGGTAAAGATGTAAATGCCGATGAGGCCCAAGAGCCTGTTAGCGATGAACTATATTATATTGTTCCAGACAAGTGTACAGAGTGTAAAGGATTCCATGAGGAGCCACAATGTGCTGCGGTATGTCCTGTAGATTGTTGTGTGCCCGATGAGGATCACGAAGAAACAGAAGATGAACTTTTGGGCAAACAGAAGTTTATGCACCCTGATGGATAGGGAATAAAAAACAATTAATTTAGCCCCGAATTTAAGTTCGGGGTTTTTTTATGCAAAAAGAAGAAAAAGAATATAGGGGTATTTGGAAGCAGATAGGATGTATACTGTCTCTAGTGGCTATTTTTGGCATGATTGGACTAATGATAATGGGTCTTTACTTATTGATTCAAGGGTATTAGCACCGAGTACCAAAACTTCAACTTATATTTGCACCCTCAAAACACAAATTTATTAGATGAAAGCTGGTATTGTAGGATTGCCGAACGTAGGAAAATCAACATTGTTCAACTGTTTGTCCAATGCAAAGGCACAAAGTGCCAACTTCCCTTTTTGTACCATTGAGCCCAATATTGGTGTGGTAAACGTGCCTGACACCCGTTTGGAAAAACTGGAAGAATTGGTGAATCCTGAAAGAGTGATTCCTGCTACCGTAGAAATTGTGGATATTGCTGGTTTGGTAAAAGGAGCTAGTAAAGGCGAGGGCCTTGGAAACCAGTTTTTGGGGAATATTCGTGAAACCGATGCTATTCTGCACGTATTGCGTTGTTTTGATAATGATAATGTGGTGCACGTGGATGGTTCTGTAGACCCAATTCGAGACAAGGAAACAATTGATATGGAGCTGCAGTTGAAAGATTTGGAAAGCGTGGATAAAAAGCTGGACAAAGTGAAGCGTGCTGCCAAAACCGGAAACAAAGAAGCCCAAAAAGAAGAAGCAGTATTGACCAAACTTAAAAATGGTTTGGAAGCTGGGACTTCAGTTCGTGCCATAGAGCTTTCTGAAGATGAGCGTATTGAGTTCGTAAAACCCATGCAATTGATTACGGATAAACCGGTAATGTATGTTTGTAATGTAGATGAAGGTGCAGCCGTAGAGGGAAATGCATATGTAGAAAAGGTGAAGGAAACCGTTGCGAACGAAAATGCCGAAGTGATCTTTTTGGCAGTGGGTACCGAAGCGGATATCACCGAATTGGAAACCTACGAGGAGCGTCAGATGTTCTTGGAAGACCTTGGTCTTTCCGAGCCAGGTTCAGCCAAATTGATTCGCGGTGCCTATAAACTATTGGATTTGGAAACGTATTTCACAGCAGGAGTTAAAGAGGTTCGTGCTTGGACCATTCCTGTTGGAGCCACAGCACCTCAAGCAGCAGGGGTTATCCATACCGATTTTGAAAAAGGATTCATCCGTGCCGAAGTGATTTCTTATAACGATTACATTCAATACGGTAGCGAAGCCAAAGTAAAAGAGGCTGGCCGTATGCGTGTTGAGGGCAAGGAATATATAGTGAAAGACGGTGATGTTATGCACTTTAGGTTCAATGTATAAGGGTTGAACATTGTAATTCCCAAACAATTACTTTTTTAGAATTACGGACAGGAAGTAGCTTTATTCCATGTCCAACAAAAGCTTAGGAATATTTTACGGCATCTTGGGAGTGGTTTTATTCTCCTCAAAAGCCGTGATGGTAAAATTGGCGTATCAATACCAAGTGAATACGTTGGATTTATTATTGTTCCGAATGCTTTTTTCGCTTCCTTTTTACATCATCATTCTCTTTTTGATTCGTAAAAAGCGTCCCACTGTTAAAATTCAGGCTAAAGATTATGCATGGTTGTTCGCCTTTGGATTTATTGGTTATTATTTGGCCAGTTATTTCGATTTTTTAGGACTGAACTACATCAAAGCAGGGCTGGAGCGGATTATTCTATTTGTGTACCCTACCATTGTGGTGTTCCTGTCCTGGATTATTTTCAAACAAAAGATTTCTAGGGTTCAATTTATAGCAATTCTAATCACCTATTTTGGCGTGCTTATTACATTTTGGGATGAATTGGATGTTGCTGGAAATCAAGTGATATGGGGTGGGTTTTTAGTATTGCTAAGCGCCATCACTTATGCTTCCTATTTGGTGGGTAGTGGGTGGTTGATTCCCAAATTTGGGGTGCTTCGGTTTACCTGCTACGCCATGATTGTTTCTACTGTTTGCATCGTTTTACATTATGTGATAGATGGAAATTGGGAATTCATGGATTATCCTTGGCCTGTTTATGCCTACGGATTTGCCATGGCGATAATCGCTACACTCATTCCGTCTTTTTTGGTGTCAGCGGCGATAGAACGGCTTGGAGCTTCCAATTTTTCCATTTTGGGAAGTTTAGGTCCTATTTCCACCATCTTGTTGGCATTCGTCTTTTTGGATGAAAAATTGACCCTTTGGCAATTATTGGGAATGGCTGTTGTGATTTTTGGGGTGACGTATCTTTCCATCAACAGAAAAAAACAATACTGAGTATCACTAATATTAACAATAAATCCGCGCTATTGTTGATTACTTTCTGCTCTCAAAACTTTTATATTTCCCCCTAAATTTTATATTGCATGGATTAACCCAAAACTTATGGCAGATACCCAATATACTGAAGATAATATTCGATCGTTGGATTGGAAGGAGCATATCCGTATGCGACCCGGAATGTATATTGGAAAATTGGGTGATGGCTCTTCCGCCGATGATGGTATTTACATCCTGCTAAAGGAAGTTCTGGATAATGCCATTGATGAGTTTGTGATGGGAGCCGGGAAGACCATCGAAATCAATATCAAGGAAAATACGGTTCATGTTCGTGATTTCGGTCGAGGAATTCCTTTAGGAAAAGTAGTGGACGTAGTTTCCAAAATGAATACGGGTGGTAAGTACGATACCCGCGCCTTTAAAAAGTCTGTAGGTTTGAATGGGGTAGGTACCAAGGCCGTGAATGCCCTTTCCACCTATTTTCGTGTGGAATCTAACCGGGACGGGCAATCCAAAACCGCTGAATTTGAAACAGGAAACCTTACCAATGAGGAGCTTTTGGAAGAATCTTCCAGAAGACGAGGCACCAAGGTGACTTTCACGCCGGACGAATCCATTTTTAAAAAATACAAGTATCGCAATGAGTATGTGGAACGCATGCTCAAAAACTATGTCTACCTAAATCCAGGTTTGACCATTGTTTTTAATGGTGAGAAATTCCATTCTGAAAATGGATTAAAGGACTTATTGGAAGACAATAATAACGAAGAGGATTTTCTTTATCCTATCATTCACCTAAAAGGGGATGATATAGAGGTCGCCATGACCCATAGCAAAACCCAATACAGTGAAGAGTATCACTCTTTTGTAAACGGACAACATACCACACAGGGAGGTACACACCAAGCAGCTTTTCGTGAAGCCGTGGTAAAAACCATTCGCGATTTTTACGGAAAAAATTATGACGCTTCCGATGTGCGGAAGTCCATCATATCTGCTATTTCCATTAAAGTAATGGAACCTGTTTTTGAAAGTCAGACCAAAACTAAATTAGGTTCCACCGATATGGGCGGTAACTTGCCAACGGTTCGAACCTACATCAACGATTTTGTTGGAAAGTATCTGGATAATTACTTGCATAAAAATCCTCAAACTGCCGAGGCCCTGCAGCGCAAAATTGTTCAGGCGGAAAAAGAGCGTAAAGAACTTTCCGGAATTCGAAAGTTAGCCAGAGAACGTGCCAAGAAAGCAAGCTTGCACAATAAAAAACTTCGTGATTGTCGTGTGCACTTGCAGGACATGAAAAAAGACCGAAGATTGGAAACAACTCTATTTATCACAGAGGGAGATTCAGCGTCGGGGTCCATCACTAAATCCAGGGATGTAAACACCCAAGCAGTATTCAGTCTTCGGGGTAAGCCCTTGAACTCGTATGGCATGTCCAAAAAGATTGTGTACGAAAATGAAGAATTTAACCTGTTGCAGGCAGCCCTCAATATTGAGGATTCCATGGAGGATTTGCGGTACAACAATATCGTTATCGCAACGGATGCCGATGTTGATGGGATGCACATTCGATTATTGCTGATCACATTCTTTTTGCAATTTTTCCCAGAACTGATAAAGGAAAACCATTTATATATTCTTCAAACCCCATTATTTAGGGTGCGCAATAAAAAGGAGACCATTTATTGTTATAGTGAAGAAGAAAAAAGAAATGCCATAGAAAAACTCACTGGTAAACCTGAAATTACCCGATTTAAGGGATTGGGTGAAATTTCTCCCGATGAGTTCAAGCATTTTATAGGTGATGATATCCGTTTGGAGCCTGTAATGTTGGATAAAGCCATGAGCATTGATAATCTGTTGCAGTTTTATATGGGTAAAAATACTCCGGACAGACAAGAATTCATCATAAACAACCTTAAAGTAGAACTCGACCTAGTCGAAGAAAACTAACTATAAACCAAACTAATGCCTCCCTTCTAAATGGAAGAGAACGAAGAACTGAACGATGAAGGTTTAGAAAACCATGAAGAGCCCCAAGACAGTCTGGTAAAGGTTACCGGAATGTATAAGGATTGGTTTTTGGATTACGCATCCTACGTAATATTGGAACGTGCCGTTCCTGCGATTGAGGATGGGTTTAAGCCCGTGCAACGTAGGATTATGCATTCTTTGAAGGAGTTGGACGATGGTCGTTACAACAAAGTAGCCAATGTAGTAGGGCATACCATGCAATACCACCCACATGGCGATGCGAGTATTGCCGATGCCATGGTGCAGCTGGGGCAAAAAGATTTATTGATTGATACCCAAGGAAACTGGGGGAACATTCTAACAGGTGATGGAGCCGCAGCGTCTCGATATATTGAGGCGCGACTTTCAAAATTCGCCCTCGAAGTAGTTTATAGTCCAAAGATTACCGAGTGGCAACTATCTTATGATGGAAGAAAGAAGGAGCCGGTCAACCTTCCTGTAAAGTTTCCATTATTGTTGGCGCAAGGCGCCGAAGGTATTGCTGTGGGACTTTCCACAAAAATACTACCGCACAATTTCAATGAATTGATTGATGCCTCCATCAAACATTTAAAGGGTAAGCGTTTTACGCTATATCCCGATTTTCCAACAGCAGGAATCATCGATGTGAGCAATTACAACGATGGATTACGAGGTGGTAAAATTAGGGTAAGGGCCAAAATTTCAACCTTGGACAAAAACACCTTGGTCATCAACGAAATACCGTATGGGACCAATACCTCCTCTTTAATTGACTCCATCTTAAAGGCTAACGATAAGGGGAAAATCAAAATAAAAAAGATTGAGGACAACACCGCGGCAGAGGTAGAAATATTAGTGCATTTACCCAATGGAATTTCTCCGGACAAAACCATTGACGCGCTCTATGCCTTCACCGCCTGCGAATCCTCTATTTCGCCGTTAGGCTGTGTTATTGAAGATAACAAACCCCTATTTATTGGGGTAACAGAAATGCTGGAGCGCTCTACGGACAATACCGTTGAGTTACTTAAAGCGGAGCTTCAAATACAGCTCGATGAGTTAGAAGAGCAATGGCACTTCTCCTCATTGGAACGAATTTTTATTGAGAACAGGATTTATCGCGATATCGAAGAAGAGGAAACATGGGAAGGGGTAATTTCCGCCATTGATAAAGGTTTAAAACCTTACATTGGCCACCTTAAAAGAGCTGTGACCAAAGACGATATTGTTCGCTTGACCGAAATCCGAATCAAGCGTATTTCCAAGTTCGATTTGGAAAAGGCGCAACAATTGATTGATAGCCTGGAAGATAAAATCGCACAGACCAAGCATCACCTGGAGCATTTGGTGGATTTTGCCATTGACTATTTCAAGGAACTTAAAAAGAAATACGGCAGTGGACGCGAACGCAAATCCGAGATTAAAGTATTTGATGATATCGAGGCCACTAAAGTGGTTATCCGCAACACCAAACTTTATGTAAATCGCGAAGAAGGCTTTATTGGAACTTCTTTGAAGCGAGACGAATATGTTACGGACTGTAGCGATATCGATGACATAATTGTCTTTACCCAAAAAGGGGAAATGATGGTCACCAAAGTGGACTCAAAGGTTTTTGTTGGCAAAAACATTATCCATGTGGCCGTCTTCAAGAAAAAAGACAAGCGCACCACATACAATATGGTGTATAAGATGATGAAGGGCGGCCCCAGTTACATCAAACGATTCAACGTCACCAGCATCACACGCGACAAAATCTATCAACTAACGGGAGATAAAACCTCTGCCGAAGTACTTTATTTCTCAGCTAACCCGAATGGGGAAGCCGAAGTGATCACTATTTTGCTACGCCAATCAGGAAGCATCAAGAAACTGAAATGGGATCTGGATTTCTCGGATGTACTTATAAAAGGAAGAGCCTCTAAAGGAAATTTGGTTACTAAATATGCCATTAAACGCGTGGAACTCAAGGAAAAAGGCGTTTCCACCCTCAAGCCCAGAAAAATTTGGTTTGATGATGTGGTAAGTCGTTTAAATGTTGATGGGCGAGGAGAGTTGCTGGGTGAGTTTAAGGGGGATGACCTCCTCTTGGTAATTGAACAAAAAGGCATTGTAAAAACCATTGTTCCAGATTTGCTGACCCGTTTTAATGACGACATGATCGTATTGGAGAAATGGAATCCCAACAAACCAATCTCCGTTGTACATTTTGATGGAGAAAAGGAACGCTATTATCTCAAGAGATTTTTAGTGGAAAACCCGAGTAAGGAAGAAGTGGTGATTTCCGAAAGCGCTAAATCCTATATGGAATTGGTTTCTACCGATTGGCGACCACAATTGGAAATTGAGTTTGTAAAACCGCGAGGCAAGGAAGCCAAGCCCAATCTAGAAGTGGATGTGGAGGAATTTATCGCTGTAAAAGGCATAAAAGCCCTGGGGAACCAGCTGACACCTGAAAAAGTGAAAAATATTAACTTATTGGACCCGCTACCTTATGAAGAGCCCAAAGAACAACAAACAGAGGACATCGAGGTGGTTGACGAAGAGCAAATAGAAAATTCAAATAAAGATATAGGAACAAAGAATGACGGTAATGACCAAACTGCTTTGTTTTAAATCTTTTTCTACCTATTTTGCCCTGTCACATAATTAAAGCAGACGATTAACTATTCTATATGGATTTTACAAACCCGCTGGTATATGGTGTACCAGTTTTTATTGCTTTCATTTTACTTGAATTAACCTACAGCAAAACCCACGACCATGACCAACTTTACAATTGGAAAGATTTGGCTGCCAGTGGATTTATGGGGATTGGTTCTGCCATTTTAGGACCACTATTTAAAGTCGCGTTTGCCATTGCCCTTTTTGAAGGGACTTATGAAATTTTCAACCCGGAAGTAGGTGGGGTTAGAACCAACATAATGGGTTATGAATCCTTTGGTTATGCATGGTATGTTTGGATTATTTGCCAATTGGCCGATGATTTTACCTATTACTGGTTCCATAGGGCCAATCACGAGGTGCGAATTTTATGGGCGGCACATATTGTGCACCATTCTTCCGATAATTTTAATTTGGGAACAGCCATTCGCAACGGTTGGTTCACCATTCTATACAAACCCTTTTTTTACATTTGGTTGCCCGCCATCGGCTTTCCACCAGAAATGGTTTTGGTTTGTTTGGGAATTGAAGCCCTGTGGCAATTTCAATTACATACCGTTTACGTTCCAAAACTTGGATTTATTGAAAAATTCATGAACACGCACACCATGCACCAAGTGCATCATGCCCAAAACGTGGAGTATTTGGATAAAAACCACGGCGGATTCTTGAATATTTTTGACAAGATGTTCGGTACATGGAAAGAATTGGACGATGATATCGATGTAAAATATGGCGTAATCCATGCCCCTGAATCCTATAATCCTGTAGTGATTCTCACACACGAGTTTAAAGATATTTGGAAGGACACCAAGAAAGTTAAAAGTTTAAAGCACAAGTTGATGTACATTTTTGGACCTCCGGGCTGGAGTCATGATGGTAGCACTTTGACCGTGAAACAGCAGCAACGCTTGTTCAAAAAACATAAAGAGGCAAATCCACAGCTCGCATATCAACGACCGAACTAATGCTCTTCTAGCTTTTCTTTTTTTGAAGAATTATTCTTTTGAATTCTTAGGTTAAGAAATTCTACCATTAGCGAAAAAGCAATGGCGAAGTATAAATACCCTTTGGGTATGGAACCAACTTCGTTATCAAAAATCACTAAATGGGATAGGTGAGCCGATTCAGCTATCAACATAAACCCAATCAGAATTAAAAATGAGAGCCCCAGCACTTGTATGGAGGGGTAGTTATTCACAAATTCTCCAACTGGATTTGCGAACAACATCATAATCAACACCGAGATAACAACAGCGGTAATCATCAACATCAAAGCATCATTTGGGTTTGATGAGATTCCGTTGGTCATTCCAATAGCCGTCAAAATAGAATCAAAGGAAAATACAATATTGATTACGGTAATTTGAACAATGGCATTCATCAAAGATGAAGACCTCGATTTGGTCACTTCGCGCTCATCATGACCACGGTCTTCTATTTTTTCATGGATCTCGTGGGTGCTTTTATACAGTAGAAAAAGTCCGCCAGCAAACAAAATAACGGCTTGCCAACTAATTCCACCTGTAACCCATGACTCATCCAGCACCAAAAAAGGCTTTTTCATTTTAGTGAGCCAGGTAATTCCGAAAAGCAAAACAATTCGCATTACCATGGCAAACAACAATCCAACATTGGTTGCCTTTCGCCTATTTCCCTCCTCCAATTTTCCAGCGGCAATTGAAATGAATATAATATTGTCGATTCCCAGTACAATTTCCAAAAAAGTAAGGGTCAACAAAGCCATCCAGGCATCAGGGCTTGCAAAAATATCGAACATGTTAGTCTATTTTATGTGCAGTTCCTTTAAATTTTCTTGTATCTCCGATTACATTATACTCAAAAGTATAGGATGATTCAGTAGTGGTCAGAATTTTTATGTGGATTGATTTTTCTTCTTCTTTGTTTTTTGGATGGATGTTTTTGAGCACATACTCACAATCGTTTATCCATCGGATGGTCGATGAATCTATTTTCCCTTCAAACTCATCAACTTCCAAATCTTCATATCTAGAAAAAATCGTTTTCTTCTCTTCACCATCAATAGTGGTGGTAAATGAAAATTTTCCGGTTTTAAAATCTGTACAATTACGTTGTGGTGGTTGGCCGCAGGACCAAAACAGCAAAATCATCACCGCCAAAAAAAGGTTTCTAATCATACCTGCAAAGTAACGGAAAGAACACGAAAGGGTCAATCGTTTTTAGGGTCGAATGTTGTAAAAGTACCGTTGGAATAAAACCAAACAATTTTAACGGGAACTTCATTGGTTTGGGGAGCAGTTCTAGTTTTGGTGATTTTCTTTTCTGGTTCCAGGGTGGTTTCAGGAAACTGTATTGATGTTTCAAGATGTGGAGGTGTAGGATTCCCATTTGACAAAAAATCGCCTTCGCCTTTTAATAGCCAATATAAATTCACTTCAGGGTAGGAGTCCGCAAGTTTCATCACAAAATCCAAACTGGGTTTATTTCTACCATTTAAAAGATGGGACATGCTGGAGCGTTGCACACCAATCTCATCAGCAAAGGCAGAAACAGATAATCCGTAGTGCTCAATCACTTGCTTGACCCTGTCAATAATATCCATGTTTACAAATGTAAAATACAGTTTTTAAAGATATAGATATAAGATGTATTAGCCGTATTAAAATTCAAAATATATAATTAATATTTAAAGTATTAATTTATTATATATAATATAAAGTACTGATATAGTGATATAAAAATAGATTAAATCGCTAGTGAGTTACAATTGTGAAGAATCTCCTGAAAAACACAAAACAAAGATTTACATAAGTAAATATTTGAATATTAGGGCCTGTTACAATTGTAAACTTATGCTTGATTACTTTTGTAAATCCAAAAAATAAATTCATGGTGAATTATTCCTTGTTCAAAGAGGATTCAATTAGCGGTCGGTACGTTACCCTAGATATATTGAAATCACATTTCTTTTCTAAAATTCAAACACAAACAATATATATAGGTGAGTCCGTAAAAGGAGAGCATATCCCCGCTTTTCATTTTGGAGATGGAAGGTATAAAGTGTTGATGTGGTCGCAAATGCATGGTAATGAATCTACGACCACAAAGGCGGTTTGCGATATGATTCACTTTTTGCAATCTGATGATGCTATGGCCAAACATATATTATCAAAATGCTCCATAACTGTTGTGCCCATTTTAAATCCAGATGGCGCCAAAGCCTATACTCGTGTCAACTATAATGAAGTTGATTTAAACCGCGACGCCAAGGATAGGACTCAACCTGAGAGTCAAGCGTTGAATAAACTGTTCAAAAATATTAAACCACATTATTGTTTTAATCTGCACGACCAGCGCACCTTATTTAGTGCGGGAAATGCTCCCAAACCAGCAACAGTTTCATTTTTATCACCTTCTAGCAATGTGGAAAGGGACATAACCCCGACACGTGAGGTGGCCATGAAGTTGATTGTGGCCATGAATTCAAAGTTACAAGAGCTAATTCCTGGACAAGTGGGACGATACGATGATGGTTATAATGAAAATTGCACGGGAGACAGTTTTCAAACTACGGGAACGCCAACCATTTTGTTTGAAGCAGGACATTACGCCAACGATTACGAACGCGAAAAAACAAGAGAATATATTTTTAATGCTTTGATTAAAGGTTTAACAACCATTGCCAATAATCAAGTACATGAATACAGTACCAATGATTATTTTAAAATTCCAGAGAATCGCAAACTATTTTTTGATGTGATTGTTCTGGAATGCCACAAGGTTAATCCTCGGTTTAAAGCAGGAGAGAAGGTCGGAATTCGATTTAAAGAAGTGCTGCTTAACGATAAAATCGTTTTTGTACCCGAAATAGCGGAAAAAGGTACGCTAGAAGGCTATTTTGGTCACAAAGAAATAGAATGTGTTGATTCAAAGGATTTTGGATTTGGTTCTGAGGATAAAAAGATTCTGGAATTGCTCCAAAATTTCGATGTATAACAATCATTTTTAGGGAGTTCTTGTATTTTATGTAAAAAAGAACCATTTTTATTACGTAAATTTCTATTTTCAACTAATTTTGCTGCAAAATTAAATATAATGACCAAAGTTAAGCTAGACGAAATCGACCACCAGATCTTAGATATGCTAATCGACAATACTCGTACCCCCTTCACGGATATCGCCAAGAAATTGCTGATTTCTGCTGGTACAGTGCATGTTAGGGTTAAAAAAATGGAGGAATCCGGAATCATTAAAGGATCCTCTTTAACCTTGGACTATGTTAAATTAGGATACTCTTTTATTGCTTATGTTGGTATTTTCTTGGAAAAGACCCACCAAACTAAATTTGTATTGGAAAGACTTAGCCAAATACCTTATGTAACCGTTGCCCACATCACTACTGGAAAATTCAATATTTTCTGTAAGATACGTGCACGGGATACCACGCATGCCAAAAACATCATCTTTAAAATTGATGATATAGATGGTATCAGCAGAACAGAAACCATGATTTCCTTGGAAGAAAGTATCAACGATAAAAAACGTTTGATGCATACCATTTTCAACGAACTTTAGATTTAATATTCATTTGTTTATGTTGCGTTCGGAACTTCCAACTTCTGAATACAATAATTTCTACCATACCTATATACTTGCTTTAGGTGATATTGAATTATTGTCAGGTTTAAAAAAGGGGAAAGAAGATTTTTTATCCCTTTTGGACCAAATTCCAGAAAATAAGTTGGGGTTTGCCTATGCAGAAGGCAAATGGACATTAGCCGAAGCGATAGTGCACATTATTGACACCGAAAGGGTTTTTCAATATCGTGCACTTCGTTTTGCCAGAAATGACAAAACCGATTTGCCAGGTTTTGACCAGGATATTTATGTGCCAAATTCCAATGCGTCGAGTAGAAGCTTGGAAAGTTTGCGAAATGAATACGAAGCGGTTCGAGATTCTACTTTGGCCTTGTTCAGCTCTTTGGGTGAAACAGCATTATTGCGCGTAGGGGTTGCCAGCGGTTCTAGAATGAGTGTTCGTGCATTAGGGTTTATCATTAGTGGTCATCAAGCCCACCATGCCCGAATACTAAAAGAGCGTTATTTACAAATGGAATAAACGATTAATATTCGTTGTCCAAATTATCAGTCTCCAGGTCATTTTCCTCTAAAGAATCAGAATCAAACTCCATAGCGGCTTCGGGAATCAAATCCTTCTCCAATTCCTTTTCAATAATTTCTTCGAAATTGGCAATGAAGCAGGAAAGGCTCTTGCTGATTTTTACCAAATAGAGGGTTTCGTCGGTATGTACCTCAACGGCCTCAATGATTTCTCCGTTTGGCTTTTTAAAAGTAATGATGTCACCATCCCCATAACCATCAGGATATGAGTCTATTAATGCCGTGGCAGCTTTGTGGTCCAATTTTTTGTAGTCGATGAGAATGCGTTTCATAATGGTTAGTTATTAATTGCATTCCTAAACTATACTATTTTTTAATTGGCCTTTATAAAGAGTTGTAAATGAAAAAAAGTAGTAGGTGAATTGCCTATTCTTTGTAGTAAGCAAAAGCTTTATCGAAGAGATTTTCAGGTACTTTTATATCCGTTACCGCTTTTCCTATAGAATGTAGTAGCACAAAATTGATATCTCCGTGAGAGTTCTTCTTATCGTATTTGAGCAGTTTTAAAATATTTTCAATATCATTCTCGTTGAACACCACTTTATCAAAATGCTTCAAAAAAGTTTGTTTGATGTCATCCAGTGCCAATTTGGATAGTCCTGTTAATTCGTGGGAGAGATACCCTTCCAAAATCATCCCAATTGCAATGGCCTCACCATGAAGCAAGGTTTCTTTATCGGAGCTCTCCAAACAATAAGATTCAATGGCATGACCCAACGTATGTCCGAAATTTAATATTTTACGGATGCCCTGTTCCGTTGGATCCTGCAGTACCACCTCGTTCTTAATGGCAATCGATGTTTGAATACTCGTAGCATCTGTAAAAGCTTCCAGGTTTTTTAAATCTTCCCAATAGGCCTCATTTTGAATTAACCCATGTTTCAACATTTCGGCAAATCCGCTTGTGATTTGTCTAGGTTCCAAGGTTTTCAAAAATGTCGGAAAAACAAGTACCATTTGCGGTTGGTTGATAACACCAATTTGGTTTTTCAATGGACCTAAATCAACTCCTGTTTTGCCACCTATAGATGCATCCACCATTGAAAGTAGAGTAGTGGGAATGTTGATAAAATCGATACCTCTTTTAAACGTAGAGGCCACAAATCCACCTAAATCGGTCAAAACGCCCCCGCCAAGGTTGATCAACAGACTTTTTCGGTCTCCATCAGCATCCGAAAGGAATTCCCAAACCTTTAAGCAGGTTTGAATGTGCTTGTTCTCTTCCCCAGACTCAATTTCAAAAATGGCATCGACGGAGTGTTCGAACATTTCTTCAAACTTTGGCAAACAAAATTTCTTGGTGTTTTCGTCCACCAAAACAAATATTTTGGAATACCCTTTTTTGGCAACATGCTGATTCAGTGCAGCTTCTCCCAACTCATTTAAAAAGACCTCGTACGACTGTGATTTTACCGATTCCATAATCTCAATTACACTGCTAAATAAAGATTATTTTTATAGATATCATTCTAATTTCCGTACTTATCTTTGGATCTTTAATGGATTACCAAGAATGCAACCTAATTTTGAGAATACTGCAATAGCTTTTGAGCTTAAATCCGACTCAGAGTTGGAAAGAGCTTACTTTCTTTTTAAACTAATTGCCAACGAACCTTTGGTTAGAATAGGAACTGCGGTGACCAATTTTGCCATTAAGGCACACCTACCTGTAGAGGGACTTATCCGCGCTACGGTATTCGACCATTTTTGCGGTGGAGTAAGCGAAAAGGATTGTTTGCCCATTATCGACAAAATGTATGATAAAGGTGTCTGCTCTATTTTGGATTATTCCGCTGAAGGCAAGGAGGTGGACAATCAGTTTGATTTTGCATTGGAAAAGACCCTGGAAATCTTAGATTTCGTAAAAGAAAAGGATGCCATGCCTTTTGCCGTGTTCAAACCCACTGGTTTTGGGCGTTTTAAGTTGTTCGAAAAAATGAGCGCTGGGCTCGATTTGACTTCGGAAGAAGAGGCAGCTTGGAACAGAATTGTTGGTCGCTTTGATAAAGTGTGCAAGAAAGCACATGATTTGGATGTATGTCTGTTGATAGATGCTGAAGAAAGTTGGATGCAGAAAGCTGCGGATGATTTGGTGTTGGAGATGATGCAGAAATACAACAAAGAGAAGGCTGTTGTTTTTAATACGTTCCAGATGTACCGGTGGGACCGAATGACTTATATTAAAGAGTTATTTGAAAAAGGCGCCAGTGAAGGATTTAAGATAGGGGCCAAAGTGGTGCGTGGCGCCTACATGGAAAAGGAGAACGAACGCGCTAGTGAAAAAGGCTATGAAAGTCCAATCTGTAAATCAAAACAAGAAACGGACGAAAATTTTGATGAGGCCATTGTTTACATGATGGGTAATTTAGAGCAGTTCAGTGTATTTGCTGGAACACATAACGAACATAGCACTCACGAGCTCATTCATTTAATGGAGCGTCACAACCTGGCTCCTGATGATGCAAGGGTTTGGTTTGGACAATTGTTTGGGATGAGCGATCACATAACTTACAATTTGGCCGCCCACGGTTTTAATGTGGTGAAATATGTGCCTTATGGCCCGGTTAGGGATGTAATGCCCTACCTGATTCGTAGAGCGGAAGAAAACACATCCGTAGCCGGGCAAACTTCACGGGAATTAGGCCTTCTCCAAAAAGAGCGAAAGCGTAGGAAGTTGGAGGATTAGGGATAATACATTCACTTTCAAACCTATAAATAATACTAAATAAGAATTTATATTTCGGATTCTTGTAACAATTTAATGAGATTTTATACCTATGGGATAAACATTCCCAAATGGACCTAGATCTACTTAAAAAAAACTGGAAAGAAATAGATTTTGCCATAGAGCAAAAAGACAAACCTTCTATTCAAGAGTTTAAAGGTCAAAAATCGATTTTTACGGCCAAAACCATTACAAAAAAAACTATTCAGATTCTCTCTCATCGAATTTTCAATCTGGGGCGTTGCGGCAATTTTGTTACAGTACTATTTTAAGGAACTCACCCCACAATCTTTTATTGAATTTGAACCATTGATTTACATTGAAAAACTGAATATTGTAGTTCTTCTCGTTTTTCTTGCCATGTTCTTTTGGAATTTTAAAACGATAAATGTATTAAATGATATAAAGCTTCTAATTACAAAAATTCTAAGAACTAAAAATGTGGTTATAGGATATATCACTTACAACCTATTCATCTTCAATTTAACTTTCCTTGTAAGTTTTATTTGGGAATTGAAGAATAATAAAGAAATAGAGGTAATACTTCAAAACGAAACCAGTTTGACTTTTTTGGGTTTAATAGCAATTGGCACTATTGTGTCTATTCTATTGACTTTTTTAATACACAGAGCTTATTATTTCTTTTATGGAAAGTTTATTTTAAATTTTAGTCAAACAGCTCTAAACTTAATGCAACTAAATAATTGGGAATTCAACAGTGTTGAAGATATTAGACACTCAAAATTTAATTGACAGATTCTATCACAATTTTATCCGCACAACTCTGTGCCTTTAAAACTTTGTCCTCATTCTCAATCAAATAGGTTTTACAAGGTTCGGATTTGGTATCGCTATTGCCAAAATCCACATTGCCATCGGTTAAAAAAGCTTTGATTAACAAGGTGTCCTTGAATTGTTCGGGCAGGTTTTCATCAAAAGTCAAGGTTTTGGAGCGCATGTCCTTTAGCACCCTGCAATTGGGCAAATAACAGAATTCAATTCCTTCTTCACCTGATTTTTTCTTTAAAAAGAATACCAAAAAAATCAATCCAATGGACAGACCAACAAGGTACCATCCCAAACGTCTCAAAAATGCCATGCGGTTTTAAAAAATAAGAAAGTTAATATCGTTGTAGCTCAATCCGAACCAATCACCTACCGATTTATTGGTTAAAATGCCATGGTACATGTACAGTCCGTTTCGTAAACCTTTATCGAATCGAAGGGAGTGTTCCAGCCCGCCATCTTCACCAATTTTAAGTAAATAGGGAGTAAAGATATTACTTATCGAAATAGAAGAGGTCTTAGGGTAACGGGATGGAATATTGGGCACGCCATAATGTACCACACCAAATTTCTCAAAGGTAGGTTTGGTGTGAGTGGTAATTTCGGAGGTTTCGAAACACCCTCCCATATCAATACTCACATCAATAATTACAGAGCCCTTTTTCATATTTTCTACCATAGTGCTGTTTACCACAACAGGGGAGCGGTCCTTTCCACGGGTTGCACCAATGGCCACATCACATCGTTTTAAGGATTTAATTAGGTTTTTCGGTTGAATGGTAGAAGTGTATAGTGTTCGGTTTAGGTTGGTTTGTAAAGTGCGCAACTTACTAATGGAGTTATCGAACACCTTTACATTGGCTCCCAATCCAATAGCAGAACGTGCTGCAAATTCACCTACAGTGCCAGCACCGATAATTACAACTTCAACAGGAGGCACCCCACTAATATTTCCGAACATAAGACCATTACCGTTGTTGGTGTTGGCCATAATTTCGGAAGCAATTAGAATGGCTGAAGTCCCTGCAATTTCACTTAAAGAGCGAACGGCGGGGTAATTTCCATCTTCATCACGAATATATTCGAAGGCAATTGCGGTCAAACGCTTTTTTGCCATGATTTCAAAGTATTCCTTTTTCTGTGTTTTAATCTGAAGGGCAGAAATCACAATGGTTTGAGGATTCAACAAATCAATTTCCGAAAGGGTAGGTGGTTCTACCTTTAATATGATAGGACAGGAAAATACTTTTTTGGTGTCGCGAGTAATTTCTGCACCTGCATTGGTGTAATCAATATCAGAGAATTTAGCGCCTTCTCCCGCACCAGACTCCACCAAAACGCGGTGACCATTGGCAGTAATTGCATTTACCGCATCAGGAGTTAAACAGACCCTTTTTTCTTGGTATTGGTTTTCCTTGGGTATTCCTATAATAAGTTCCCCTTTTTGTTTTACCACCTCTAGCATTTCTTCTTGTGGCAGTAATTGTTGTTTGCTAAAAGGGGAGGAGGGTTGGTTCATAAATGACAAATGTATCCATGCCTAAAGGCGATTGGACAAATTTACATTTTTTTTGAGACGGTTTTTTGACGTTGTTCCAATTTCTGACGTTCTTTCCGAAGCTCTTCTTTTTCCTTTAATATTTGAAGCTCAGTATCCATGGCATCGAGGTCAATACCATGTACGTGTTTATCTACCAGTTTTACCCTAATAAAATAGACAATGGGCACAACCACCATAGTAACAACAATAACATACATTACTTCGTTTTCGTCTACGATACCTGATTCAAATGTTAAGACAGCAAATAATTGGAAACTGTACATGGAAATAGGAATAAGGATGGCATAGTACCACCAATCCTTACTGGTAATAAACCATATAACCAGAGCCAACAAAGGCACTATTTTACTGAAATAGTAATAAAAGGATTCACTTACATCATCAAAGCCATTGGTGCCAAACTCAATCCCCAAAAAGGAATAGGTTTGCGACCCTACCGGAATATACTTGTACCAATAGAACAAAATGGGGATTAACACAATAAGGAAGGCGAACAGACCTTCCAAGATCAGTTTCTTTTTTATGCTCTTTTTGTCACTCATCATTGAGATAACATAAAAAATGCCATTTTATTGCAAAAAAAATGGCCCTATTTAAAAATAGAGCCACCTTAACTTCTAAAAGATTGAAAATTAAAGTTTTCTAATCTTCGATTTTTCAATACTAACTGTTTGATCTTTGTCAATTGAAGCAGTTGAAACTGCAGTCATTGCCAAGAAAGCAACAGCCAATACTCCAAAAAATACTTTTTTAGTGTTCATCGTAAAAGAGTTTTTGGTTAATAAATGAATTCATTCACAAGACAAATGTAGGAAAATATTTCAACTAACCATACATTTTATCGATAAAATTGGTTTTTAAACGTAAAAAACACACCTTTTATCGAAATCATCTTGCTTAGAACAATAATTATAGGGAAGATAGAGGGAAACCGCTTTAAGAAATATTTAACTCGATTGAACGGGTGTTTTCATCGATAAAGCGCAAGAATACCCCCACATAATCTGCAGGTAAGAGTGATTTTATTTTTTCGGGCCATTCTATGAACAGCCAAGCACTGGAGCTCAAATAATCTTCAAAACCCATATCCAAAGCTTCCATTTCATCGTTCAAGCGATAAAAATCAAAATGATAAGCTATGGGTTCGCCCTTGATATTAGCATATTCGTTCACCAGGCCAAAGGTGGGGCTGTTGGCGGTATCCACTGCACCAATTTCTTTTACCAATGCTTTTATCAAGGTTGTTTTACCAACCCCCATGTCGCCATAAAAGCAAACTACTTTATCCGAAGCGGTTTCAATAAGTTCTTTGGCTACGGATTCAATGTCATTTAGTTTAAATTCTCTTTTCAATGGATTCTATTTTGGGTCCAAAACTACAAAGGGAACAATCATTTCTTCTAAAGAAACGCCACCATGTTGATAGGTGTTTCTATAATAACTTACATAGTGGTTATAGTTATTAGGGTAAGCGAAGAAAAGATCGTTCTTGGCAAAAATAAAACTGCTGCTCAAATTGATGTTGGGCAGGTGAATTTCTTGTGGATTTTTAGTGGACAAGACATCTTTGTCCTCAAAAGTTAAACTACGACCGGTTTTGTATCTCAAATTCAAGCTCGTTTCACGGTCACCGATTACTTTGGATGGCTGCTTAACGTTGATGGTTCCATGATCTGTGGTCAAAATAAGTTTCATGCCCAAATTCTGTGCTTGCTGAATAATTTCCAATAATGGTGAATTCTTAAACCAACTAAGGGTAAGGGAGCGATAGGCTTTATCATTGGAAGCCAGTTCTTTTACCACTTCCATTTCGGTTTTGGAGTGCGACAACATATCCACAAAATTGTAAACCACAACGGTTAAATCGTTGTCTTTTTGGGTTTTAAAGTTTGATGCAAGTTGTTTTCCTTGCTTTAAGTTGTTTATTTTATGGTATTCCCATTTAAGATTTAGTCCCAAACGTTTCAATTGTTCACCCAAAAAATCAGCTTCAAACAAGTTTTTTCCACCCTCATCTGTATCGTTTTTCCACCAATTTGGATATCTTTTCTCCATTTCTGAAGGCATTAAACCGGAAAAAAGGGCGTTACGTGCATATTGTGTGGCTGTTGGTAAAATGCTGAAATAGGCCGACTCTTGTTTCTTTTTGTAATGCACGGAAAGCGTCTTTTCGAAAGCCAACCATTGATCATAACGTAGATTATCAATAACCACCATCAAGGTTTTGTTGTCTTCCAATTCGGGCTGTATATTTTTTTTGAATAGGGTATGTGACATCGTAGGAGCATCACCATCTTTAAACCAATTCTTATAATTTTTGTCCACAAACTTGCTGAACTGCGAATTAGCTTCCACCTTCTGGCTTTCCAAAATCTCGAACATCCCAGAATCTTCGATATGTTCCAATTCCAATTCCCAGTAAATCAATTTTTTATACAATTCAGCCCATTCTTCATAGGAGTTGATCATGGAAAGGTCCATCGCAATCTTCCTAAATTCCTGTTGATAATTGGCTGTGGTTTTCTCTGACACCAATCTAGAATTGTCCAGGCTTTTCTTCAAAGACAACAAAATTTGATTTGGATTTACAGGCTTTATAAGGTAATCGGCTATTTTAGAACCTATGGCTTCATCCATAATATATTCCTCTTCACTTTTGGTGATCATTACCACGGGGATGGAAGCGTCGTATTTTTTAATCTCGTTCAAAGTTTCCAGACCAGACAGTCCTGGCATGTTCTCATCCAAAAAAACAATATCAAAAAAGGAATTTTTTATCTCCTCCAGTCCATCTTGACCACTGGGACTGGTCACTACTTTGTAGTTTTTACTTTCTAGAAATAATATGTGAGGTTTTAAAAGGTCAATTTCATCATCGACCCAAAGAATTGTTATCTTGTTCATATAGTCGTTATCTTTGTGGAAATAAAACAAAAACCCTTGGTAAAAACCAATAAGCTTAATGTTTTCAACGATCCAATTTACGGTTTTATTGGAACACCCAACGAACTTATATTCAACCTAATCTCGCATCCGTACTTTCAGCGTTTGCGAAGGATTTCACAAATGGGGCTTTCTTATTTGGTCTATCCAGGTGCCCACCACACTAGATTTCATCATGCCCTTGGCAGTATGCATTTAATGACCAAGGCCATACAGGTGCTCAGGTTAAAAGATGTTGAAATTTTACCAGAAGAAGAAAATGGGTTGCTTTGTGCTATTTTACTTCATGATATTGGCCATGGTCCATTCTCCCATGCGCTCGAAGGTTTTGTGGCAAAGGATATTAGCCATGAGCAGATTTCCTTGGAGTTTATGAAAGAGCTCAATAAGCAATTTGATGGACAGCTCGAAACGGCCATTTCTATTTTTAAAGGAGATTACCCCAAAACATTTTTAAATCAATTGGTGTCCAGTCAGCTCGATATGGATCGGCTCGATTATTTAAAAAGAGATAGTTTTTATTCCGGCGTAACCGAGGGAAATATTAATTCTGAACGTTTGATTTCCATGTTGAATGTGGTCGATGGCCATTTGGTGTTGGAGGAGAAGGCCATTTATGCCGTGGAAAAATTTTTAATGGCACGCAGGTTTATGTACTGGCAGGTGTACTTGCACAAAACGGGGTTAGTTGCAGAACAGTTATTGGTCCGTATTATGCAACGTGCCCGATTGCTTCTTCAACAGGGTGAAACACTTGATGCAAGCCAATCGTTATTATTTTTTCTAAAAAACAACGAAAGTCCTTTGGAGCTCAGTACGTTAAAAATATTCGCACAACTCGATGATGTAGATGTGTTTGGAGCGATAAAAAATTGGCAGTTCAATAATGATTTTGTCCTGTCAAAACTTTGTCAGATGCTCCTAAATCGAAAGCTGCTGCACATCAAAATAAAAAAGCGACCGATTGACCATCATAAAATGAAAGAAAAATTGGATGGGTTAATGGAAAAGTACGATCTTTCTGAAGAAGAGGCGTCCAATTTTGTGTTTCAAGGAGAAATATCGAACCGTGCCTATGGTAAGGAACAAGCCATTAGCATTCTTAAAAAGAATGGAAAGGTTACAGATGTTCTCAAAGAATCGGACCAACTTAGTTTAAAGGCGCTGGCCAAGACAGTGACCAAATATTACAGTTGCTACCCTAAGGAAGCCGTTTAACAAATTTTGTTACTTTTGCACAGATGAAATTTACAGCTACCCAAATTGCCGGAATCCTAGAGGGGGAAGTTGAGGGGAATCCTCAAATCGCTGTCCATAAATTGTCTAAGATAGAAGAAGGTGAATCTGGGTCGCTGACCTTTTTGGCCAATCCCAAATACACCTCTTATATATATTCGACAAAGGCCTCTATAACTATTGTAAACAAGGATTTTGTGCCTGAGCAATCCCTTTCTACCACCTTGATCAAGGTAGAGGATGCCTACAAATCCTTTTCCAAATTATTGGAATATTACAACCAAGTGAAAAACAATAAAGTGGGCATTGAAAACCCTTCATACATTTCGGAAAGTGCAGAATATGGAGAAGGATTTTATTTAGGTGCCTTTGCCTATTTGGGCAATAACGTGAGCATTGGTGACAATGTAAAGGTATACCCCAACGCCTATATAGGAGACAATGTAACAATTGGAAATAACGTGGTGGTCTTTGCAGGAGCCAAAATATATTCCGAAAGTATAATTGGGAATAATTGTGTAATTCATGGCGGCGCCATTATTGGTGCCGATGGATTCGGTTTTACCCCTAACGAGAATGGCGAATACAGTAAGGTGCCGCAAACAGGAAACGTTATCTTGGAAGATAATGTAGATGTAGGTGCGGGAACAACTATCGACCGTGCCACTTTAGGTTCAACGATCCTTAGAAAAGGGGTGAAGTTGGACAACCAAATCCAAATTGCCCATAATGTGGAAATAGGAGAACATACTGCGATTGCTGCACAAACAGGTGTAGCCGGTTCCACCAAAATTGGCAAACACTGTTTAATTGGTGGCCAAGTAGGAATCGTTGGACATATTACCATTGGTGACCGTGTTCGTATCCAAGCGCAATCAGGAATTGGCAGAAACGTGAAGGACGACGAAGTCCTTCAAGGTTCACCGGCATTAAGCTATGCGGAATATAACAAATCATACGTGCATTTTAAGAATTTACCGAAACTGGTAAATCAAATCTCCAACATCGAAAAAAAGGTTGAAGGTAATTAACATGAGCAATAAACAACGTACCATAAAAAATAAAGTAACCCTACAGGGAGTAGGATTGCACACAGGCGAAAATGTAACCATGAGCTTTTTGCCAGCTCAAGAGAATCATGGCTATGCTTTTAAAAGGATTGACCTAGAAGGAGAGCCTCTTATTGAAGCTGACGCCAATTATGTGGTAAATACACAAAGAGGAACCAACTTGGAGAAAAATGGTGTCAAAATCCATACCTCCGAGCACGTGTTGGCCGCTTTGGTGGGTTTAGATATCGACAACGTGCTTATTGAATTGGACGCTCCCGAACCACCTATTATGGATGGTTCCTCCAAGTTTTTTGTAAAGGCTTTGGAAGAAGCGGGAATCGTAGAGCAAGATTTTGAGCGGGAAGAATACATTGTAAAAGATGTGATCTCATATAAGGATGAATCAACGGGAAGTGAGATAACCATTATTCCAGCAGATCATTACCAAGTAACCACCATGGTTGATTTTGGAACCAAAGTTTTGGGTACACAAAACGCCACTTTGGAAAGAATGGCCGATTTTAAGGAGGAAATCGCGGACGCTAGAACCTTCAGTTTTCTTCATGAGATAGAAATGTTGTTGGAGCATGGTTTGATTAAAGGAGGGGACCTTAACAACGCCATTGTTTATGTGGACAAGGAAATTTCCGAAGCCACCATGAAAAAATTAGAGAAAGCGTTCAACAAAGAGAAGTTATCTGTAAAACCAAACGGAATTTTGGATAACCTTACCCTTCATTACCCCAATGAAGCGGCCAGACACAAATTGTTGGATGTTATTGGCGATTTGGCCTTGGCCGGATCCCGAATTCGCGGCAAAGTGATCGCCAACAAGCCTGGACATTTCGTGAATACGCAATTCGCCAAAAAATTGTCCAAAATCATCAAAATAGAGAAGAGAAATAAAGTTCCTTCTTATGATTTGCACCAAGAACCTTTAATGGATGTAAATCAAATTATGGCAAAACTGCCACACCGACCTCCATTTTTATTGGTGGATAAGATTTTGGAACTTTCCGACTCCCATGTGGTGGGGGTCAAAAACGTGACTATGAACGAGCCCTTTTTTGTGGGGCACTTTCCAGGAGCTCCCGTAATGCCAGGGGTATTGCAGGTGGAAGCTATGGCTCAAACAGGAGGAATCTTAGTACTGAGCACGGTTCCTGACCCAGAAAACTACTTGACTTTCTTTATGAAAATGGACAATGTAAAGTTCAAACAACAAGTAGTTCCGGGAGATACATTGATATTTAAGTGTGATTTGATTTCACCAATTAGAAGGGGAATCTGCCATATGCAAGCCTATGCCTATGCCAACGGTAAATTGGTATCTGAAGCAGAATTGATGGCGCAAATCGTAAAAGTAAAAGAAGACTAAATGAATCAGCCATTAGCATATGTTCACCCAGGAGCAAAAATCGCCAAGAATGTGGTTATCGAGCCCTTTACCACCATACACAACAATGTAACCATTGGTGAAGGAACTTGGATCGGCTCCAACGTTACCATTATGGAAGGGGCCAGAATCGGCAAAAACTGCAATATTTTTCCAGGTGCCGTAATTTCGGCCATGCCTCAAGACCTTAAATACCAAGGAGAGGAAACGACCGTACACATTGGTGATAACACTACCATTAGAGAGTGTGCCACCATAAATAAAGGAACTTCCGACCGAATGAAAACAGTTATCGGAAACAACTGCCTCATAATGGCCTATTGTCATATTGCACACGATTGTTTCGTAGGAGATGGTTGTATTTTCAGTAATAATTCCACCTTGGCAGGACATGTGACCATAGGTCAGAATGTGGTCTTGGCGGGAATGGTGGCCGTTCATCAGTTTGTTTCCATTGGGAACCATGCTTTTGTTACAGGGGGATCTTTGGTAAGAAAAGATGTTCCTCCGTTCGTTAAAGCGGCTCGTGAACCTCTGTCTTATGTAGGTATAAACTCCATTGGATTGCGAAGAAGAGGCTTCGAAGCCAGTAAGATACGTGAGATTCAAGATGTGTATCGTATACTTTATCAAAAAAACTACAACAATTCCCAAGCGGCATCTATTATTGAGGCTGAAATGGAAGCAACTCCAGAAAGAGATGAAATTCTTCAGTTTATTAGGGATTCGCAGCGTGGAATTATGAAAGGATATTTTAGTTCAAATTAATTTTATGGCAAATACTTCAGATATTAGAAAAGGGTTGTGCATCCGTTACAATCACGATATTTTTAAGATTATTGAGTTTTTACACGTTAAGCCAGGTAAAGGACCAGCTTTTGTACGTACCAAATTAAAAAGTGTAACCACGGGCAAGGTAATCGACAACACTTTTTCCGCAGGCCACAAGATTGAGGACGTTCGTGTGGAAACCCGTTCGTATCAATTTTTGTATCCAGAAGGTGACACGTTTCATTTTATGAACACAGATGATTATAACCAAATCGCCTTGCAAAAAGATGCTTTGGATACTCCTGACCTTTTAAAAGAAGGAGAAGTGGTAACCATTATCTTCAATGCAGAAGATAACATGCCATTATCTGTGGAAATGCCAGCAAGCGTAATTTTGGAAGTAACCCACACTGAACCCGGTGTAAAGGGCAATACCGCTACCAATGCCACGAAGCCTGCAACAGTTGAAACAGGAGCACGCATCAATGTGCCATTGTTCATCAACGAAGGGGACAAAATTAAGATAGACACCGAGAAGAGTGCCTACATGGAACGTGCTAAAGAATAGCGCAAATGAAATTTCCTAAAGCCCACACCTTAAAGGCAATTGCAGAAATCATCGGTTCCGAATATGTTGGAGCAGATGATTTCCCTGTATTGGGCATGAATGAAATCCATGTAGTGGAAGAGGGGGATATTGTATTTGTGGATCATCCCAAATATTATGACAAGGCCCTTGAATCCAAAGCCACCATTGTTCTCATAAACAAAGAAGTGGAATGTCCCGAAGGAAAAGCTTTGTTGATTTCAGATGACCCGTTTCGGGATTTCAACAAATTGACTTTGCATTTCAAACCTTTCCAAAGTGCCAATGCCTCTATTGCTGAAACCGCAGAAATAGGTGAGGGGACCATTATTCAGCCTAATGTTTTTATTGGCAATCATGTAAAAATTGGAAAGAATTGTTTGATTCATCCCAACGTAACCATTTACGACCATTGTATTTTGGGTGATAACGTGACGATTCATGCAAATACAGTTTTGGGAGCCGACGCCTTTTATTATAAAAACCGACCTCAAGGTTTTGACAAATTGCTGTCTGGCGGAAGAGTGGTCATCGAAAACAATGTGGATATTGGAGCGTCATGCACCATTGACCGTGGCGTAACCGGTGACACGACAATAAAAGAGGGCGCTAAATTGGATAACCAGATTCAAGTGGGGCACGACACTGTAATAGGAAAAAAATGTTTGATAGCTTCCCATGTGGGTATTGCAGGATGCGTAGTATTGGAAGATGAAGTGACACTTTGGGGGCAGGTAGGAATAACAAGTGGAATCACTATTGGAAAAAAAGCAGTGGTTTGGGCACAATCCGGCATCTCAAAATCCTTGGAAGGAGGAAAGGCCTATTTCGGATATCCAGCGGAAGAAGCACGGGAAAAACTGAAACAAATTGCCTCCGTCAAAAAGATTCCCGAAATCCTTCAAAAATTAAAAAAGAATTAAAAAATAGGTAGCTAAAAATTGCAGCATACCCTATTTTTGTAGTAATAATAAGTAAAACCTATGAGCGTCTTAGTAAACAAAGATTCAAAAATAATTGTACAAGGATTTACCGGTAGCGAAGGAACTTTCCACGCCGGTCAAATGATTGATTACGGAACCAACGTGGTTGGGGGTGTAACTCCTGGAAAAGGAGGTCAAGAGCACCTTGGAAAACCAGTTTTTAACACGGTGGAAGATGCCGTTAAAGAAGTGGGTGCCGATACCACAATTATTTTTGTACCGCCTGCCTTTGCTGCAGACGCGATTATGGAAGCAGCCGATGCTGGAATCAAAGTGATCATTACCATCACTGAAGGAATTCCGGTTGCGGATATGGTAAAAGCCAACGCTTACATTCAAGATAAAGACTGTACATTGATAGGCCCTAACTGTCCAGGTGTAATTACTCCAGAAGAAGCAAAAGTGGGTATCATGCCAGGCTTTGTTTTCAAGAAAGGAAAGGTAGGTATCGTTTCCAAATCAGGAACCCTTACTTACGAAGCTGCTGACCAAGTAGTGCGTCAGGGATTGGGAATAACAACTGCCATTGGTATCGGTGGTGACCCGATTATCGGAACTACAACCAAAAAAGCGGTAGAGCTTTTGATCAATGACCCTGAAACCGAATGTGTGGTAATGATCGGTGAAATCGGTGGTCAATTGGAAGCAGAAGCTGCAAGATGGTACAAAGAAAGTGGAAGCAAAAAACCTATCGTTGGATTCATCGCTGGTGAAACTGCCCCTGCCGGACGTACCATGGGGCATGCTGGAGCAATTGTTGGTGGTAGTGATGATACTGCCCAAGCCAAGAAAAGAATTATGAAAGAATGTGGTATCCACGTAGTGGATTCACCAGCAGAAATTGGCGTAAAAGTGAAAGAAGTGGTTGGATAACCAACCGTTAAATCCATACTAAATCCCGTTTTATGCGGGATTTTTTTTCGTCTAAACATAAAACAACAACTATATTTGGTTAATAACCATTCAAACAAACGTAGTATGAAACTTTTGGAAGGTAAAAATGTAATTATAACTGGAGCAAGTAGAGGAATTGGAAAAGGCATTGCCGAAGTATTCGCAAAGCATGGAGCCAATGTGGCCTTTACCTATAGTTCCAGTGAAGCTCCAGCTTTGGAGTTGGAAAAAGAATTGACAGCGCTTGGTGTAAAAGCCAAAGCATATAAAAGTAATGCGGCAAGTTTCGCAGATTCAGAAGCATTGGTAGCTCAAGTGTTGGAAGATTTTGACGGTAGAATCGATGTACTCATCAACAATGCAGGAATCACCAAGGACAATTTATTGATGCGTATGGGGGAGGATGATTTTGATAAAGTCATCGAAATCAACCTAAAATCCGTGTTCAACATGACCAAAGCAGTACAACGTACAATGTTGAAACAGCGAAAAGGCTCCATTATTAATATGAGTAGTGTGGTTGGTGTAAAAGGAAATGCCGGACAGACCAACTATGCAGCATCAAAAGCAGGAATGATCGGATTCACTAAATCCGTTGCTTTGGAATTGGGTTCAAGAAATATACGTTGCAATGCCATAGCTCCCGGTTTCATTGAAACTGAAATGACCGAGAAACTGGATGAAAAAACCGTTCAAGGTTGGAGAGAGGCTATTCCATTAAAAAGAGGAGGAAGTCCAGAAGATGTAGCAAATGCTTGCTTGTACTTGGCTTCAGATTTATCCGATTACGTTACAGGACAAGTGCTGAACGTAGACGGAGGTATGCTAACATAAACCAATGGATTTGAGCACGGTACTTCTTATTATTTTAGCAGTAGCAGCCGCGCTTACCGTTGTATTTTTTCAATATTTCTATAATAACCCAAGAAAGGGTTCCTTGAAAATTATATTGGCCGCACTCAGGTTTGTTACCCTGTTTTGCGGCCTTTTGCTTTTAATCAATCCAAAATTCGTCAACAAAGACTATTTTGTCGAAAAGTCAAATCTAATTTTTCTAGTAGATCAATCATCCTCAATGCAAAACGGAACCACTGAGGATGAATTGAGTGAGACCATTCAAAACCTGAAACAAAATAGCGAACTGAACGAGCTCTTTCAAATCCATCAATATGGTTTTGGAAATTCCCTGCAGACAACCGATTCTATTCATTTTAACCAAAACAACACCAATGTTTCAGAAGCGCTTTCCACGCTCGACCAAGTTTTTGTAAATGGCACCAATGCGGTGGTGCTACTTTCAGATGGGAATCAAACTAGGGGACGCGACTACGAATATCTAAATCTGAATGAAAACCTTTCGATGTTTCCTATTGTGGTCGGAGACACTACTCAATATGAAGATATTTCCGTTGGACTCATCAATGTGAACAAGTATGCCTTTCTTCAAAATAAATTTCCCATTGAAACTACCGTACAATTTCGCGGAGACCGACCCGTAACAAATACAGTAACCCTTTCCATAAATGGAAACAGGGTGCACCAAGAGCGTATTCAACTCAACCCCTCCAAAACCAGTCAGACCATTAATACCTTGGTAGAAGTTGAAAGTGTGGGGATAAAAACCATAAAAGTAGAGGTGAGTTCTCTAGAGAATGAAAAAAACACGGCCAACAATAGCAAAGAAACCGCCATTGAAGTAATCGATGAAAAAACTAATGTTGGGATTGTTACGGATATGCTTCACCCTGATATTGGAGCTTTAAAAAAATCCATTGAAGCCAATGAGCAGCGCACCGTAAGCATTTTAGAGCCTAATGTTTCTCTATACCAACTCGAAGAGACGGATATCATTATTCTGTATCAGCCCAATCGAAATTTCAGGTCGGTTTATGAGTTTTTAAAGAATTCAAAGAGCAATTATTTTACCATTACTGGAAGTAAAACCGATTTCAATTTTATAAATCGTTCACAAGAAAGTTTTACATACCGAAGTAGTGGCCAAACCGAAGAAATTGTACCCGTTTTAAACAATGCCTTTAGCATTTTTGGTTTGGGTGAATTCAATACCGATGGTTTTCCACCTTTATTGGGAAATCTAGGAGAAGCTGAGTTCCAAAAAAACAGTGAAACCTTAATGTTTCAACAAATCAAAGGGGTGAGCTTGGACAATCCTTTGTTCGCCATTAGTACAGATGGAACTCAAAAGGAAGCCATACTTTTTGGGGAAAATATTTGGCGATGGAGGGCACAGAGCTATAGAAACGAGCAAAATTTCAGCAAGTTCGATGCCTTTATGGGCAACCTGATGGTTTATTTGACAGCCAACAATCAAAGAAACAGATTGGAGTTGGATTACCAATTGGTATTTGACAATCCCAGTATGGCTTTGATTCGTGCTTCTTTTTTTGATGAGAGCTATCAATTTGATTCCGACGCTCAACTTTCCATCACCTTAAAAGGCAAAGACAATAGTTTTGAGCGTGAGTCACCTTTAATTTTAAAAGGGAATTACTACGAAGTGGATTTAAGTGATTTGGTGGCCGGTGAATATCAATTTACAGTAACAGCCAATAATGCCAATATTTCGCGTTCAGGAAGTTTTAGAATTTTGGATTTTAACCCAGAACAACAATTGACCGCAGCTAATTATCAAAAACTTGAACGCTTGGCAACCAAAACAAAAGGTCGAATGTACTACTTGGACCATCTTGATTCTTTTGTGGAAGATCTTAGTGAAAATCCTAATTTTCTTCCAATACAAAAGAGCCGTGATAATGTTGTATCTTTAATAGATTTCCGTATTTTGCTAGGACTCATCATTGTTTCGCTTGCAGCGGAATGGTTCATCAGAAAATTTAATGGATTGATTTAAAAACCTCAATAAACCTCAAAATGGATAAATTACCTAAAATTGCGTTGCCAGCTTTGGCGGCGATTATTTTTCTAATCATTTTCGCATCAAGGTCAACCGTGACCATTGGGTCCGGTGAAGCCGGAGTCTTATATAAATATTTTGGCGGAGGTGTAGTAACCGATGAGCCTCCATTAGGAGAAGGCTTTCATTTAGTTGCTCCGTGGAACAAGGTATTTGTGTATGAAGTTCGCCAACAAGAGCAACTTGAAAAAATGAATGTACTTTCCTCAAACGGTCTGGATATTAAATTAGAAGCTTCAGTTTGGTTTCAACCCAAATATGAGCAACTTGGAAAATTGCACCAGGAAAAAAGTGAACAGTATATTGAACGCGTGCTGCTACCTGCCATCCGGTCTGCTGCACGTAGCGTAGTTGGACGATATACCCCGGAGCAATTATACTCAAGTAAACGAGATGCCATTCAGCAGGAAATATTTGAAGAAACCCAAAAAATTGTGGAAGACCAATATATTCAATTGAATGAGGTGTTGGTGAGAGATGTCACGCTTCCTCCCACTATTAAAGATGCCATTGAAAGAAAATTAAAGCAAGAACAAGAGTCCCTGGAATATGAGTTTAGATTGGTGACCGCAGAAAAAGAGGCGGAAAAAGTTAGAATCGAAGCCCAGGGTAAAGCGGATGCAAACCGAATTCTTAGCGCTTCTTTAACGGATAAAATTTTGCAGGACAAGGGAATCGATGCCACTTTAAAGTTGGCCGAATCACCAAATGCTAAAATTGTTGTGGTGGGTTCAGGCGACGATGGTTTGCCATTAATTTTGGGAAATAACTAATTTCCGCTTTTTTGATAAAAAAATATATCCTACTTTTGACATCATAATGAGAAAGACAAACGTACATCACCATCATTTTTATACTTGCCCTCAAGCGAGATAGAAATGTATTGTTGTATATAAAATATATTCTAACCCGTTTGAGAAATCAAGCGGGTTTTGTTTTTACTGCCCCTTTGGTTTTTTGAACAGAAAATTACATCAATGACAAAAATTAGAATTGCTGTACAAAAGAGTGGTCGATTAAACGAAGATTCACTCGCCATTTTAAAAGACTGTGGAATTTCCATCGACAATGGAAAGGACCAATTAAAAGCTACCGCCAGAAACTTTCCTTTGGAAGTGTTCTATTTGCGAAATGGCGACATTCCCCAATATTTAAGGGATGGCATAGTGGATATTGCCATTATTGGTGAAAATGTATTGGTTGAAAAAGGAAAGGACATTGAAGCAGTTGAAAAACTCAATTTTTCCAAATGTAGGGTATCCCTGGCAGTGCCAAAGAATGCCAAATACAATTCTGTAAAAGATTTTGAAGGGAGAAAAGTGGCCACTTCATATCCAAATACGGTAAAGGATTATTTAGAATCGCAGGGCGTTAAGGCCGATTTGCATATTATTAATGGTTCCGTTGAAATTGCACCGAATATTGGATTGGCCTATGGAATTTGCGATATCGTTTCCAGTGGCAGCACTTTGTTCAAAAACAATTTGAAAGAAGTGGAAGTGATTCTTAAAAGTGAGGCCGTTCTTGCGGTCTCCCCAAAAATCACAGAGGTACGACGTGAGATTTTAAGAAAAATCCAGTTTCGTATCAAATCGGTATTGCAGGCCCGAAACAACAAATATGTTTTGATGAATGCTCCCAATGATAAACTGGATGAGATTATTTCCATTCTTCCAGGAATGCGAAGCCCAACCGTTTTGCCACTGGCTGAAGAGGGCTGGAGCTCCGTTCACACCGTAATCAATCGGGAAACTTTTTGGGAAGTGATTGATGAATTAAAGCAAGCCGGAGCCGAAGGTATATTGGTGTGTCCAATTGAAAAAATGGTGCTCTAATCAAATTGGGATGAAAAATCAGCTCAACATAAAATGGATTCCCTCTGAAAATCTGTTTTCAATTTTACCATTGGCATTTATACTCAATGGAGAAAAAATTCCAATGGAAGTTTTAGAAAATCGACTTTCCGCAATGATTCCGATGGGGTATAGATGTATTGGCGTTTATGATGGGGAAAAGCTCGTTGGGATTTGTGGTGTTTGGGAGTTGAACAAATTGTACGCAGGCAAACATTTAGAACCTGACAATGTTATTATCGACCCAGAGTATCAAGGCCAAAAAATAGGACAATTAATGATGGACTTCTTGTCGGATTATGCCAAAAAAACTGATTGTGAAGCCTTGGAAGTAAATTGTTACGCCAAAAACATAAGAGGCAAGAAATTTTGGGAGAACCAAGGTTATGAACCTGTTGGCATTCACTTGATCAAAAAACTCAAAGCATGAAAAAGTTTTTATATCCGGATAAAGCGCAATGGGAAAGCTTGTTAAAAAGACCCACCCAAACTGTAGCTGATATTGAAGGAATAGTAGAGAATGTTTTTAACGAAGTAAGGACTGGAGGTGATACTTCCATCAAAAAATACACTACACAATTTGATAAAGTCGAATTGGATTCATTTTTAGTATCCGACATTGAAATTGAAAACGCAAACAAAACTGTTTCGGATGCTTTAAAACAATCCATTACTCTTGCTAAATCAAATATTGAAAAATTTCATGGTGCCCAAAGAACAACAAAAGTTGAAGTGGAAACAATGCCAGGGGTGGCCTGTTGGCAGGAAAAAAGACCCATTCAAAAAGTAGGATTGTACATACCTGGAGGAACAGCACCACTTTTCTCAACGATTTTGATGTTGGCCATTCCCGCTAAACTGGCTGGATGCAAGGAAATTGTTTTGTGCAGTCCTCCAGATAAAAACGGGGAGATCAATCCTGCGATTTTATATACAGCACAATTGTGTGGCGTGACGCAAATTTTTAAGGTGGGAGGCATTCAAGCCATTGCAGGAATGACATTTGGCTCGGAAAACATTCCAAAAGTTTACAAAATATTCGGCCCGGGCAACCAATATGTGACCGTTGCAAAGCAATTAGCCACCAAATATGGAGTGGCTATTGATATGCCGGCAGGTCCCAGTGAATTATTGGTAGTTGCCGATGATTCTGCCAATGCAGCCTTTGTAGCTTCCGATTTATTGAGTCAGGCAGAGCATGGTGTGGACAGCCAGGTGATTTTGGTTTCCACTTCCGAAAAAATGATCGAAGCAGTGGAGAAAGAAATTGAAATTCAAATACAACAATTACCACGAAAAGAAATTGCACAAAAATCTATCGGCAATAGTAGGTTGATTTTAGTGAAAGACGACAAAGAAGCCTTGGTGCTCATCAACGAATATGGTCCGGAACACTTTATAGTTTGTGTGGAGAATGAGGAGTTTTATCTTGATAATATTCAGAACGCAGGGTCTGTTTTTATTGGAAATTACACACCCGAAAGTGCTGGGGACTATGCTTCAGGTACAAATCATACGCTGCCTACGAACGGCTACGCTAAACAATACAGTGGGGTGAATCTAGATAGTTTTATGAAGAGTATGACTTTTCAAAAAATATCAGAAAAAGGGATTCAAGGCATTGGGACAACCATAGAATTGATGGCTGAGGCAGAAGGGCTGCAAGCACATAAAAATGCAGTAAGCCTTAGGTTAAAAAGTTTGAATAACGATTAAATGTCAGGTCGAGCGCTCGCCTGCCGCAGGCAAGTAGTCGAGACCAAGTGCTATGCAAAAAACATTCGACATAAATAAAACAGTCAGAGAATCGGTGCTTAAACTGCAACCGTATTCTTCGGCTCGTGATGAATATGTTTCCGATGGTTCGGAAATGATATTTTTGGATGCTAACGAAAATCCGTTTGATAATGGCGTCAACCGCTATCCAGACCCCTATCAACGAAGCTTAAAATCACTTTTGGCCGAGCAAAAAGGGTTGTCAGAAAGTCAAATTTTATTGGGTAACGGAAGTGACGAGGTGCTCGATTTGATTTACAGGGCTTTTTGTGAACCTAATCAGGACAATATTATCACGCTTCCACCAACGTATGGAATGTACAAAGTGTTATCGGGAATTAATTCTGTGGAGAACAGGGAAGTCTTATTGACTACCGATTTTGAACCCAATGTGGATGAAATCTTAAAAGTGGTTGATGGTAATTCCAAACTGCTCTTCATTTGTTCTCCCAATAATCCTACTGGGAACTCCTTTAAAAAGGAGGCGGTTGAAAAATTATTGAATTCGTTCAATGGACTAGTGGTGATTGATGAAGCCTATATCGATTTCTCAAAAGATAAAAGTTGGTTGTTTCAACTAGAAAAGTATCCCAATTTAGTGGTCACCCAAACCTTGTCCAAAGCATACGGACTTGCGGGTATCCGATTGGGGATATGCTATGCATCGGAAGAAATTATTGGAATTTTAAATAAAATCAAACCCCCGTACAATGTCAATCAATTGACTCAGCAACGAGCTTTACAACGTGTTATGAACCAAGATTTGGTCAATCAAGAAGTACAGCATATTCTTAAAGAAAGAGCCGATTTGATAAAAGCATTGGAAGGTTTAGCATTTGTAGAACAATTATATCCAACCGATGCCAATTTTGTATTGGCCAAAGTGGATGATGCCAACAAGCGCTACCAACAGCTATTGGAGAAACAAGTGGTAGTTCGAAACCGAAGCACACAGCCACGTTGTAAAAACACGTTGCGCTTTACCGTAGGAACGCCAGACGAAAACAAAAAATTGATAGCTATTTTAAAAGAATTGAACTAATGGGCAAAAAAGTATTATTCATTGATCGTGATGGAACCATTATCAAAGAAACTGCCGATGAGCAGGTTGATGCCTTTGAAAAAATTATTTTCTATCCCAAAGCTTTTACGTATTTGGGTAAAATCGCCAAAGAATTGGATTATGAATTGGTGATGATCACCAATCAAGATGGGTTAGGTACCGATATTTTTCCAGAAGATATCTTTTGGCCCGTACATAATTTCATCATCAAATCTTTTGAAAACGAAGGGGTAGTATTTGATAATGTTTTTATAGACAGAACATTCCCAAAGGACAATGCCGACACCCGCAAACCTGGTACCGGTATGTTGACTTCTTATTTTTCTAAAGAATATGATTTGGCCAACTCTTTTGTAATCGGTGACCGTTTGACGGATGTTGAATTGGCCAAAAACTTAGGTGCCAAAGGTATTTTCATCAACGATGAAACCCATTTGGGGGCAGGTGAAATCACTGTAAAAAGAGAAGAGTTGGATGAATTCATTGCACTGGAAAGCAATGATTGGGAAAAAATCTACGAGTTCTTAAAATTGGAAAATCGTATCGCCGAAATTTCTCGTAAAACCAACGAAACGGATATCCAAATCAAAATCAACCTCGATGGAACCGGAAAAAGTAGCATCGACACAGGTTTGGCTTTTTTTGACCATATGTTGGACCAATTGGCACGACACGGACAAATGGATTTAGACATTAAAGTAAATGGCGATTTGGAAGTCGATGAACACCACACCATTGAAGATACGGCAATTGCTTTAGGAGAACTGTTTTCAAAAGCATTGGGCAATAAATTGGGCATTGAACGCTATGGTTTTGCATTGCCCATGGATGATTGTTTGGCACAAGTTGCTATCGACTTTGGTGGACGTAATTGGTTGGTTTGGGATACCGAATTCAAGCGTGAAAAAGTAGGGGATATGCCTACCGAAATGTTTATGCACTTTTTTAAATCGTTCACCGATGGCGCCAAGGCCAATTTGAATATCAAGGCCGAAGGAACCAACGAACATCATAAAATCGAGGCCATATTCAAAGCTTTTGCCAAATCCATTAAAATGGCGGTAAAACGGGATGCTGAAAAAATGGTGCTGCCCTCTACCAAGGGTATGCTATAAAAACTGTCATTTCGAAAGAGCTTACGACTTAGAAATCTAGATTTCTCGCTTTGCTCGAAATGACAAAAGATTAAAGAATAAATGAAGATTGTTATCATAGATTACGGAGCAGGAAACATCCAAAGCATCATATTTGCTATAAAAAGGTTAGGTTTTGATGCTATTTTAAGTCATGATGCTGAGGAAATCCAAAATGCCGATAAAGTTATTTTTCCTGGAGTGGGGGAAGCAAGCTCTGCGATGTCAAAGTTGAGAGCTACAGGATTGGACAAGGTAATTCCTACCTTAAAACAACCTGTCCTAGGTATCTGTTTGGGTATGCAGCTCATGTGCCATTCATCCGAAGAAGGAAATACGGAAGGTTTGGGCATTTTTGATTTGAATGTGGTTAAATTCTCCAATAAGGTTAAAGTTCCTCAAATTGGATGGAACCAGATTTCGGATTTAAAAAGTGAGCTCTTCAAAAATATTCCTGAGAAAGCCTATATCTATTTGGTGCACAGTTTTTATGCTCCGATTGGCTCGGAAACTATTGCCAAATCCCAATACGATGTGGAATATAGTGCAGCTCTGCAAAAAGATAATTTTTATGGTGTTCAGTTTCACCCCGAAAAGAGCAGCGATGTGGGCAGTGAAATATTAAATAATTTCTTAAATCTATAAGTATGAGACTCATTCCGGCCATAGATATTATTGACGGAAAATGTGTTCGACTTTCTAAAGGCGATTACAGTACCAAAAAAGTCTATAACGAAAACCCGTTGGAGGTTGCAAAGGAGTTCGAGGCTCATGGTATTCAACATTTGCACTTGGTGGATTTAGATGGTGCAAAATCAAAACATATTGTCAACCATAAAGTTTTGGAATCCATAGCATCTAAAACTAGTCTTCAAATTGATTTTGGTGGCGGGTTAAAGTCCGATCAAGACTTGCACATAGCTTTTGAAAGTGGAGCGAAGCAAATTACAGGAGGAAGTATAGCTGTAAAAGACAGAGAGACCTTTTTGGGCTGGTTGTCTACTTATGGGGCTGATAAAATTATTTTGGGCGCAGATGCCAACAACGAGAAAGTGGCTGTTTCGGGCTGGCAAGAAGAATCGGATGTAAAACTCATTCCCTTTGTGCAGCAATATCAATCAGAAGGCATCCAATATGTGATTTGCACGGATATAAGCAAGGATGGCATGCTGCAAGGCCCAGCATTCCAGTTATACATAAAAATGCTGTCCCAAACCAAAAAAGGATTAAATTTAATTGCCAGTGGTGGAATCTCCACTTTTGACGAACTCCCCAAACTTGCTGAATTAGGTTGTGAAGGCACAATCATTGGCAAAGCCATTTATGAGGGCAAGATCAGTTTAAAGCAATTAGAACATTATATTCTAGAAAATGGATAAAGAAAAAGAACTCCAGGAAGAATTGGTTTGGAATGCCGGGTATCGAATGAAAGAAAGCCTTCGCATGATTAAAATTTGTTTGGATCAGTTATCCGAAGAACAGGTTTGGCAAAAACCCAATGAATCGAGCAATAGTATCGCCAATCTCATCCTTCATTTATGCGGAAACATTACCCAATACGGGATAGCTTCCATCCAAAATTTGGAAGATGAGCGTAAGCGGGATGAGGAGTTTTCCATCGATTCAGGTTTTACCAAAGCAGAGCTCATCAAAAAACTAGAGGATACCATTTCTGATGCCAAAAGAGCATTTTACGATGCTCCCCTGAATGAACTTTTGCGTAAAAGATATGTTCAAGGATTCAACTTTTCGGGTGTAGGTAATATTATCCATGTAACAGAACACCTTTCATATCATACCGGTCAAATTGCGCTTTACACCAAAATTTTGCAGAACAAAGATCTTGGGTTTTATGGAGACGTTGACCTAAATGTGAAGAATGAAACTAAAAATTAATGCTTACAAAAAGAATAATCCCCTGTCTCGATATTAAAAACGGAAGAACCGTTAAAGGAATCAATTTTGTGGACCTACGTGATGCAGGTGACCCTGTAGAACTAGCGTCTATTTATGCAAAAGAAGGTGCTGATGAATTGGTGTTCTTAGATATTTCAGCCACTGAGGAAAAACGGAAGACCTTGGCGGAATTGGTATATCATGTAGCCGAGACCATTAATATTCCATTTACCGTGGGAGGAGGAATTTCTTCCGTGGAGGATGTGGACATCCTCCTAAAAAATGGAGCAGATAAAGTTTCCATTAACTCTTCAGCAGTAAAAAGACCTGAATTAATCAATGAATTGGTGGCCAAATTCGGCTCGCAATGTATTGTCGTAGCCATTGATGCCAAACAAATAGACAATCATTGGAAAGTCCATTTGGTAGGAGGAAAGGTTCCTACAGAAATAGACCTTTTTGAATGGGCCAAAGAAGTAGAGCAGCGGGGAGCAGGCGAAATTTTATTCACTTCCATGGATCACGATGGCACTAAAAATGGCTTTGCCAATAAAGCTCTGGCCGAACTATCGGAGTTGGTCAACATTCCCATAATTGCTTCAGGGGGGGCGGGAAGCATTTCACATTTCACCGATACTTTTAAGGATGGCAAGGCGGATGCCGCCTTGGCTGCCAGCGTTTTTCATTTTAAGGAAATTGAAATCAACACACTCAAACAAGAATTAAAGGAAGAAGGAATTCCTGTAAGAATATAATAATGCAAATAGACTTCAATAAAAATTCAGACGGACTTGTACCGGCCATAATTCAAGATGCAACCACTAAAAATGTGTTGATGCTGGGCTATATGAACCAAGAAGCGTTTGAAAAAACCCAAGAAACCCAAAAAGTCACTTTTTTTAGCCGTTCCAAGCAGCGGCTATGGACCAAAGGCGAGGAAAGCGGAAACTTTTTAAATCTTGTTGATATGAAAGTGGATTGTGACAACGATACGCTTTTGATTAATGTAAATCCCGTTGGGCCGACCTGTCATAAAGGAACAGATACTTGTTGGGCCGAGGAGAATCTTCAAGAATATGGTTTTTTATCCACCTTGGAAGAAATCATCGCATCCAGAAAAAATGATCAGGATAATCCTGATAGTTATGTGGCCTCTTTATTCAGAAAAGGCATCAATAAGATTGCCCAAAAAGTAGGAGAGGAGGCTGTGGAAACCGTTATCGAAGCGAAAGATGACAATGAAGAACTTTTTTTGAACGAGAGTGCCGACCTGCTTTTCCATTATTTGATTTTATTGAAAGCAAAGAATTTCTCCCTTAAGGATGTGGTCAACATCTTGGAAAAGAGACACTGACCACAATAAGGCTTTAATCTTCTTTTATAATACTGGAAGATCCAGAGAGCTCACTTTTTAAGATGTTGGCACCCCCTTTATAATAAAAGGTACTGGCACCAGATGCTTTTATCGAAATGGTTTCTTCCACTGACAGAAAAGCTGTGCTCGCACCTGAAAGTACAATATCTAAATTTGAGGCGCTGAGTCCAAAATCCATTAGATCACTACTACCCGAAAGGTTGGCGTCCAAGGTTGAAACATTTCCAAGAATATTTGCGGACGAGGCACCTTCCATGTATATTTCCAAATGATCTGCAACTATTTCCCCATCAAAATCGGAAGCTCCGGAAACCTTAACCTCTCCTTCTTGCACATTCCATTCATTTTCTAATGTAAGTTTTGATGCGCCATCAAGCTGAAAAGAGGAAATGTTATTCGTAGTGATATAAACATTCATTACCGCCCCTCCTTTTACTGTAGTGTGGTTTTTTAATTGAATAACCAATACTCCTTCATTTTTTTCAACTATAATTTTTTCATGAAGATTATCATTGGCTGCAATTCGGATTTCTTCTTCGGTATCAGAAAAATTGACATAGGCATGGAACGCATCTGATATCTTTACTCCTTGATAGTTTCTAATGTTGTGGTACATAGAGGTCACCTCGCCATCCGCATAAATGACATCGTGGTCACAGGAAGTAAAAAGAGTCAATAGCCCCAAGGAAAGAACAATCTTAATTCTTGTTTTCATTTTGATTTGATTTTTGATTGATGTTGATGAATTTTAAAGAATTCTATAGATTAAAAAAAGGAATTGAAACCCATTTAAATTGAACAGCTGACCAGTCCCTTTCGTTATTTTTGGCAAATACCTGCTCATTTTTAGTATACACGCGCAAGGTATTTATCGGTGTGTGGTATTGATGGAAGTTTCGCATTAGTCCAGTTGATTTCTATATCGGTTTCGCCCCATATTAAAAACACCAAGTTTTACGCCTATTCCTGCAGAAAAGCCATTGATCCTATCAATGGGGCTTTGGGCCAATTCAATTTTACTGGACAATCTATACCGAACACCGGCCTCCAATTGAACAAATCTGGAAATGTTGAACAACACATTCATACCTGGTTCCAAAATAAAAAGGGCGTCAATATCATCGTCGTTAAGGTCGACGTTCTCATCCCTTACCACAGCATCATGGTCTACGTAACCCACTCCTCCACCACCAATTAAAATTGGAAAGGATAGGCTCACCCTGTTTTTGCCAAATAAAATAGGTTCCAGATGCAGGCCACCATATATGGCCACAATATCATCATTGTTGTTTGTTCGAGGGTTAAATATGTTCTGTTCAGAATAGAGCACGTTGGCCATAAAACCTACTTCGAATTGTCGGTTTGCCACATAGGCTACCTTTAACCCTCCAATATAGGCCTCTTCATTTTCAATTTCGCCAAAGTAGGTGGACAGGCCAAGATAGACTCCATGTACCACATTTTTACGGTCGTTAAACGTTATGTACTCACCTTCGTTATCTTGGGTAAAGCCCAATATACCCATCAACATAAAAAGAATGGGGAGTGTTGTTTTTTGATTGATCATTTGTATGGATTTTCTAATTTGATTCTTATTAAAGACAAGGTGTTTTTAAAAAGGTTGCACTGATTCATTTTTTTTTTAATCGTTCAATGTCACAATTCCCTTTTTCCCATTAATCACAATACTACCTTGCTTTTCCTTTCCATAGGTAGCATCGATTTTACGGAGCCTGCGTCCTTTGTCCAACATTTCTGAGTTTACATTCTCAAAAGATTTCGGTAAGCGTACCACTCCCTCTTCCAAGGTAGCTGAGAATCGGTGTGAAAAATTGGAAACCATAATGGTGATATCAGCCGATTCTTGATCTATAACTATTTTAGCGGTTGGGTCGGTGATTTTGTAGACCCTAAAATCTACAATTTTCATTTTCATATCCACCTCGTTCATCAATTGCTCCAGCTTTAGCGTGGTGAAATCCAATTTACCAAACAAAGTACCTACTTCAATCACAGAAACATTGTCCTTATTGGAATACACTTCCAATGAATTTACAGAATGGATGCTGATGTCGGAACCATCACTTTTCAATCGTAAACTTTTGGAATTATTCATGTCTAGTTCACCATTTTTTAGATCTATATCGGCGTAATTCATATCCTTGGCTTTTAACTTTCCATATTTTAAATTAATGGTCGCCTTATTAAGATTTTCCCCTATCCACAGATCACCATGTTCAATCATCGCGGTCAAGGGTCCATTAAAGTTTTCAAGTACCACATCCCCGAAGCGGTTGGTAACCTTTAATCCTGCATTTATGGGTAAATACACTTGATAATCAATCTGAATATGGCTACGGTCAAAATCCAATGGGTTGTTCTTATTGAAAAAATCGGCAAACCAGCCCGTGTTTTTGTTGGATATTTCTGAAACAATGGAAATATATTCGTCACTGGATTTTATTTCTGGATGGATTCGCTCCAATAAGCTTTCGGCATTTTCTTTTTTACGATGGTTAACGGTTATTGAAATGGTAACGGCCACTTTGTTCTGGTTCCATCCTTTTAGGGTGACATTACCGTATTTGTTTTCCAACTGAAGTTCGCCTGTGGCTGTAAGCGACAAGCTCTTCTCTATGGTCTTATACACTTTCTCTTGCGATCTTCCTATGGTAGAAAACAGCAACAAGACAATCCATAGTGTTTTTTTACAATGTATACTCATAATCATCATCCAGTTTTTTAGAATCGTTCAACTGCCGTAATAAATTCTCAATGAGTTCAATACGCTTTTTGTAATTGCCTACAATGGCCTCCAGCACTTGTTCATTATCCAAGTTCTTTTTCATTTCTTGCTTTAACACCAAGTATTCAGCATCGAGTTCATCCATAAAAGACAAAAACTCAGCTTTATTTTCTTCGGATAGACTTGGATTCTTCTTGACCAATTGAACTTGATAGGATACCAAGTCTTTATAATACATGTCTATTTCCATCAGTTCTTTGGACACAAACTGTGCATCCATATCAGGCTCAGAGAAGGTTAATCCAATGAATGCGGCAATACCCATCAACAGTACAATGGAAGCGGCAATTCGCAACATGGGTTTTCGCCATAGTGGGATAACCTTGGTTTCTTCCTTGCGTAGTTCTTCTGAGATTTTAGACCACATTTTGGCCTTATCAGCCTTATGTTCATCAAATTGGTCCGCATTATTTCTAATATGTCTTTCAAAATTGTCCATTACAATTCATTGATGATTTCCAATAATTTTTTTTTGGCCCTATGGTATTGCGATTTTGAGGTACTGGTGGAGATACCCAGTATTTCACCAATTTCCACATGGTCAAATCCTTCAATCAAATACAGGTTTATAATTTCCCGATAACCATCAGGAAGTTGGGCAATACCTTTTTTTACTTTTTCAACATCGGTGGCCTCCGCTTCAATGGGTTCTTCATCCGCTAGGTGAAATTCATGGGCATCCATGGGTATCACCGAAAGCCTTTTGGCCTTTAAATAATTGATGCTTTTATTAATTACGATCCGCTTAAGCCATGCGCCAAAACTGCTTTCATACTTAAAGCTGTCAAGATTCTTGAACGCATCCACAAAACTTTCCTGTACAATATCCTCTGCATCCTCCGAATTGCCTAAAAACCGTAACCCAACATTGAACATGGCATCTACATAGTAGGCATACAGTTCGTATTGCGAACTGGTATTACCTGCTTTGCATTGATCCACTATGGATTTATGCGTAAAACGGATATCTCTTTCCAAATGGTCTAGGTTGATGCCTTCTTTGATGCTAAAGACAAGCACAAATGTAAAGGGTTGCACGGTTGAGCAAAAAACTTATAAAATTCTTCACAAAAAATATATTCGTGCAACCCTTCATTTTTAAAGCTGTCTATGGTTGTAAACTTAAAAACATACCATTATTAAAACATCAAAAAATGAACAGAAGATCACAATTGCCCAAAATAACAAGAAGTACCCTTTGGTTGTTATGGATGTTTTTTTGGGGCTGTGTATTGGCTACCGGTCAAGACAGCTACACCATAAGCGGAACTATTACAGACAAAAGCAATGGGGAAACCCTTTTTGGGGCTTCGGTCCTCTTGGAGGGAACAACGATTGGCGGAACAACAAATGAATATGGTTTTTACTCCATTACTGCCCCTGCGGGGGAATACAACCTTAGGATTTATTACATGGGATATAATGAGGTAGCTATAAAAATCAATCTTATCCAAGACCTTAAGAATGATATTGAAATCTCTGAATACTCCACCGAACTGAATGAAGTTATTGTTACGGCAGAAGAACCTGAACAAGCCATTCTTCGGAAACCAGAGATGAGCGTGGCAAAAATGAACATGGAAACTGTAAAACAAATGCCTGTAGTCCTAGGTGAATTGGATGTTTTGAAATCGCTTCAAATGTTACCCGGTGTTACCAATAATGGAGAGGGGACTGGGGGCTTTCACGTTCGGGGTGGGGCACAGGACCAGAATTTGGTACTGCTCGATGAGGCCATTATTTACAACACTTCCCATATGTTTGGATTCTTTTCGGTATTCAACGCCGACGCCATCAAAGATGTAAAGCTTTATAAAGGGGGCATTCCAGCGCGTTTTGGTGGCAGGGTTTCATCGGTATTGGATATTCGCCAAAAGGATGGGAACAATAAAAACTTTGCACTTACAGGTGGGATTGGGATCATTTCGAGCAGACTCACTGCCGAAGGTCCAATTTTTGGCGAGAATGGATCTTTTTTGATTGCAGGAAGACGTTCCTATATTGATTTGTTGCTGAAAGCCGCTGGTGATGAAAACAGTGTTGGGTTTTACGACTTGAACCTTAAGGCCAATTATAGCGTTGACCGCAATAACAAACTTTTTTTGAGTGGATATTTTGGTCGAGATGCCTTTAAATTTGGCAATAGCTTTGACAGTAGTTATGGCAATGCATCAGGCAACCTTCGTTGGAATCATATTTTTAATGAACGCTTGTTTTCAAATCTTTCGCTGATCCTAAGTCAATATGATTACGACTTGGAGTTTGCACAAGACGAATTTGAATGGGTCTCATCCATCAATAACTACAACATTAAATACGATTTCAAACAGTATTTGAATGATGCATTTAACTTGGATTTTGGCATCAATGCAATTTATTATGAGTTTGACCCAGGTGAAGTAAATCCAACTGCTGATACCTCACCAGTAAACACATTGAAATTAGATCAAAAAAGAGCCCTGGAAAGCAGTGTTTATCTAAATGCAGAACACAAACTTTCCACAGACATAACCTTGCAATATGGTTTTAGGTATAGTTCCTTTTCCCGTTTGGGTGGCCAACCTATATCCGAATATGCAAACGATCAGCCCGTGGTATACAATCCCATTTTGGGGATTTATGAGCGTGGTGAGGTTATAGGGGAACAAGATTATGCAAAAAAAGAGGTGATTCGTTCTTTCGGTAATTTGGAGCCCAGAGTTTCATTGGCATATCTTCTCAACGAAAACTCCTCCATAAAAGCTGGATATTCTAGAACAGCACAGTACATTCATCTATTATCAAATACATCATCGGTGACCCCATTGGATGTTTGGACGCCCAGTGGCACTTATATAAAGCCACAATTGTCCAATCAATATGCCTTGGGATATTTCCGCAATTTTTTGGACAAAATCTTTTCCTTGGAAATTGAAACGTACTACAAACAAGTGGACAACAGGATTGATTATATAGATGGGTCTGATTTAATTGGTCAAAACACCATAGAAACCGAAATATTGAACGGAGAGATGCGTGCTTATGGTCTAGAATTGTTGCTTAGAAAGAACGAGGGTGATTTTACAGGATGGATTGCCTACACACTTTCCAAATCCGAACAAGGAACCCTTGGTGGTAGAGCAGGTGGAAAAGGAATCAATAATGGAGATTGGTACAGTTCGGCTTTTGACCGAACCCATGACATCTCCATTACCAGTGCCTATCGTTTAGATGATCGATGGAGCTTTGGTGCCAATTTGGTGTTTCAATCGGGAAGACCGGTTACTTATCCCAATGGCCAATATGTTTATGAGGGTCTTTCCATAGCCAGTTACGCCCCCAGAAATTCCGACCGTTTGCCAGCTTATCATAGAATGGACGTTTCCCTGAACTTCAAGCCCAGAAAATATAGGGACAAACGTTTTAAAGGAGAATGGGTGCTCAGCTTATATAATCTTTACAATCGGAAAAATGCAGCTTCCATATCCTTTGGTCAAAATTTGGAGACAGGGGCAAATCAGGCCACACGTACAGCCATCTTTGGCATTGTTCCATCCATTACCTACAATTTTAAATTCTAGAATATGAAAACAGTTAAAACATTAGTATTTGCGCTGATCATCACCAGACTTGCCTCTTGTGAGGATATTGTCGATGTAGATGTACAAGAAGGTGCTATTCGATTGGTAGTTGAAGCTTCCTTGGATTGGGAAAAAGGAACGGAAGGCAGCCAACAGACCATTAGGTTAAGTGAGTCCACGCCCTTTTATGAAACCAAAGCCAATACCAAGGTCCAAGGTGCTGCAGTAGTGGTGTCCAACACTTCTACCGGTGAAGAATACTTCTTTGAGGACCAAGGGAATGGAGAATACCTTTCCACGAGCTTTAAACCCATATTGGGACAATCTTATACTTTAAGAATTGAATCCAAGGGAGAAATATACACCGCAACGGAAACCATGACCCCTGTAACGGATATCACCCATATTTATCAAGACCGTGAGGATGGTTTTGATGAAGATGAATTGGAGATCCACATCGAATTTACCGACCCAGAGGAAGAGGGCAATAATTACCTATTTAAATTTCAACGAGAAGGTGATTTATTGCCTGCCTTGGAAGTTGGCGAGGATAGATTTTTAAATGGAAATGAGATTGATTGGTGGTACGAAATAGAATCGGATGAAAATGGGAACATCGAACCGTTTAAACCAGGTGATTTGTTGCATATTGAGATGTATGGAATTTCAAGAGCCTATTATGATTACATAAACATTGTTGCCTCACAATTGGGCGGCACGGGCCTTTTTGAATCTATTCCGATAACCGTAAAAGGTAATTGTATCAACGAGACCAATCCAGATAATTATGCCTATGGATACTTCAGACTTAGCCAAGTGGTAAAGGCAAGTTATATCTTTATTGAAGATTAGTTTAGGTGGGTTGATGCCCAGGCGTTGGGTTTCTAGGGCCCAACGCTTTTTTCGTCCTTTGCGTTAAGGTTTTTTTAAAGCCATAGTCATTACAGCATTTTACCTTACATTTATGTAATGGCTATGAATACAAGAAAAGGGTTTCGTTTTACCAATTACGAAGCACCCGAACAAACCCCATTCGAAAAACTCTTCGAGATTTTTCAGGAGCTCATTACCCACACTTCGGGTGATGTGGAGGAGGCCTTGGATTGGCTCCGTCAGTTAGATCAAGAATATCAGCTTACCGACGAAGATTATACCATCGATGATTTTATTGAGGATTTAAAGGACAAGGGATATATCCGTGAGGAATTTGATATAGATGCCGCCCAAGGCGGCGAAGGTGAAGAGGGTGATGAAAATGGTGGGGGAGGAATCCTTTCCATAACATCAAAATTGGAGCGCATGCTCCGCCAACGAGCCTTGGAC